>JAZDPW010000021.1:0-39163 GCA_043797305.1 Candidatus Jorgensenbacteria bacterium
GGCGAGATTTGCCCAGCGGAATCTGCCGAAACTTTGGAAGGGTTCCTGTAAATGCGCCGGTCAAAAATCCGATAACGGAGTTTATCATAACGTTGCCAATCACCCTCACGGAGCAGGGAAGTGTCCAAACAAGTTTGAGACCTCCTATTCTCCCGAAAGAAAGGAAATTGTTTATTGTGAACAATGCTACAACGCCGAGGTGGTTTAAAATGAATAAAGAGCCATGAGCCAAGAAACAAAACAATGTCAGAATTGCAAGAATCAGTTCACAATTGAACTGGAGGACCTCAATTTCTACAAGAAAATAGATGTCCCGCCGCCGACTTTTTGCCCGAAATGCCGACTGCAACGGCGGCTGGCTTGGTTTAAAGCGTTCCGTTTATACAAGCGCAAGTGTGATTTATGTGGAGAAGAAAAAATTTCCATGTACCGGCCCGATGCGTCGTACACCGTCTATTGTCCGGAGTGCTGGTTGTCGGATAAATGGGATCCGGAGGAATACGCCGTAGATTACGATTTCTCCCGCTCGTTTTTCGATCAGTTCAACGAGCAAATGCACAAAGTACCGCTTAGAGGGCTTGCAATCAGCAAGTCGGCCACCGAGCTTTCGCCATTTACCAATCACTGTGATCACGCCAAGAATTGCTATCTCATTTTCTATTCCGATTACGACGAAGATTGCATGCACGGTTTCTATTTGGCGCGGGATAAGTCGCTTTTGGACTGCAGCGTTTATTGGGATTGTGAAGAGTGTTACGACAGTATGAATGGATTTCGGAATAATCGGGTGCACGGCTCGCGAGGCAACGTCCATACTTCATTAGACTGCTATTTTATCCGGGACGCGCGGAACATCGAGCATTGTTTCGGTTCGGCGAGTCTCCGGAACAAAAAGTATGTTTTTTTCAACGAGCAGCTTACGAAAGAAGAATACGAAAATAAACTGAAGGGCATTGACTTCGGTTCTTACAGGGTTTATCAGGAAATGAAGTCCAAGTCCGAGGCCGTCTGGAAAAGAACGATTCCTCATCCGGCCTACGATTATATGTTTAACGAAAATTGCACCGGCAGTTACGTTTTTTATTCAAAGAACTGCAAGGAGTGTTATGATTCCGGTTATTGCGAGAATTGCAAATACATGCTGCTTATTAAAAACCCGTCGGTGAAAGACAGCTATGATTATACCGATTGGGGAGAAGGAGCAGAAAGGATTTACGAAGGAATTACGGTTGGCAACAGCGTTTCCGATGTGAGATTCAGTCAGGATGTTCACAGCAGCCATCACGTGGAATACTCGAAAAGCTGCATGAGCGGCGCTAATCTGTTCGGTTGTATCGGTTTGCGCAGTAAGGAGTACTGTATTTTGAACAAAAAGTACGGCAAGAACGAGTTCGATGAAACGAGAAAGAAGATAATCGCCCAGATGAAAGAGCGGCGGGAATACGGAGAGTTTTTCCCTATGACCGTTTCTCCTCACGATTACAACGACACTTTCGCTCACATGTTTTATCCGATGAGCAAGGAAGAAGTATTGAAGAAAGGTCTCAGTTGGTTCGAATATTCGCCAAGTGAATATAAAACGACGAAAAGCGCGGAAGATTTACCGGACCATATCCGGGACGCCGACGAAAAGATTCTTAACGAAGTCATCGGGTGCGCAACGTGCTCGCGCGGCTATCGTATTACCCGGCAAGAGCTCCAATTTTTAAAACATCACAATTTACCTTTGCCCCGCCGCTGTCCGTTTTGCCGCATAGAGGAGAAAGTAAAACAATGGGTTTGGCAAATGAATTTGGTTGGGAGGAAATGCGGCAAATGCGGTACTTCGTTTCGGACTAATTATCGGGAAGAAGACGCCTCAATCGTTTATTGCAGGGATTGTTATCTCCGGGAGGTGGTTTAGTTGTAAGCCTCCATTTGTTTTGATAGAATGGGGTAAATGCGGCAATCTGAGCTTTTTACGAAAACCCTAAAAGAAGCGCCCAAGGACGAGGTGAGTGTGAACGCCAAGCTTTTAACGCGGGGCGGTTTTGTCTACAAAAACTCGGCCGGAGTTTACACCTATCTGCCTTTGGGCTGGCGGGTAATCCAAAAGATTGCCGGAATCATCCGCGAGGAAATGAACTTGATCGGCGGCAAGGAATTATTCATGCCAGCCATGGTGGAGAAAAAATATTGGGATAAGTCCGGCCGCTGGGACGTGGAAGTCGGTTTCGAAGCCAAAGGAAAGAAAGAAAAAGATTCCAATTTCGTTCTCGGTTGGAGTCATGAAGAAGTTTTGACCGAAATCGCTTCCAAATACATAAGTTCCTACGAGGACCTGCCCTTTTACGCTTATCAGATTCAGACCAAGTTCCGGAACGAACCTCGGGCCAAATCGGGCCTTTTGCGGGGGCGGGAGTTCACGATGAAGGATTTATACAGCTTTCATGCCTCCGAAAACGACCTTTTCCGCTATTACGAGGAGGTTAAAAAGGCGTATCTCAAGATTTTCAGCCGGTGCGGCCTGAAAGCGATTTACACCACCGCCGCCGGCGGCGATTTTACGGTGTCGGATACCCATGAATTCCAGGTGGAAACGGAAGCCGGCGAAGACGAAGTTATCCTCTGCCGGCTTTGCGGTTTTGCCGAAAACAGGGAAATTTCCAAGCAAAAAGCCAAAGAAAGGTGCCCCAAATGCGATAACGGGGTGCTTGAGAAAATCAAAGCCGTCGAAGTCGGCAATATTTTCCCGCTCGGCACCAAGTATTCCGAGGCTTTCAATCTCCAGTTTGCGACCGAGGAGGGTAAAAAGGAATATGTGGTGATGGGTTCCTACGGCATCGGTCTTGGCCGGGTGATGGGGACGGTAGTTGAGGTTTATCACGACAAAGACGGAATTATCTGGCCCGAGTCGGTTGCGCCTTTCCGGGCTCATCTTCTTTTGGTCGGGGAGGCGACGCCGGAATTGAAAAAGGAAGCCGATGAGGTTTACAATAAACTTGTTAAAGCCGGGGTAGACGTGCTCTACGACGACCGAACAGAAGTGTCCGCCGGCGAAAAGTTCGCCGATGCCGACCTCTTGGGCATTCCTTATCGCCTGGTTGTGAGCGAAAAAACGGCTGTGCAGGATAAAATCGAGGTCAAGAAAAGAAACGAGGACAAGGCGAAATTGATGAAGTTGGAAGAACTGTTAAAAGTTATCAGTTAATAGTTATAAGTTATTAATATGACTTTCAAAAAAAATATCGGCATAGATTTGGGAACCGACACCACTCAGATATATCTCGTCGGGAGCGGCGTGGTTTTGAACGAGCCGTCGATTGCCGCTTTCAACAACCGCACGAACCGGGTAGTGGCTTACGGCACGGAAGCGAAGAAAATGCTTTCCCGCACTCCGGCTCACATTACCGTTGCCCGGCCGGTCGTTCACGGCATCATTGCCGATTTCGAAATGGCCCGGGAAATGGTCCAGCGATTCATGAAAAGTCCCCGTATTCCCTGGTCCTGGTCAACCCGGGTGGTGGTCGGCGTGCCGACCAATCTTACCGAAGTTGAGCGGAAATCAGTTGAGGATTTGATTAAGGAATCGGGCGCCAACGAAGTTCATCTCGTCGAACAGCCTCTTGCCGCCGCCCTGGGCAGCCAGCTCAACATCGAAGAACCGACCGCTTATCTCGTTTTGGATATCGGAGCGGGGGCGAGCGACATGGCCATTATTTCGATGAACGGCATCGTTACTTCCAAGCGCCTTAAGATTGCCGGCGACTATCTGAACAATGAAATCGTAAAAGCGGTGCGGGACGAATTGAAGCTTCATATCGGCGAGCCGACGGCCGAAGAAATAAAAGTGGCGGTCGGAACGGCTATGCCCCAGACCGAACGCCTGGATATTGCGGTAAGAGGAAGAGACGTTTCGACCGGCCTGCCGCGGGAAACGGTGGTAAAAGACAATCAGGTGAGAAGCTGGCTTTCGAAATCCTTGAAGTTCATCGTTGAGGGCCTTAAAGACCTCATTGAATCTTCGCCGGCCGAGCTTGTCGGCGACATCCACAAAAACGGCATTTATATGTGCGGCGGTATGAGTCAGCTCCGGGGTCTTCCCGAACTGCTCGAGAGGGAAACCGGCGTCGAGGTCAAACTCGTTGACGAACCGTTAACCTGCGTCGTCCGCGGCACGGGCGTAATAGTTGAAAAATTCGATAAATACCGCCATCTTTTGGATAACTTTCCCACTTTAAAGATCTAAGATGAACAGGTCTCCGCGATTTCTTTTGGGAATTCTGCTGATTCTTCTTTTTGTCGCGGCGGCATTTTTTTATCGGAACGAGATTTTAAGTTTCTCGGGACTTATTCATTCCCTCGATTACGAAAAGTTGGAAGCGCTCCAACTCGAAAATCTGGTTCTTAAAACCGAGCTTGAGGCGCTCGAGGGTAAAAGCGAAACCATAAGCGATTCTTACGCGGCGGCAAAAATTTATTCGCGCTATCCATTCAACGACCGCCGCCTT
This sequence comes from Candidatus Jorgensenbacteria bacterium, assembly GCA_043797305.1. Classification (GTDB taxonomy): domain Bacteria; phylum Patescibacteriota; class Minisyncoccia; order UBA6257; family GWB1-50-10; genus CAZGHF01. The sequence continues at coordinate 4,491 of JAZDPW010000021.1, forward strand.
GTGACCATAAACTTGGGAGAAGAGGATGGTGTCCGCGAGGGGATGCCGGTCTTGGCACGGGAAGGAGTTCTTCTCGGCAAGGTAAGCGAAGTTTTCGGAAGGCAGAGCGTGGTGGAGACGATTTTCGACCCGGGTTGGCGTTCAAGCGTTGTCGTTGGTGAAGTAACGAAGGCACTTCTTGAAGGCGGAGTAACTCCTATTCTTACCCTCATTTCGAAGGAATCGGCGGTCTCGCCCGGAGACAGGGTTTTGAACACTTCGCCCGAATTCCCGCTGGAACTTCTGCTGGGCGAGATAGAAGAAGTGACGCCGGCGTTAAATGACGTCTGGCTTACGGCTAAAATCAACACTCTTTACAACCTTGACGATTTGACCGAGGTTTTGGTCGTTATAAATTTTCCCTAATAACCCATGAAAGTTTTGCCCGCCGTTGCCTTAGTTGCCGTTCTTTTCTTTTTGGGGCAATTTCAATTTTTGAGCATTGCCGGAGTAAATCCCAATCTTTTTCTCATCGCTCTTCTTTTTTTCGCCGTCAAGGCGGATAAGTTCCGGTTCTTGGGTATTTTGCTTGCCGTATCCGCGGTTCTTACCGTTCTTTTCGACCCGCTCTGGCTTTTGCGAGTTTGGGGCGTTTTGCTCGTGGTTCTTGTCTTTTACCTTTTGAAATCTTTCATGACCGGCAACCGTTTCTACGATTTTTTGATTGGCATTGCAGTGGGAACTTTTCTTTTCTATCACGTTGTTAATTTGTTCAATTTTGATTTGCCTTATGCTTTGATTTTTATGGAGATTGTCTATAACCTGGCGCTCGGAATTTTGCTTTGGGTCGTTTACGGGCGCCTATTCTCAAGAAGAGCATGAAGAAACCCGGGGTAAATTTGGAAGATATTTTGGCCGATCACCTTCGGGAAGACGATTTAATCGAAGTGCCTTTAAGCTCGCAGGTTTTCCGGGGCTTTTGGGCGGTTGTCCTTCTCCTTGCCGCCGCCACGGTTTTTCAGCTTTTGAATTTGGCTTTTACCAACCACGATTTTTACCGGACGAGGTCCTTGGCCAATATGAGTTATTCGCTTCAGGAACTGGCGCCGCGAGGCATTATTTTCGACCGGTTCGGCGTGCCGCTCGTTACCAACGACCCCGTTCTGAACGTTTTCCTCGTTCCTCATGAGCTTCCGGACGGCATAGAGGAGCGAGCGGAGGTTTTAGAGATCGTAACCCGAACCCTCGGTTTGAACAAGGAAGAACTCGAATCGAAACTCAAGGAAAAAGACTGGCATTTCAGCGAAAAGTTTTTATTGAAGAGCGAACCCGACCACACCGAGATTGCCACCTTGGAGTCCAATAATTTTCCCGGTGTTCGTATCGAATCGTCCTTTAGCCGGGTTTACCGCGACCCCAAAGCTTTTTCCCATGTTCTCGGTTTCGTCGGTCTTGCCGACCAGGATGACTTGAATAACAATCCCGAACTTTTTATTGACGACGAGGTCGGCAAAGCCGGCATCGAGGTTTATTACGACAGCCGCCTGCGGGGCGAAAACGGCCGCGAGGTTTATCTTCGCGACGCTCTGGGCGACATCAAGGACAAAGAAGCTTTGGTTTTGGGAGAAGCCGGCGAGGATTTGAAAACTTTCATTGACGCCGATTTTCAGGAGTACTTTTACAACCGTCTCGCCGAAGGATTGAGAACACTCGGTCGGAGTGTGGGAGTGGGCATCGCCTTGAATCCCAAAAACGGCGAGGTCTTGGCGCTTTTCAATATTCCCGGCGTTGACGCTTCGGACCCGGCTCTTTCTTTAAATGACAAAGACCGGCCCTTTTTCAACCGGGCAATAAGCGGTCTTTACACTCCCGGTTCGACGATAAAGCCGCTTCACGCCACTGCCGCTCTCTCCGAAGGAGTCATAAGTCCGGAGAAACAGATTTTTTCCAAAGGGTTTATCGAGGTGCCGAATCCCTACAATCCCGATTCTCCCAGCCGGTTTTTGGATTGGAAAGCCCACGGCTGGGTGGACGTCCGTTCCGCTCTTGCCCGTTCCTCAAACGTCTATTTTTATGAAGTTGGCGGCGGATTTCAGGACCAGCTGGGTTTGGGCATCGAACGCTTGCGGGAATGGTGGCAGAAATTCGGCCTGAATGAAAAAACCGGTATTGACCTGCCTGGCGAAGAGAGCGGCTTTTTGCCGACTCCGGCCTGGAAAGAGGAAGCGACGGGCGAACCCTGGCGGCTCGGCGACACTTACAACATTTCAATCGGCCAGGGCGACCTTCTCATTACTCCGCTTGAGCTTTTGAATTTTATAAGTGCCATTGCCGCCGACGGCGTTTTCTACAAACCGAGAGTAGCGGACTTGGGCGGGGGCCCCGAAGTAATCAGGGATTTAAGCGGCGAGATTGGCGGCAGTTTACAGGTGGTTCAGGAAGGAATGAGGGATGCCGTCCAAAAATCCTACGGCACGGCGGTGATGCTCGATACTCTTCCCATCAATGTGGCGGCCAAAACCGGAACGTCTCAGGTTTTGAACAACGAAAAATTGAACGCTTTCTTCGTCGGTTACGCTCCCTACGAAGACCCCGAAATCGCGGTTCTGATTCTCGTTGAGGACGCCCGGGAGGGGAGTTTAAACACCGTGCCCATAGCTTACGACGTTTTTTTATGGTACTATAAAAACCGTTTAGGTTTGACAAATAACTGATAACTAATGACTAATAACACCGATGTCATAAGTTATAAGTTATGAGTTAAAAGTCAATTTATGGAAATTACTTATTTATCCCAGGAACACTACGACGAACTTCAAAAGGAACTTGAAGAATTGAAAACCGTCGGCCGAGGCGAGGTAGCAAAGCGCCTGAAACAAGCCAAGGAACTCGGCGACCTTTCGGAAAACTCCGAATATCAGGAAGCCAAGTTTGCCCAGTCCAAGCTTGAAGGGCGGATTGGCGAGTTGAACGAAATCATCCGCAACGCTTCCATCATCAAGAAATCGGTCGGGGCGGCTACCGTAAGAATCGGTTCCGAAGTAAAACTCGAGAAAGACGACAAGAGCGAGGTGAAATATACCATTGTCGGTTCGAACGAGGCTTCGCCGGTCAAGGGCCTGATTTCCAACGAATCGCCGCTCGGCCGGGCAATTTTGGGCAAGAAAGTCGGCGACGTCGTGAAGATCGAAACCGCCGCCGGTGTCAAGGGCTATAAAATCTTATCTATTGAATAAATAGGTTTCATGTTAGAGGACTTAATAAGGGAAAAGCGGCAGAAATTGGAAAAGTACGAAAGCGTTGAATCCGCCTACCCGGCCAAGGTAAAACGCGATTTTTCCTTGGGCAAAGTAACCGAGAACTTCGGCAAATTCGAAGGAAAAAAAGCTTCGGTGACCGGCCGGGTCATGGCCCGGCGGGACCAGGGGAAAATAATATTTGCGCCGATTGACGACGGTTCGGGCCGTCTTCAACTCGTTTTAAGCGGCGAGAAAACCGGCAACTTCGAACTCATCAAGGAAACCTTGGACGTCGGCGATTTCGTGGAAGCCGAAGGCGAGGTGATGAAAACCCAGAGCGGCGAAAAGAGTTTGGAAGTGAAGGAGATAAGAATCATCGCCAAGAGCTTGCGGCCGCTCCCGACCGAATGGTTCGGGATAGAAGATGTCGAGACGCGCCTGCGGGAAAGGTATTTGGATATTCTTCTCCGCCCGGAGGTCCGGGAAATGTTCGTCAAGAAGGACAAATTCTGGAATGCGGTCAGAACCTTCATGAAAAAAGCGGAATTTCTGGAAGTGGAAACTCCGGTTTTGGAAAACGTTCCGGGTGGGGGCGATGCCGAGCCGTTTACGACCCATATGAACGCCTTAAGCCGGGATTTTTATCTCCGGATTTCCCTTGAATTGCCCTTGAAGAAACTTTTGGTTGCCGGTTACGAAAAAGTTTATGAAATTGGAAGGATTTTCCGCAACGAGGGAATAGACAAGGAGCATCTTCAGGATTACACCCAGATGGAATGTTACTGGGCTTACGTCGATTACAACGACATGATGGAATTCACCGAGGAGCTGTACAAACACGTGATAAAAGAAGTTTGCGGCGGCCTGAAGACGGAAGCGTACGGAGAAAGAATTAACTGGGGCGAGGCTTGGAAGAGAGTGGATTATTATGAAATTTTCAAAAAGGAAACCGGTCTTGATTTGAAGCATGCGACTCACAGCGATCTTCTCGATAAAGCCCGTAAGCTGGGGTTGGAACCCGAGAAAGGCGCCGGCAAGGGTCGGCTCATCGACCTTATTTTCAAAAACACCGCCCGGAAGAAAATCGTGGAGCCGTCGTTTCTCGTTGACCCGCCGGTTGAAGTGGAACCGCTCGCCAAGCGCTTGTCCCGCGATCCGGGGCGGGTGGCGAGATTCCAGATAATGGCCGTTGGCACCGAACTCGGCAAAGGATTCTCGGAATTGAACGACCCGATTGACCAGCGCAAGCGTTTTGAAGAGCAGATGAAATTGCGGGCCGAAGGGGACAAGGAAGCCCAGCGGCTCGACGAGGATTATCTGCGGGCGATGGAGTACGGTATGCCGCCTTCGGCCGGTTTCGGCATGTCCGAACGGCTTTTCGCGGTTTTAATGGACAAGCCAGTAAGAGAAACGGTCATCTTTCCGCTAATGAGGGAAAAATGAGGAAGGTAATGGTATTTGGCACGTTTGACGGCCTTCACGAAGGCCACCGGGCATTTTTGAGGGAAGCAAGGGGGCATGGCGATTATCTTATTGCCGTCATCCCCGAAGACCGCATTGTCGAGCGTCTCAAGGGTCATTTGCCGAAGATAAACCTGGCCGAGAGATTTGCTAATCTAAAAGAAGAGGATAAGGTTGACGAAATCGTAACAAGCGGCGAGCTCCCTGGTACCTGGGGCGTGGTGAGAAAGTACAAGCCGGACGTGATTGCCGTCGGCTACGACCAGTACGCCTTAAAAGAAGATTTGGAAAGCCATCTTGGTGATTTGGGTTATACGCCGGAGATAAAAGTAATGCACAACTACGAAAAAAATGCTTGATATAAACCTAATCCGGCAGAATCCGGAAAAAGTAAAAGAAGGGATAGAAAAAAAGGGTACTGACCCGAAGTTGGTTGACCGGTTTTTGCGTTTCGACGAAAAGTGGCGGGAGATTTCGGAGTTGCTCGGTAAGCTCCAAGCCGAACAGAATAAAATTTCCAAAGAAATAGCCGGCGATAAAAGCAGCCATCTTTTGAGCCACGCCCACGTTTTGAAGAAAAGAATTGCCGAGGTTAAAAGCGACCGCGACGATCTCGAGAAAAAACGGGAAGAGGTTCTTGAGCAACTTCCTAACCTGCCTTTTGATGATGTTCCGGTTGGAAAAGACGAATCAGGAAACGTGGTCTTGCGCAAAGTCGGTAATAAAAAAGATTTTGATTTTAAGTTCAAAGACTATCTGGCCTTGGGCGAATCTCTTGATTTGATAGACATGAAAACCGCCGCCGAAGTTTCGGGCAGTCGTTTTAGTTATCTGAAGCGAGATGCGGCTCTATTGGAGTTTGCCCTTGTTCAATATACGCTGGCGACGCTCAGCAATGAAAAGGATCTTACAAAAATAGCAAAGAGATTTAACCTGGAAGATGTAAGCGTTAAGCCTTTTATTCCCGTTATCCCGCCTCAAATGGTCAAAGCCGAGGTTATGAAAAAGATGGCTCGTCTTGAGCCAAAAGAAGAACGATATCATATACCTTCCGATGATTTGTATCTGGTCGGAAGCGCGGAACACTCTTTAGGACCGATGCATATGGATCAAGTTTTTTCAAAAGAAGATTTGCCGATTAGATATCTTGGTTTTTCCACCTCGTTTCGGCGGGAAGCCGGTTCTTACGGGAAGGACACAAAAGGGATTTTGCGGGTGCACCAATTCGATAAGTTGGAGATGGAGTCGTTTTGTTTACCGGAAGCCTCGAGAAAAGAACAGGAGTTTTTCGTTGCCTGTCAGGAATATCTGATGCAGGAACTTGAGATTCCTTATCAGGTGGTTGAAATTTGTACCGGCGATATGGGGGCGCCTGACGCGAGGCAAATTGATATCGAGGCGTGGTTGCCGAGCGAGAATCGTTACAGAGAAACGCATACCGCTGATCTTATGACCGATTATCAAGCTCGTCGTTTGGGTACCAAAGTCCGGCTTAACAACAAAACGGAATTCGTTCATATGATTGACGCTACCGCTTTCGCTATCGGTCGGACTTTAATCGCCATCCTGGAAAATTACCAAACCGAAGAAGGCACCGTTAAAGTTCCCAAAGCGCTCCAAAAATACGTTGGCAAGAAAGAAATAAAGAGGTAGAAATTGGTTGATTGAGGGAAGCCGGAGGTTTATTATGGAGGTATGGATGAGTTCGTCTTTGAGAAGAAAAAAAAGCGGGTCCGGGGGAGATTCTTACTCTGGTCCGGCGCTTTTTTCGTTCTCGGCGCGGTTCTTATCGGCTCTTTCTATTTTGTTCTCAATTCCAGCCTTTTTAAGGTAAAGGGCTTCGAGGTCGGGGAGTCCCGCTACACGCCGCGGGAGACCCTTCTTGCCGCCTTAAACGCCGATATGATAGGCCGTTCGGGGTTTCTCTCTATTCTTGGTCCGGACAACATTCTTTTCTGGGAATTCAGCGACAAGCCCGAAACCTTGGATAATCTGCCGCTCGTTGCCCGGGTGTCGGTGGAAACGAATCTGACCGGTGGCAAGATTGCGGTCAAAGCCGAGGAACGCGACTTCTCCGGCATTTGGTGCTTAAAGTCCGGTGATTGTTACGCTTTTGACGACAATGGAGTTATTTTCGCCCGGGCCCCGGAGGCGGAAGGGGCGCTGATTTTGAAAGTGAGCGACGAAAACGACCGACCGCTTATTTTAGGAAACCCCTTTTTCGTAAATTCGGTTTGGCGGGAGAATCTTTTTAAAACCTGGGAAATTATGCGGGATCGCGGTCTTGTTATCTCCCGGGTGGTCGTCAAAAACCTCACCCTCGAGGAATGGGAAATTAAAACCGCCGCCGGTCCTGTTTTCCAGTTCAATTTGAACTTTATGCCGTCGAACCTGGAGAAAATCCTGGATAATCTGGACGAAAAGTTCGATTTCGACAAAGTCACTTATTTCGACTTCCGCATCGAAAACCGGATTTACTACAAGTAGTTGTTTTTCTTTTTTACGTTATGATATAATATTTTAAACAATTTAATAGTTATCAAGAGTGCGGGGAGGGGACTGGCCTGTGGATCCGCCGACAACTTATCCGCCGAAGAGGCAGACAAAGTGCTAAATCCAGCCCTGTTAGGGGAAGATAAGCCTTATCATTCTTTCCTTCAGCGGGAAAGATTTTATTTTTATGTTCCATACCCCGAAAATTTACACCGTTGAATCCGTCACTTCCGGCCACCCGGACAAAGTTTGCGACCAGATTTCCGATGCGGTTCTCGACGAATGTTTGCGTCAGGATTCCAAGTCCCGGGTCGCCGTTGAGACCTTCGGCGGCCACGGTCTTTTGATTGTGGGCGGCGAGGTGACGACCACAGCGAAAGTGAATTATGAAGAAGTTGCACGCCGCGTCTACTGCGACATCGGCTACACCGATGATTTGAAAATTATCGTAAACGTGGTCCAGCAGTCGCCGGACATTGCCCAGGGCGTGGATACCGGTGGGGCCGGTGACCAGGGGATTATGTACGGCTACGCTACGGACGAAACTCCGGAATATCTGCCCCGGGGCGTCGTTTTGGTTCACAAGCTCGCCAAGGGTTTGGAAGATTTGCGCCGGGCGGGGAAATTCGACTGGCTCCGGCCCGACGGTAAAACTCAGGTGACTTTGGACGCCGACAAAGTGATTAAGATTCTTGTGAGTACTCAGCACGACGCCTCGGTGGAGCAGACTCAAATAAAGGAAGCGCTTACCGAAAATTTAATAAAGCCCCTTGTGGATAATTTGGACGGTGTGGAGATTTTGGTAAACCCCACTGGCAAGTTTTTGCAGGGCGGTTTTGCGGCCGATACGGGCCTTACCGGCCGGAAAATAATGGTGGACACCTACGGCGGCCTTGCGCCCCACGGCGGCGGCTGTTTTTCCGGCAAAGACCCAACCAAGGTGGACCGTTCCGCCGCCTATATGTGCCGTTTTGTCGCGAAGAATGCCGTTCACAAAGGCTTTGCCAAAAAGTGCCTCGTTTCCGTCTCTTACGCCATCGGCCGGGCCGAGCCCCTGATGGTTGAAGCCCAGGACGAAGAGGGGAGGTGCCTGAACGAATTTTTGAAAGACAAGTTTGATTTCCGTCCGGCGGCGATAATCGAACGTTTGAATCTTCGCCGGCCGATTTATTTCCAAACCGCTGCTTACGGCCACTTCGGCAAACCCGATTTGCCTTGGGAAGAAATAGTATAATTACATTAGAACTCTCGGGAGGAGGCGATTATGTCTCAGAACGGCGACGGTGAACTCTCCTTCGCGGAGAAGGAGAAAATCGCGTGCGCTCAGTATATGGGCATGAGTCCCACCCGTGTTATCGATGTTGAACATTCGTCCGACGGCAACGGCGGGGCGAAGTTCGTCGTAAGGTTCGTTATCCACCCAGGTTGCGATCTGGAGACCTTCGTGAATCGGGCAGGGAATGGCGTGCCCAAGCGCTAACCGGGGCAAGCAAGAACATCGCTTGCCCTGTGTGTTTTTATTGACAGAAAGTCATTTTAGTTATATTTTATATTCAGTAACCTTCACCCACTCTAGGAAGGACCAGATGAGCGAGATCCTGTTCTGACCTCGAAAGGAGGTGGTGTCATGGACAAGAAGAACGCGGGCATCGTCGCCTTCGCGTTTGGGGCGCCGGCGGACATTCCGTCGAACCGGTGTCTGGCACGCATCGCCGAGAAGGCATCGCGCACGTTCGACGCCCCCATCTTCACCCAGCGGGACATTCGGTTCCTGCCTGGGGCGGTGGACGCCGAGTACGTCGAGGAGGACCTCGACCATCCGCCGCCGACCTTGCGGATAGCGAGGTCAGCGGTGGATTGGGTGATCCGGCGCAAGATCGGCGACCTCTTCGTGGTCGCCGCCACTCCTCACCTCGACCGCTGCCTGCGCGACACGAAGGTGGCAGTGGCGGAGAGGGGAAGCGCAGGGGAAGGAATCACGGTCTTCCCCGTGGATCCCGATGCCTTCGGAGAAGGGGACGGTCCGTGGTTTTGCCCGGAATCCGCCCAACCCCGCACCCGCTCATCCAAGGCGTGGTGGCGAAGGGAGGGAGTCGTCCGGCGCATGCCCCCTCACATCTACAGGCTCGTCGCGAGTTGATCGCGATGAAGCTCGTACGTTCGCACCGAGCCCCCGAGTGGTTTCCATACTACCGGGGGCTCGATATTTTTAGATTGTCCGTTTTCGAAAAATGCGTCACAATGAAATTTATGGAAGTGGAGTTTGAAGCCAAATTTTTGGATATAAATCCCGAATCTTTCAGGGAAACGTTGAAAGAAAGGGGAGCTAAATTGATTCACGCCGAGTGTTTTATGAAGCGGAAAGTTTTTGATTATCCCGATGCGCGGCTCTATAAAATCGGCGGTTGGATTCGCGTCCGCGACGAAGGCGGCAAAATAACCCTTTCTTACAAGCGGCTCGTGGACAGAACGGTTGAAGGAATGAAAGAAATATCGGTTGTGGTGGATGATTTTGAAAAGACCTGTGATTTACTCCTCGCCGTTGGTTTTAACCTTAAAGCTTATCAGGAAACCAGGCGGGAGGAGTGGAAATTGGACGGAGTGGAGGTAACCATTGATACCTGGCCGTGGATTCCAACTTTCGTTGAGCTTGAAGGTTCAAACGAAGGAGAGCTTAAGAAAGCAGCCGCCGCGTTGGGCTTGGACTGGAGTAAGGCGCTCCACGGAAGCGTGGAAAACGCCTATCAGGCCTATTATGACGTAACCGAGCAAGAAATCGACGGGTGGGAAAATATTACTTTTATTCCCGTGCCCGACTGGCTCGAAATCCGCAGGAAAAATTAAGGAGTCATGCCGAAAAAATTCCAGCGCACCAAGGAGGATTTCGCTTGTGAAAAGTGCGGTTTCCTCGTGCGGGGGAGCGGCTACACCAACCACTGCCCCAAGTGTCTTTGGAGCAAGCACGTCGACGTAAATCCCGGCGACCGGGGGGCGCAATGCCGGGGACTCATGGAGCCGGTTCAAGCGGAGCATAAGAGCGGGGAGTACGTAATTCTCCATCGGTGTCGCTCGTGCGGTTTTGAAAAGCGGAACAAATCGGCAAAGGACGACGACTTCGACACCGTTCTTCGGTTATCAAATTGAGGAAATCGTGAATTGGGCAAAAGCATAAAGTGGAAAAACAACCCATGGACCAATTCGCGCGAATTGGTCCATGGGAAGTGGTATAATTAGATAAACAATATGAGGCGGTGGTCAATCGTTTTTAAAGCGCTCTCCAACGTTAACCGGCTGAAGATCATAAAGCTCTTGTCGAAAAGTAGCTCCTTGAGTGTTGGCGAAATTTCCGAGCAGATTGATATCTCGCCGAAAGCCACTTCCAAGCATTTGATAATCCTTAACAATCTGGATGTTTTGGATAGCAGGGGAAAGGAAGGCCATGTTTTGTATTCGCTGAATGCGAAAATGCCCCGGGATTTTCGGCGGATTTTGGATAATTTTGACTGACGGTTCATTATTGCCGGCAAGGAACAATTCGCGCGAATTGTTCCTTCCTTGTGTTTTCTGACTGTTTCTCCAGTCATTTTGCGGCGCGAAGCATTCGCCGATTCGCGCGAATTGTTCCCAATTGGCGAATGGTTGGGGAAAGATGGGAAGTGGTTGAGGGGGCAGGGGAATGTATAAAACATTGACTATTTTTCAAAATTATTATATTGTCAGGGCTGCTGTTTTAACTAACCGAATACTTCAACCCCACCTACGCGGAGGGACAGATGTCTACCAATGAACTGGCGGACTGGCAGAACATGCTGCTGGTGCTGGGGATCGCGATGATCCTCGGCCTGGTAGCTTACCTCGGCTGGGTCAGCTTTCGGGACCGGAAGAAGGCTCCCCGACCCGAAGAGGCGGACGGAGTCGCGCAGATGAAGTAGCGCGCCGAGCGCGCGCAGAAGCACCCTTGGAGGGCGGACCGCTTGCGGCCGCCCTCCATTGCTTTTTGAATCGTCGCTCGGAATTTTTCCGTAATCTAGTTGACGAAACTTTGCTTTGGTTGTACTTTATATCCAGTAGTTTGTGCGCCGGAAGATAATCGAAGGGCGCACTCGACCGACCTATCAACTCTCTCCACGGAGGCAGAGATGGCAACCCAAGAGGAGATCGAAAGGCGGTGGTCACTGCTCATCAAGCGGTACCCGACCGATGAGGAGATCGCCGAGCTTCTCGCGCATAGCGACGAGATCGGTAGTCACCTCCACTCCGTCTGGTCCGGCTTCCCGCATCGCTGGGAGGCGGTGCAGCGCTACCGGGCCCGCAAGAAGGAGCTCGACAAGGTGTCCACGGAGGAACTCCAGGCGATGATGGAGCGCTTCCGGGCCTCGCGGGCGCAAGCCGTCGCCGACGACTTGGACGACGACCTGGATGACTCCTTCTTCGAGGCGCCGCCCATCGACTCGGATGAGCACATCGTCTACGAGTTGCTCGGGGAATGGGAGAAAGCGGCAAGCGCTGCCGCAACCTGAACACCCGCCGAGCGCGCGCAGAAGCACCTTTGGAGGGCGGACCGCTTACGGCCGCCCTCCATTGCTTTTTGGTTGGGTAAAATATTCCAACATTCTATAGAATGTTGGAATATTGTATAATTGGATATCATGAAGACGTCGAAGCAGCTTGAACGATATTTTAAGGGCGCGGCCAATCACTGGCGAATTTCTATACTGTTCGTTGTTGAAAAAAATCCGGGAATTGCGGTCGAAGGAATTACGGAAGAACTTGGAGGTGATTTTAAAAATATTTCTCAGCACACTCGCCGTCTTGTTCAGGCCGGACTTTTGAATAAGAAATATTTGGGTCGGCAAGTAACTCACACGCTCTCGCCTTACGGCGAGTCGTTTTTGCGGTTTATGAAAACATTCTAACATTCTATAGAATGTTAGAATGTTTTTGGGGAGGTGGGGGAGCGTGGTATAATAATTACTGAATTAATTCAGTAATTAAATCAGTAATTTCATGGCGAGGAGAAAAACGACGGAGAAAAATATAAGAAAAATCACCAAAATAGCTTCCGGGGGAAGCTTCGGCATTACTTTGCCCATCGAAATGGTCCGCAAATTGAAGTGGAGAGAGCGGCAAAAGGTTGTGGTAACCCTTCGCGGCAAAAAGGTCATTGTGGAGGATTGGTCCAAAAAATGAAGATAAAAGATTTGCCAAAAGTAGATAGGCCTCGGGAGAAGCTTGTTGCTAAAGGAGCCGAAAATCTTAAGGACTCGGAGCTTTTGGCTATTCTTCTGCGGACCGGCAAGGCCGGAAAAAATGTGATTGAAATCGCTTCGCAGATTTTGACCAAGCATTCAAAGAAACGACTTTTACAGATGACCTACGATGATTTGGTAAAAATTGGAGGTGTTGATTCGGCAAAAGCCACAACGCTTCTTGCTGCTTTTGAATTGTCAAAGCGTGCGCTGGAGGTCAATGACACGAATTTGCCGACCATTGTTACTCCGAAAGATGCCGTGGCACAACTCACTGATCTACGTCATAACAAAAAAGAGCATTTTGTCGTTCTATACCTCAATGCTAGGAATCAGATGGTTCATAAAGAAACGATTTCAATTGGAACTCTCAATGCCAACCTTGTCCATCCTCGCGAAGTTTTTGAGATAGCCTTGAAATGTTCTGCAGCCGGAATTACCGTCGCGCATAACCATCCTTCCGGAGATCCGAAACCATCTAGAAATGATTTGGAACTCACAAAAAGATTAACGGAAGTCGGCAAAATAATGGGTATTGAGCTTTTAGATCATGTCATTATTACGGCAAACAACCACTTCAGTTTTAAAGAGGAAAAATTATTGTAAATATATGGCGCAGACAAATATTAAAGTTAGCGAATTAGTAAACAAAGTTCAACGTGGCGAGCTGACGTTACCGGAAATGCAAAGGCGATATATTTGGCCCGCGACACGCGTCCGCGACCTCTTGGATTCACTCTATCGTGGCTATCCGTCCGGCACGATTCTGGTTTGGGAAACTGACGAAGAAATGCCGACAAGAGAATTGGCCGTTAGGTCAACGAGAACACCAACAACCTCACAAAAGTTGCTTTTACTTGACGGGCAACAGCGCGTAACGTCTCTTTCCGCAATTTTGGGCGGTGAGCCGGTTCATGTCCGCAATCGCAAACGGCCAATTGATATTCTATTCAACTTGGAACATCCTGACGGTCCGCCTGTTGATATTACCGAAGTGGACGACAACGGTTTCACTGCTGATGTTGAAGATGTGGAGGACGAAGAAACAGCCGAGCGCGATATTCAAGAAGAAATGAGCAAGCGCACTTTCGTTGTGGCGAGCCGCTCGCTCCAGAATGATCCTGTTTGGGTTGTAGTTTCAGATGTTTTCAAAAAGACCGATAGTCAAATTCTTAAATCAATCGATATTTCTTCTGAAGATGAACGATGGGATAAATACTCCGAGCGATTGCAAAAAGTTCGTAAGATTGCGGACTACCCATATGTAATGGAAGTGCTCGAAAAAAATATGTCGTACGAGGAAGTGACGGAGATTTTCGTTCGCGTTAATTCTCTCGGCATAAAATTGCGTGGCTCAGACTTGGCGCTTGCGCAAATCACTTCGCGCTGGAAAGGATTTACGCAGTTGATTGAAGATTTTGCCAACGAATTCAAAAATGACGAGGACTACGTCATAGAAACTGGTTTGCCGGTTCGTACAATGGTTATTTTTGCAACTCACCAAAGCAGATTTAAGACAGTTGGCAAAATCAGTCAGGAAAGATTGGAAGAGGCGTGGAAAGAAGCAGTGGAGGGTTTGCGGTTTGCGATAAATTTCCTGCGTGGAAACGCAGGCATAGATAATCTGTCCTATCTTTCGTCGCCGTTTTTGCTCGTGCCGATCTCTGTCTATTGGATTTTGAAGAAAAACGAAGCGCTGACACCAGAGGAGGAAAAGAAGTTGTTACGCTGGTTTTATCTTGCCCACATGCGCGGTCATTACAGCATAGGTTCGTCCGAATCCATTTTAGACGCTGACCTTAGTGTATTGTTCAAAGACAAAAATCTTGATGTCCTCACGCAGCAACTTTTCCTCCATGTGAAGAAATTCGTTGTGGATTACGATGACCTGAATAACCGGGGTATCCGAAGCCCGTTTTTCTCAATGCTTTATTTTGTATTGAAACGGAACGGTGTAAAAGATTGGTGGTCTGGTCTTGAACTTTCCGAGCAACACACCGGAAATGCGCACACAATTCAGTACCATCATATCTTTCCAAAATCACTATTGAAACAATACGAAAAGAAAGAAGTAAACGAAATTGCGAACATGGCTTTTATCGGCGGAAAGACGAATCGTCAAATCACAAACAAAGAACCAGTCCAGTATCTTGAAGAAGAAGTTATAGCAAAGCGTGGTGAAGAAGCATTGACCTCACAACTTATTCCACTTAAGAAAAAATTGTGGGAACTTACAAATTATCGCGATTTTCTTACTTTCCGCCGAAAAGCCATTGCCGAAGCGATTAACGAGTTTATGAAGAAGCTTGAATAACCATGCCTGATTTTTCAAAAAAAGAACTTTCCGAACAAGATATCTGCTCAAAATATATTTTACCAGCACTTACAAAAGTCGGTTGGGACTTGCAGAAACAAATTCGAGAGCAATATATTTTTACGGCTGGTCGCATTACCGTACACGGTAAAACTGTTTCTCGCGGAGAGCAGAAACGTGTTGACTTTGTTCTGTTTCATCACGGCCATCTTCCGATTGCTCTTGTTGAAGCAAAAGACAACACTTATCCAGTTGGCGCGGGGATGCAACAGGCTTTGGGCTATGCGGAGGCACTAGATGTCCCATTTGTATATAGTTCCAACGGAGATGCTTTTCTAGAGCATGACCGCTTTGCCAAAACGGGTGTTATTGAGCAGGAGCTCAAACTCAATGGATTTCCATCACCGGAAGCGCTTTATAGTCGCTACGTGAAAGCTAAAAATCTTGTCCCTGAGCAAGAAAAGGTAATTAGTCAGGATTACTATCATGAAATAGATGGCAAAACGCCGCGCTATTTCCAGCAAGTAGCTGTAAATCGCGCCACCGAAGAAATTGTCAAAGGCAAAAACCGACTTTTGCTTGTTATGGCAACCGGTACTGGTAAGACCTACGCCGCCTTTCAAATTATCTGGCGTCTTTGGAAAGCCGGGGTAAAAAAGCGCGTTCTTTTTCTGGTTGACCGCAATATTTTAGCCGACCAACCCATAATGAACGACTTCCGGCACTTTAGTGACAAGATGACTAAAATTCAGCACCGCCAAGTTGATAAAGCTTATGAAGTGTATCTCGGCTTGTATCAGGGCTTAACCGGTATGGAGGAAGAGAAAAATATCTTTAAGCAATTTTCACCCGACTTTTTTGATTTGGTAATAGTTGACGAGTGCCATCGTGGCGTTGTCCGCGAAGACGCCGCCTGGCGAGAAATTCTTGAATATTATAAAAACGCCACTCAAATCGGTTTAACCGCCACGCCCAAAGAAACCGCCGATATTTCCACCCAGACCTATTTTGGCGAACCAGTGTACACCTACTCGCTCCGGCAAGGCATTGAAGACGGGTATCTCGCGCCGTATAAAGTCATCAGGGTTACATTAGATCGGGACGTGGAGGGGTATCGCCCCACGGCCGGCGAGCTTGATAAATACGGCAACCCCATGCCGGATCAGGTTTTTGGTCAAAGCGACTTTGACCGTAAAATCGTTCTTGAAGAACGCACCAAGATCGTGGCTCAAAAAATCACCGAATATCTTAAAGCCACCGACCGGATGCAAAAAACCATCGTGTTTTGCGTGGACATTGAACATGCTGACCGTATGCGCCAAGAACTTGTAAATGCTAACGCCGACATGGTAGCTGATCATCCAAAATATGTTGTTCGTATCACCGGCGACAGCCCGGAGGGTGAAAAAGATCTGGACAAATTTATTGACCCCGAAAGTCCGTATCCGGTTATCGCTACCACTTCAAAATTGCTTACCACCGGAGTAGACACTCAGACCGTGCGCCTTATTGTCATAGACCAAACTATCAATTCAATTATTGAGTTTAAGCAGATTATCGGCCGCGGTACGCGCGTGCGCGAAGATTACGGAAAAATGTTTTTTACCATTATGGATTTTCGCGGCGCCACCGAGCTTTTTGCCGACCCGAAATTTGACGGCGATCCGGTTGTGATTTTCAAGGCCAAAGAAAAAGGGTCGATTGTTGAACCGGAAGAAGAAGGAGGCGAAACGGAAGTCCCCGCAGAAGGCGAAACTATTGTTGGGTATGGACTGCCGCCGTCCGGTGCTGGAGTCGTTCGCGACGAGCCAAAAAAATACTATCCGCGAGGCGTTGAGGTAAAAGTCATCAACGAGCGGGTGCAATATATGGACGAGCGCGGCAAGCTCATCACCGAATCGCTTACGGACTACACCAAACGCAATATCCTGAAAGAATATGCATCGCTCAACGATTTTTTAACCGCCTGGACCAAGGCCGAGCAAAAAGAAGCCATTTTGAGCGAGCTGGAATCGCATGGCGTATTTTTCCACGAATTGGCCGCTGAAGTCGGTAAGGACTTGGACCCGTTTGACCTTGTCTGCCATGTTGCTTGGGGTAAAAAGCCGCTCACGCGGAGCGAACGGGCGGAAAAAGCTCGCAAGAAAGATTATTTTGCTAAGTACGAAGGAAAAGCACGAGAGGTTATAGATGCTTTATTTGCCAAATACGCCGACCAAGGGATTACCGCCATTGACGACATCGGCGATCTAAAAGCCCCGCCGCTTGACGCGTTCGGCACTCCAGTTGAAATCGTAGACGGCATTTTCGGCGGCCGCGAGAAATACCTGCAGGCCGTTAAACAAATCCAGCATGCGCTTTATGCTTAAATAACATTTCATGTCCCAAATCCAATCCATAATCAAAAATATCCAGAACATCATGCGCAAAGACGCGGGCGTGGACGGCGACGCCCAGCGGCTATCCCAGCTTGTTTGGATGCTGTTTCTAAAAATCTTTGACGACCAAGAACGCGAGCGCGAGCTTATCAACCCGAAATATAAATCGCCAATACCGGAGGAGCTCCGTTGGCGCAACTGGGCCTCCGACCCGGAGGGAATGACCGGGGATAAATTACTTGAGTTTGTAAACAACAACCTTTTCAAGCGTCTCAAAGACCTTTCTTTTGACGAGTCCGAAGACCCGCGCGGCTTTATCGTCCGCGAAGTGTTTGCCGACAGCTACAACTATATGAAGTCCGGCACGCTCATCCGGCAGGTTATTAACAAAATCAACGAAATCAATTTTAACAAAGCCGATGACCGCCACGCTTTCAACGACCTCTACGAACATCTCTTGAAAGAACTTCAGAGCGCCGGCAACGCGGGAGAATACTATACGCCCCGGTCGCTGACCCGTTTTGTGGTGGAAATGGTGGCGCCGAAGCTCGGCGAATCCGTTCTGGACCCGGCCTGCGGCACCGGAGGATTTTTAATTGACACGCTTGAATATGTAAGAGCGCGCGAGGTAAAAAACCAGGCCGATGAAAAGAAATTGCAAAGCCAAATCCGCGGCGTGGAGTTAAAGCCCTTGCCGCATTTGCTCGCCATTACCAATATGATTTTACATGATGTGGGTACTCCCAAGCATCTTCGCCGCGGCGATATGCTCGCCCAGCCGCTTCGTGAATATGGACCAAAAGACCGGGTGGATGTGATTGTGGCCAATCCTCCCTTTGGCGGGGCGGTAAAAGACGGGGTGGAGAAAAACTTTCCGGCCGAATTCCGCACCAAAGAAACCGCGGATTTATTTTTGGTTTTGTTTATTCATTTGCTCAAGCCCAACGGCCGCGCCGGCATTGTGCTCCCGGACGGTTCGCTTTTTGGCGAAGGAGTAAAAACCGCCATTAAGAAAAAATTGCTTGAAGAATGCAATGTGCACACTATCGTCCGTCTGCCGCAAGGCGTGTTTAACCCCTATGCGGGCGTAAATACCAATCTCATCTTTTTCACCAAAGGCGAACCCACCAAAGAAATCTGGTACTATCAACTCCCGCTCCCGGAGGGGATGAAACAATACACCAAAAATCGAGGCATAACCCACGAAGAATTTGACCCCGTTCGCAGGTGGTGGAAAGCTCGAAAAACTAACGCCAACGCGTGGAAAATCACCATCAAACAAATCCAGGAGCGGAACTACAATCTAGACTTCAAAAATCCCAACAGCAATTCAAAAACCGCCCACAAAGACCCGAAAGAAGTTTTGGCAAGCATCGCCGGAGCCGAAAAGGAGATTGCAAAGATTTTAGAGGAGATAAAGAAAGAGATACAAGGTTGATTCCACGAGATAAGAAATATAAGATGAATAAAATCTAAACCATGATACCCGAAATAAATGGTTACAAAACAAAGTCGGAGTGGTTTCTTGGAAAAGGAAGCTTTGGCTCGGTGTACAAAGCCGAAAAAGACGGCAAGTTTTATGCTATTAAAATCTTCCAATCCGAATTACTAAAGACCGAGTACAAGAATCGGTTGGACAAAGAAATAAAGGCGCTTCAAAAAATTTCACACCCAAATGTTGTCAAACTCTATGATTACGGAACATTCAAAGATAAAGAATTTGAATACTTCTATATCGTCATGGATTTTATTGAAGGTCGTCCGCTGAAAGATTATGTCGGAGTTATTGGCGAAGATAAGGCGGTGGGCGTGATAGAATCCGTTTTAGATACACTCGGGTCAGTTCATGATGAAGGGATCATCCATCGCGATCTGAAACCGGAGAACATAATGGTAAGTGATAAAGGAATTCCGTTCGTACTCGACTTCGGTTTAGCAAAATTGATTGATTATAGCTCAATAACGCAAACCGGTGATCGGGTTGGCACTTATTATTACATGTCGCCAGAACAGGTAACGGACAGCAAAAACATAGACGCTCGATCAGATTATTTCGCCGTAGGAATTATTTTTTATGAGTTACTTACTGGTGTTGTTCCGTATGATGCAACCAATACGCCGGCTTTGATTGATCAGATCAAAAACAGGTATCCTAAAAATCCATCGGAACTAAATAACAGTATTACAAACAGAATTGAAAATGTAATTCTTAAGTTGTTGGAGAAAGAGCCGTACAAACGGTTTCAAAGCGTTGCCGACATAAAAGCTGCGTTTCACGCCACACCTAAAATAAAACCGAGACTCTTAAATCTCAATATGCGTTTCTTTGTTCGCTTGCTTCACACAGAAAAAACCGCTTTTGAAGCTGCATTAAAGGAGGAGCTTGTTGAACATATAATTTTCCCAGCTAACTTTTTTAAGTTCTATCACCATACCGTCAAGGTTTTAAGAAATTCGAGAATAACCTTTACCACCGATCCAGCCACAAACCGCTTAATTTACACAGCATTTTCAAAAACAGTCGGGGTGCAGGAGTTGCCATACTCTTCCGGAGACGAGGTAACCCCTATTCAAAAAAAGGATTTCCATTCAATTTCTCAAGTGCAGGAGTATGTAAAAAAGGTTTTGAATTTTCAAATTCAAAATGGAGTAACCGAACTTGCCGCCCCATTCTTCTTTGCAAAAAGTACCTCCGATGAGTGGTTTAACATAAACCTTAAGCTACTTAAGGAAGCAATCGATTACAGAGATGCGTACCACAAAGATTTGCCGATATGGGCAGGTATTTGTATGAATGTCGATAACTGGCATGACGATGACGAGAAAAACACAATTCTTAATCGATATGTTAAAACTAACCCCGATGGGTACTTCGTATATGGGGATCCGATTAGCAATCAGTCCAACCTTACACAAATTTTTCACTATGGTGATGTTCTTCGTAAACTACAAACTGCCTCTGGTGTTCCCGTTGTGGCATGTCGAATTAATAGTTTAGGTCTAATTCTTCTTAGTGCCGGCGTTTCCGGCATCTCTTCCGGTATGGGGGCGCTTGACAGTTTTAGAGAAGCTATATTATCAGATACACAAGAAGGATACGCGGCGGATCCGCGATATTACATCCCACAATTACTATCGATGGTTTCTCTTAAAAAAAGAGTTACCATCAAACTTACGGACATTGTCAAATCAAGTATAGGATCCAAATTGCAATGCTCTTGCAAGTTCTGCGTCGATATTCCTTCGGGGGCAATTAGCCAGCAAAATATGAAGCTTCATTTCTTACAGAAAAGAAAAGACGAACTTGCCGAACTCACAAAAATTGATCCAGAAGATAGATTAAATTTCATTGGAGGGAGGATTGATCAGGCACTGGTATATGCGAAAACCCTCGTTGACGAGGGTATAGAAATCGGTGATTTCTCTCACTTGAAAACTTGGAAGAGCTTAGTTGAACAGTTTAAGAAGAAAAACTAAGGAAGCGATTTAACATCATTTGTTTAGCAAAAATACTAACATGCCCCTCAAAGCTGATATTTTTATTCTTGGGAGTTTTTATTTCTATTGTATTGGTCGAAGTATCAAAAAGAATTAAACCGATATTGTGTTTACTGAACTCGTCGGGGTCAATGTTTTTTTTCCGCCTCTTTTAGGATTGCTAGATAGCTTTCGTCTGCAAAATATTGATAGCGTCGCGCTTGGATTAAGCCGCTTCGGTGATCGCTCAATTTCACCTCAATAGCAATTATTTTCTTGATCTGGCTTAGTTCTTGTTCCTTGCTTACCTTTGCGTAACTATCTTTCTCGATTCTTTTTAAATATTTATTAGATACTAAAAAATTAATGCTTTTCTTTAAACCGATGTCTTCTAAAGACGGATAAAGATTTTTAATCTGCTCAAAAGAATAAACCCTGTCTTTTTTGATCGTCAAAAAAAGCTTCAAGCGGTTGAAGTCGGTGAGCGGAGCTTGTTTAAAAAAACTCTTTCTGAAAGAAAAATCTGGAGCAAAGACAAGATCAGCAATTCCATAGCCAACAGAAAATTCATGAAAAGACAGATTGGTGCCAAACTCTTTTTTAAGAATCTTGTCGAGTTTCTGAACAAGGGTTTTCTCGCTAAGATTTCTCATGTGCTTTTATTATAGCAAATGATAAGGTGTGTTAGTATTGTAGTTATACACACTAATCTACATAGACAATTATGACCTACCCAACAAAAAATTAGGAGAAAATTTATGTTTTACTTTGCTTACGGATCGAATATACTGCGATCTCGGTTAGAGAACCAGAAAAGAAGGAAAAGACGAATTGGACAAGTAATAGATCACGGGACAGGTGTTCTGTTTGGATACACAATCAAATTTAATAAAACGAGCATTGATCGCAGTGGCAAAACAAACATCGTCAAGAGCGACGATTTAAAAGTACTAGGCGTTATCTATGAATTAACCGATGAACAGATCAACCTTCTTGAAGAGATTGAAGTTGGGTATAAAAGGTCACCTGTTGACATAGTTTTAGAGAGCAACACAATTCGTGCAGATACTTTTTTTGCTAATCCCGAAAAGGTAAAAGACGGACTTTTTCCAACGAGAGATTATCTAAATTTTTTAATCCTCGGCGCAAAAGAACACGATTTCTCTGAAGATTATATTGAGTTTTTAGAAAAGACAGAGGTTAAGTGAATATGACCTATCCAACAAAAAAACTCGGAGAAGTTTGCGAAGTTAAAAAGGGCAAAAAGCCAAAACTTTTTGATACTCAAACAGCAACAAAGCTGCCTTATTTAGAGGCAAAGTTTATGCGTGGCACAAAGGAAGCTAAATTTGCGGAAAAAGATGACAAAAATTCCGTGCCGGTGCACACAAACGACTTGATAATTATTTGTGATGGCTCGAAATCCGGTGATGTTTTTTCAGGATTTGAAGGCATCTTATCTTCAACAATGGGCAGAGTTGATTTTAGCGAAAGACAGGTTGAAAAGAAATATCTCGAATCATTTCTTAAACTTAATTTTGGCTTGTTCAATTCCAGTAAAAAAGGTGCAGCAATTCCGCATCTGGATTTTACTATTTTTGACGAACTCGAAATCCCTCTCCCGCCGCTTTCGGAGCAGGAGAAAATTGTGGCGAAGTTGGAGAGGGTGCTGGCGAAAATAAGCGAGGCGAAAAAGCTCCGCGCCGAGGCGCGGGAAAATGCCGACAACCTCCTCCCCGCCGAACTCCACAAAATTTTTGATGAAAGCAGAAATAAGGGTTGGGAAGAAATAAAGTTGGGGGAAGTTATTAAATTACAAGGTGGTTTTGCATTTAAGAGCACAGAATATAAAACGAGCGGTATACCGTTAGTTAGAATAAAAAATTTGCAAAATGAAGAAATAAATTTCCGAAACGCAGTTTTTATTGATGAGTTAGAGCGAGATAAATTTAAAAACTTTCTTTTGGAAGAAAACGATATTCTAATAGCCATGTCTGGTGCTACCACGGGGAAACTCGCTCGGGTTTCTACGAATAAATTACCAGCTTTTTTAAACCAACGGGTAGGGAGATTTGTTATAAAAGACAATACAAAAACGAATGTCGGTTTTTTATGGCATTTTTTAAAATCCTTGCAAGATTTTGTATTATTGGCGGCTTATGGTGGGGCTCAACCCAATATAAGTCCTTCAAAAATTGAAGCAATAAAAATCTCACTTCCGCCACTCGCCGAGCAAAAAAAGATCGTCGCGCGGTTGGATTCACTCTCCCAAAAAATCCAAGCGGTTCAAAAATTGCAAAACACAACCGCGGCTGATTTTTTCGATTTGCAACAATCAACTTTGGCAAAAGCATTTGCCGGTGGATGTGGAACACTATAGGATAATTGGCGGTCTCTCGTATCAGATTGGAACAAGGCGTGGATAGTTTCAAAAGTATGAGTGAAGATCCTAAGAAAATAATAGCCAATCTAATTAACCAAGGATTTAAAGATAATGCCCTTAGTGGTGGGCTTTGGCGTTCCTCGGCTGAGCAGAATGAGTACTTGGCAAATATGCTTTATAAGCGCTATGCAGGTGCATTTAGGAGGCATGCAAAAAGGATGAAAATTTTGCTTGGCCGACCGAAGTTTTCTAAGGAGAAAATTATTAGAGAGGCCCGAGATATGACCTTGCATAGATATGTGCTTATGTTTCATGGGCTTGCTCTTGAATGCTATCTGAAAGCTTATATTGCAGAAAACAAGAAGATAAAGCCACTTATTAAGAGGAATAAAAATGGTAACTGGGAATTACAAGATGAGATACTCATCCATAACCTAAAGCGATTATTGGAGATTAGTCGATTAAAAATGAAATCCGCAGATGTCAAAGCGCCGTTGGACTCGTTATCGCTTATCAACCTGGAAAGAGCTATTAGATCAGGTAAATATGGCATAGAAAGAAATGCCGATTTTACCAGAGCTTATACTGCCGATCTTGACAGAACCGTAGTTTTTGCCCGAAAAGTGATTCAAGAAATTAAAGATAATCCGAAGACTTGAAATGATGAACTATCTTCCACAGGATCGAGAATAACCCCATGCCCCAAACAATTTTAATAATATCTCGCCCGCCAAAAAATTAGGAGAGTATGCCCGTGAAAAAGATTAAATTAAAATTATGAATTTATCATCTCATTCGCTGGAATGGAAAGTTCTCTATGAAGAAGAAGCAAAAAGAATTAAAAGCGCTATTGGCAATTTTATTCTTGAAATGCAGCACATAGGAAGTACGGCTATTCCCGGTATTAAGGCAAAGCCGATTATTGATATTGCGGTTATGCTTTCTTCGTTAGATAAAGCAGAAAAATTAATCAAACCGCTTGCCGGACTTGGTTATAATTATGATAAATTGGCATCTTCATCAGAACGCTATTTTTTCCGCAAAGGAGAACCTGCACAGTATCATTTATCTCTCACCGCACCAAATGTTACTTTTTGGCAAAGGCAAATATTATTCCGTGATTACTTAATCAGTCATCCATTGCTGGCGAAAGAATACGAAAAGCTGAAATTAGAAATGACTAAGAAAGACCCCACAGGTAGAAATGATTACCTGAAAGTAAAAAGTTTGTTCATCCGGAAGATATTAGAATTAGCAGAAAGGGATTGACTAACAACCGCCAAAAAATTAGGAGAGTGGTTCGACTAGCTCACCATAAATAGTTCGACCCTTCGATAAAACTCAGGATAAACAAGCTCACTATAATTGGAATGTTTTAATTACCCTCGGCGCAGTTCCCGTACAACTAGTTCCTCCTCAGGGCGCTATAATCGATTATCGCGCCCTGTTTTTTTTTTGCTTATCTACTTTTTTAATTTCCGGTTAAATTTTCAGTAGTTTTGAGTTACAATAAGTCCGTGGTCGTCATCAAAAAGAAAATTTGGATATTTGCCCGGACTTGATAAACCACCTTTTGGGTGGTATTTTATTTGAAGCTAACCAGTGTCGTTTGACCGGAGGAGAGAGATGCTCATCTACGCATTGCAGTTGCTGCTTCTGTTCATCGGACTGGTCGCAGTGACTTACGTCGCTCTCGTCGGCGCGTTCGTCGGAGCGTTGTTTCTCGAGTGGAGATATTGTTGACGAAGAGTGCCGGTGCGACGTGCGAAGGGCGGCCCCCACCAGGGTCGCCCTCCACTTTTTAAAAACCGTTATTTTGCGTTAAAGTTAAGGGTAATGGAACCCCTGGCTTCAAAAATCAGGCCGAAAAGTTTGGATGGATTCGTGGGCCAAGAACATTTGGTGGGCCCCGGCAACCCCTCGATGGGGCTCGGGGCGGGACCGCTCCGGATTGCGATTGAACAAAAGCACCTGTTCTCCTTCATTTTATGGGGACCGCCCGGCTGCGGTAAAACGACTCTGGCCCGGATTTATGCGAATGCCCTGGAAGCCGATTATCATGAACTTTCGGCAGTTTCGGCCGGGAAAGACGATATTAAGAAAATATTGGGCGAGGGTCGCGCGCGGGCCGCTGCAAGAGGGAGTCTCCGGGGCGACGCCCAAGTCTTACCCTCTTTCACCGACCCGCGCGCTCCCACACCAAAAATCCTGTTTTTGGATGAAATCCACCGTTTCAACAAGGCACAGCAGGATTTTCTTCTGCCTTCCGTGGAAACCGGCGCTCTTACTTTAATCGGCGCCACGACCGAGAATCCCAGTTTCGAAGTTATTGCGCCGCTTCTTTCCCGTTGCCGGGTTTTTGTTTTGAATGAACTCTCTGAAAAAGAAATGACCGCTATCATCGAGCGGACCGGTTTTACGATGGACAAGGAAGCAAATGACTGGCTGATTAGGATGGCCGGCGGCGACGCTCGCCAAGCCATCACTGTCATCGAAAACGCCATGAAATTGTACGGTGAGCTTACCGTGCAAAACTTGAAAGATACCATTCAGAACAAGTTTCTCCGCTACGACAAAAAGCCGACGAGCACTACAACACCATATCCGCCTTCATCAAATCAATGCGGGCGAGCCAGCCGGACGCCGCTCTTTATTACCTTGCCCGGATGGTCGAAGCCGGTGAAGACCCAAAATTCATCGCCCGGCGGATGGTGGTTTTCGCTTCGGAGGACGTCGGCCTCGCCGACCCGGGGGCGCTTGCGGTCGCAAACGGCGTTTTTCGGGCGGTGGAGACCATCGGCTACCCCGAATGCGCCATCAACCTTGCCCACGGTGCGAGCTACTTGTCGCTCGCCCCGAAGAGCCGCGATTCCTACAACGCTTATTTTGCCGCCGTGGAAGATGTGAAAGAGCATGGTAATTTGCCGGTTCCCTTAAAAATCCGTAACTCTCCGACCAAACTCATGAAAGAGCTGGGTTACGGCAAAGGTTACGAGAAATACTCCGAAGAAAGCTTTTTGCCGGAGGAGATTAAGGACAAAAAGTATTTGGAATTGAGAAAGCAAAAACAATAATCCCGCCCCCTCCACCGGCGGGATAAGAAATTAGAAAAGATTCATTAGCGTGAAATTAAATAAAAAAAGGACTTTTGTTTTATATCCCAAGCCGCCTTTCAATTTTGACGCGACGGTGTTCAAGCCCTCCCACTATCCGGACCCTCTCAAAGTCTATGAGCCGGGCAAGTACTGGTTTGCCCTAAGATTCGGGAGCCGGATTTACGGCATAAAATTATTGAACAAGGGGACGATTGGAAATCCCAAGATTCAGGTCGTAATTTTTTCAAGAAAGCCCTTGAATAGGGAGGAAGCAAAACGGATTGTCGCGGAAGTCGGCTACCGCTTCGAGTTTGACCGGGACGTTTCGGAATTTTACAAAAAATTCAAAAACGACAAAGTTCTCCGTCCGTTTCTCAAGAAATGGCGGGGGATGAGAATGGTTTGCGCCCAGGATTTGTACGGGCTTTTGATGATTCTGATTTTTCTTCAAAACACGATGGTGCGGAGAACCGTTCAGATGACGAAAGCCATGCTTTCCAGATACGGCGTAAGGGTTGATTTCGACAAAAGACGGGTATTTTGTTTCTGGCAGCCGAAAGAGATGCTGGAAGTTCCGGAGAAGGATTTACGAGCGTTAAAAGTCGGTTATCGGGCGAAGCTCTTCATCAAAACTTCGGAAACTTTCGTCAAAGAAAAAATTGACGAGTTTGCCCTGCGCCGCCTGCCCAAAGAGATGATTAAAAAAGAACTGCTGAAAATTTACGGCGTCGGGCCCGAAACTGCGAGGGGCTTGCTCCACGAATGTTTCCATTCCTGGGGCGACTTGGAGCACGTGGCGCCGTGGCAGCAAAAGATTTATTCCAGATTGCTTTTCAACAAAAAGCTGGTGCCTGCCGGGAAGATTATTAAATATGCCCACAAGAAATGGGGTAAGTGGGCAACTTTAGCCACTCATTATATTTGGGAAGACATATTTTGGCGGAGAAAGAACGAGAAAATTCCGTGGCTGGAAAAAGAGATAAGGTTATAATAAGCTGTAGAAATTGAGAGAATAAATTCATGCAAACCTACCAGGAATTTTATCAGGCAATAGAAAAGCCGTTTTTCGCCCCGCCGGACTGGCTCTTCGGAACGGCGTGGGGGATTATCTATCCGCTCATTACGATTGCTTTCATTTACACCTGCGTTCTCGTAATCCGGAAAAAAGTTCCGAATAGCCTTCTCTGGGTTTTAATCGTAAACCTCATCGCCAATGCGCTTTTCACGCCGATTCAACTGGGGCTTTCCGCGCTCTGGCCGGCTTCACTCGATATTCTGGTCATTCTCGGCACGCTTGCGTTTTTCGAATGGAAAATTTGGCGCTACTCAAAAACCGCGTTCTTTTTGCTCTTGCCCTACCTTTTGTGGGGCGCTTTCGCGACAATTTTGCAGATTACGATAACTTTCATTAATTAGATTCATGAAAACAATTTTAGTTGATGCAGTACATACCTTCGTGATTGAGGGCGAGGGTATTTTTGAAGCGATGCACGAATTGCTCGAGCGGTATCCGAACAGAAAGATAATTCTTACGAATGCGGAAGACGAGCGAATGAAAGAATTCGGCCTGAATGATATGCCTTACGAAGTGTTTACTCTCAGGCGCAATCCCGAAAAAACCAACCCCGAATATTATGAAAAGATGCTCGCGCATTTCGGCCTGAAGCCGGAAGACGTGGTTTATTTCGAGCACGACGAAAAAGCTGTAAGAAACGCTAAGTCGCTGGGAATTACCGCTTATCATTACGACAGCAGGAAAAAAGACCTGGTCGCTTTAGAAAATTTCTTAAACGAGAACTTATAATCCCCATCGGCATTCTATTGACGGGATGGGTACAGAAGTGTTATTCCGAGTATAGCTCTCACAGGAGGCGAGCATGCTCGGATTTGAGTTGGCGTGGCGGGCGCTACCGTTCTTAATCGGACTGGTCGTGGCGATATGGGCCACGCTTGTCGGCTTGTTCATCGGAGCACTAGTCCTCGATTGGAGGTACCATTGCTCATGAATGAGGCTAGCCGGCGAGAAACGCAAGAGGGCGACCCCTACTAAGGGCCGTCCTCTCTCGTTTTACGTTTTAAATTTTAAGGTGTTTTAAGGTAGAATGAATTCATGAAAACGATTCTTGTTGATGCGGTTGATACCCTCGTAATAGAAACAAGGGAGGGGAATTTTGGGATTTTCGGGGAAATGTACGGTTTGCTCGAAACTTTTCCGAACCGGAAGATTATTCTCACAAGCGCCGACGACGGGCAATTCGGGAAATTCGGTTTGGATAAGATGCCCTACGAGGTTTTTACCTTAAAGCACAATCCCGAAAAGACCGACCTCGAATACTACCGGAGGATGCTCGCGCATTTCGAATTGAAACCGGAAGATGTGGTTTATTTCGAGCACGCCGAAAAAGCCGTAAAAAGCGCCCAATCGCTGGGGATCGTCGCTTATCATTACGACAGCGAGAAAAAGGATTTGACCGCTTTGAAGAGTTTTTTGAGTGAGAATCTTTAGTCCCCATTTTTCTCGACCGGGGATATCGGGAGTAGTATAATAGGTTTATGAAAAACGAGGAACTTTCCAGATACGTAAAGGACCAGCTGGAAAAGGGAACAAGTCCCGATGAGATAAAAAACGCCCTCAGGTCCGCCGGTTGGCGGGAGGAATATATAGCTTCCGCTTTCCCCGGCGGAGGGGCGCTCGGTCATTTCCCCGGCGCATTCGAAACGATGGGCCAGGCATGGAAGATTTATAAGGAAAGATTTTTCACTCTTTTAGGAGTGTTTTTTATTTCCCTAATTATCCCCATAGCCCTGTCTTTCATAACTTCGTCAAAGCTGTTTGTCGGCATGGGTTCGGGAATGTCTCAGCTTTTGATATTGCTGGTTGTTTCCCTCGCCATTGGGATAATATTTTGGCTGGTTTTTTCCTGGGGGCAAGCTTCTCTGATTTACGCCGTTAAAGACCACGCCGAGAAGATAGGGATTCTTGAGTCGTTCCGCCGAGGCCGGAGTAAAATTCTGCCTTATTTTTGGGTATACATACTACTAAGCTTGATAATAACCGGCGGCTTTTTACTGTTTCTCGTCCCGGGCGTCATTTTTGCCGTTTGGACTTTGCTGGCTCCATTCGTTTTGGTGGCGGAGAACGACCGAGGGTTGAAAGCCCTCGTAAAGAGCCGGGAGTACGTTAGAGGACATTGGTGGGGAGTATTTTGGCGTTTCCTTTTCATATTGATTGTGTTATTGATTCCTTCTCTCGGCATTTCTTTCATTGTTTCGCTCGCAACGCCCGATATCGTAAGTCAGATTGTAAATTTTATCGTCAGTCTGCTTATCGGTTCCTTGGGCGTCGTCTATTCGTTCCAGGTTTATAAAAATCTGAAAGATTTCAAAGGGGAAGTCGTCATAGCGCCACGGAACAAAACGAGAAAGGTATTTATCGTTTTTGCCGTTTTGGCTCCGATACTTTTACTTTTGGCCTTGGTATTTGTTTTTCTTTCTTCCAGCTTGTCCGGCTTGCTGTTTTTGAAGGCGGTTGAAAATAATCAGACGCCTTCGGAAGTTTTCAATTTTAGCGATACATCATTGCCGGGAGATCAAGGTTCCGGTCAGTTTGACATCAATATTCTTTACCCCTCCGAGTCGGAAACGAAAACTGCCCAAGAAACGGCTGATGACAGCCGCAAGGTTAGCGATGCCATGTTTGTACTTTTTACTCTCGGGAGATTTTATGAAGAGAACGGTCGTTTCCCGGCAGTTCTCGAGGAGCTGACGCCAAAATATATTTCGTCTATTCCCGCTTCGATAGATGTTTATAATTCCGAAAATTGCCCATCACCGGGCGCGGATTTCGTTTTAAGGACATTATTATCCGACAGAAGCAACCCCGCGCTTCTCGCGGATCACGATGGGGCATTGTGCGGTATTGACTGTAACGACGATATCGGGGCTTATTGCGCGACGCGATGATTAGCAATATGGACAATATGAAAGGCTACGTTGGGGACATAAACAAGGAAACGAAAGAAAACGATTATTTCCGCCGGGTTTTGTATACGGCAAAATCGAGCCAGCTTGTAGTGATGAGCCTGAAGCCGAATGAGGATATCGGCGAGGAGGTTCACGAAGACGGCGACCAATTCATCCGCCTTGAAGAAGGCGAGGGACTCGCGGTTTTGGACGGCGTGGAGCACAAGATTGCCGACGACTATGCCGTGGTCATTCCGGTCGGCACCAAACACAATATCTTGAACACTTCGGCCGACCGGCCGATGAAACTCTATACCATCTATTCGCCGCCCCATCACCGCGACGGAGTGATTCACGAAACGAAAGAAGCGGCGATGAAAGACGACGAACATTTCGACGGCAAGACCACGGAATAAACGCCGACTTGCCCTCAAAATAAACTCATGAGCGTTGAAAAACCGGAAAGTAATACAGAGCCGGAGAAAGGCCCGGAGAGGGCGAGCGATATGGAATTAATGGAATTCGCCGGGTTTCTCATGAAACACATTGATAATCCATGCGAAGTTGAAGTTGCTCCGGGTGATATAGGGAACAGAAGGGATTTTTATCTCAGAGAGGCGGAACGGTTGCTTGGTAGAATGACCGACCCCGAAGCGAAGAAGATTTTGCAGGCAAAGATAGTGGAGTATAAATCTCCCGACCAATGATTAATGGTAGAA
Organism: Candidatus Jorgensenbacteria bacterium; assembly: GCA_043797305.1. Classification (GTDB taxonomy): domain Bacteria; phylum Patescibacteriota; class Minisyncoccia; order UBA6257; family GWB1-50-10; genus CAZGHF01. Next base: position 35,241 of record JAZDPW010000021.1, read on the forward strand.
CGGAAATCAAAAAGAGCCCCGAAGGGCTCTTTTTGTTTTATTCGTATCCTTACCGTCTGTCGCCGAATTGCATCCGTTTTTCACGGTGGCAATCACGACAAAGCAGCTGGTCTACTCTTGACGGATCCGGCTCAAAAGGCAGTTCGGTAATTTCCTTGTTGCACTTCGAGCACTTCCAGTTTCCTTGATACATCTTTCTCTGGAAACCGCCATTGTCTCTATTAAACGCCATCTTGCTCTTATCTATTCATTATTTTCGCGACCTTTCTTTGAGCAAAGACGACGTATGTTCGATACCGTTCGGTTTGACTCAAATATCTTTCGATTCTTCCATTGTAGACCATTATCTATTAAAAGTCAAGCCCCAGGGCGGAGCTGGGATTTGGCGGGATTTGGTAGAATGAATGAAAGGTCGTTTTAGTAAGTTTAAACTCAAATTTTTACAAATATGCATTGGGGATTAAATTGTCCTTGGGACAGCTGGTTTTGGGGAATCGGCGGATTGCTTTTCGCGGTTCTCATCGCTTGGAGCCTCATTTGGAAGGGACTTGCTCTTTGGAAGGCCGCCAAGGAGAGTCACAAGGTTTGGTTCATCGCTCTTCTTCTCATCAACACGGTCGGTATCCTGGAGATTCTCTACATTTACGTCTTCAGCAAGAAGAAGTGGGCGGCGTAGCATGAAGAACAAAGCGGTTTATATAATTTTGGCGATTCTCGTCGTCGCGTTTGGGGTTTGGTATTTTTGGCCCGCCGGAGAGCCGGACGGGGCCTTGATTTTCTGCACAATGGACGCCAAGCTTTGTCCCGACGGTTCTTATGTCGGACGGGTGGGACCGAATTGCGAATTCGCGCCTTGCCCCGAGGCGGATACAAAAACGGTGGAATTGTTTTATTACAATCCGGAACTCGACAAGGACGAAACAGGCAACGTTGCTTGCAGCCGAAAGGGATTGGAACCGGTCGAGCGGGAGATACCGGTAACCAAGACGCCGATTCAGGATACGATAAAACTTTTGCTTGCCGGGGAATTGACCGCCGAGGAGCGGGCGCGGGGGATAAATACCGAATATCCTTTGCCGGGATTTACGCTCGAAGGCGCTTCGCTAAAAGACGGTACTCTGACGCTCGAGTTTAACGACTCGGAGAACCGAGCGGTGGGCGGCTCCTGCCGGGTCGGCGTTTTGTGGTTCCAGATAGAGGCGACGGCGAAACAATTCCCGGAAGTAAGCGAGGTCCGGTTTTTGCCCGAAGAAATTTTTCAGCCGTAAGCGATGACGAAGATTTTCATAAAAGCCAAGCCGAATTCCAAAACCGAGGAAGTTCGGCAGATTGACGACAACCATTTCACGGTGAGCGTGAAAGAACCGGCCCAGGAAGGAAAAGCCAACAAGGCGATTTTAAAGGCGCTCGCCGGTTATCTCGGCTTGCCGGCTTCACGGCTCGAGATTACCTCCGGTTTCAGTTCCAAAACGAAAGTAATAGAGATCGGTTAGAACTTGTAGATGAATATCGATTCTCCGGCGCGGGCAAAAGGTTCCACGCCGCGGAGGAAAGAGTATTCGTCTTCGGGTTTGCGTTCTAAGTCGCTATCGAGCTTCGCGTGCGCGCCAGCCAAGGTGTTTAGGGATACAGCCAGCCACTCAATGCCTATGTCTTTGGGGTTGCCGCGGGCCGACCACCAGTTTTCGGCCGTTTCTTCGCCGAGGTGATATTTGGGGCTGCCGCCGCCGAAGTAATCGATGGCAATCTTGTTTATGCCCCTTTCGTCAACGAATTTTTTCAAAAACTTCAAATCCTGGCCCCAATCGTAGTTCGAATCGGTGACCCAGTGGTAGCCGTTCCTTGTCCCGCCGCCTAATTCGTTGAAATAGGAGAGGAAATGCGGGGAAACGACGGCGGTTTCGGCAACAAACCAAACAAGGATGATGCTCAAGAATGCGGATTTAACGGCCGTCGGGCGGGCCGAAAACCAGGATTTTATGGCGCCGGAGGCGAGAATATAAATAAAGGGAAGAGTGGGTATCAGGTGCCGGACGCCGATATTCAAGGAGCTTTGGATGCTGTAAGCCCAGTAAATGACGACGAAGAGGAGCATCGCGAATTCGGGGAAATGAGTGCCCAAATAATTCGACAAATGACTTTTAACTTTTGACAATTGACCCTTTAAACCTCTGAAAATTTTTCGGAGGCCGAGGCCGAGGGCGAAGAAAATCAGAATGAGCGAAGGCAAGGGTTCCTTAAGGAGAAAAACGACGGGGAAGTAGTACCACCAGCCGTTGGCCGAGAGTTCGCCCAGAAAGTATGCGGTGTTGCCGCCGGCGGCCCGTTGTAAAATCATCAGCAGTCCGAAAAGATATTGGCCGACCGGCCGGAGAACCGGATTTTCGATTAGCGTAAGGTCGAAGTCGGCGAGCCACCGCGGTGAAAAGCCGGCGAGAGTCACGCTTGCGTCGGTTAACTGTTTCTCGGCCGGGTAGTTTAAGGTAAAGACAAAATAGACGGCGTAGATGAGAACGAGAGCAATAAGAAATATTCCGATGATTCCCTTGAGGTATTTGAAAAAGTTTTTGCGATTGAAGAAAGCGAAATAAATAATCGCAAGGAGAATAAGGTAAGGGATGAGAAGGTTGTTTGAAAATTTGGCAAGAAGAGCGACACCGAGAGCAAGACCGGCGAGAATTACGGTGCCCGCTCTGGGCCTCGCGAGAAACTTGGTAAAGCCAAAGACGGCAAAAAGAACGCCGAGGGCGGCGCCGACGTCGGTCGTGACATAATGGCCGTGGGCGAGAACGATGGGCGAGAGGCCGAATAGGTATGCGGGTAGGAGCGCCCACCAGTTGCCCAAAAGTTCGCGCGACCAGATATAAATCAAAATTATCGTAAGGAGGGTGAGAATTATCGGGAAGATTCTGGAGTTTACGACAATTTGGTCGGCATCGTTGCCGACGCCGTAGAAAAACTGGGCGCCGGTTTCCCACTGACCGTTTACGTCATCGGTCCAGGCCGGGTGGTGAAGGGGGAAGTTGAGGTCCATGAAAAGGAGGGGAATGGCCGAGAGCGCTTTTACGAGCGGGGGGTGTTCGGGGTTCAGGCGGTAGTCAAGATATTTCACGTAGCCGTAGCCCGCCGGGATGTGGGCGGTTTCGTCAAAAATGGCGGTTTCAAGCTTGGCGGCATTCCACATCAGCCCGAAAGAGATGCCGAGAATGGCAATTACGAGAATTATCTGGGAAGAGTTTTTCAGTCTGTTCGTCATCTTACGTGTTATAATTATTATAACTTAGATGGATTTCAAGAATTCGAAAAGCGGATTCACTTTGGTGGAGGTTTTAATCTACACGATTATCTTCGCGGTTAGCGCCGTTTTTATGGTGGGAATTCTGATGTCAATTACCCGGGTTCAGAGCCGGCAGTCATCGGTGAACGAAGTGAACGCCCAAATCAATTTTGTGGACAAAACGATTCAGCGGCTGGTGCGAGAAGCGAGTTTGGTTGATATGGCGGCGGGGGAGGCGACGACCACCCTTAATTTGCGGATGGCATCTTCCACTCTCGACCCGACGACTATTTACGTCGACGCCTCGAATACCGCCATTTATCTCCAGGAAGGTTCGGGAGACGCTCAGGCTCTTACCGACTCGAACGTGACAATCAATAACTTTTTGGTTACGAAGTACGAAAACCCCGGCGGGCCGACCATCGTTCAGGTTGATTTGACGCTCGAGTTCAACACAACCAGTCCCCAAGCTCAGGCGGTGCGGACGCTAAGGACCGCGGTCACCAAAATTTCGGCGGCGACTTTCGACTCCAGCATTTTGCCGAATTCCAACAACGCTTACGATGTCGGCAACGCAGCCAACAACTGGAAGGACGCTTATTTTTCGGGGAATATCGGAATCGGAACGGGGCCGGTTTCGGCCGTA
>JAZDPW010000022.1:0-3509 GCA_043797305.1 Candidatus Jorgensenbacteria bacterium
GTCGTTGGGGATAACAACCAAAGCGTCAACTTTGTCACGGATATTGGAAAGGCCTTCCTGGGCGATTCTCGCCCGCTCGGAGCCCTCGAAAGAAAAGGGCTTGGTGACGATGGCGATGGTTAAAACCCCTTTTTCCCGGGCGATTTCGGAAATTATCGGCGCCGCCCCGGTGCCGGTGCCGCCGCCAAAACCGGCGGTGACAAAAACAATGTCCGTTCCGTCAAGCGCTTCCATAATCTCCGAGCGGTTTTCCTCCGCCGCCTGCTTGCCTATTTCCGGGTTCATCCCCGCTCCCAAACCGCGGGTAAGGGCTTTGCCGATGTAAATTTTCTGATGAGCCGACGCGTGATTCAAATCCTGAGCGTCGGTGTTTATCGCCAAAAACTCGACGCCGCGCAGCCTGGCGCTTTCCATCATTCGGGACACGGCGTTGCCGCCGCCGCCGCCGACACCGATGACTTTAATGCGGGTAATGCCGGATTGCTTTTTTGAAAACATCGGCTTCGGTTCCACCGAGACCGGTTTTTTTCTGTTTCTCCTTCTTTTTTTTCTTGACATAAGCTTACGGTATTAAATTCCGGAAAAATTTTCTAAAACCGTTCGTGCCGCCGTCTTTGTGATTTTCGTCCTGCGACCAAAGAATGAGCCCGATGGCGGTGGCAAACTCCGGGTCGTCCAACAATTCCTCGTGAGCCGGATTCAAAATTTCGAAACCGCTCAAGTCCGGGAAACCGACCTGAACCGGCAGTTTCAACTCCCTTCTCGCGAGCTCGGTCATGCCGGCAAGTTTTACGCCGCCGCCGGTCAAGACCGCGCCGCCGGGAAGTTCGCCGTAACGGCCGATGGACTTCAATTCATTATTCACGAGGTCCAAAATTTCCGCAAGCCGGATTTCGATGATCTCGGAAACGAACTTTTTGGAAATTTCGCCTGGATTCGAATGGTCGAACTCGGCCAGATTGATGAAATCGCGCCGGGAAATTTCGCGAGCCATGGCAAAGCCGTAGGTCAGTTTTATTTTTTCGGCGGCATCAACGGAAGTTTTAAGGCCGATAGCGATGTCGTTCGTAACGTGGCCGACGCCCACAGGCAGGGTTTTGGCGTGAAGCACTTTGTTTTCCTCAAAAACCGCAAGCGATGTGGAACCGAAGCCGAAATCGACAAGGAGCGCTCCCAGATCTTTTTGCTTTTTCGAAAGAACGGCCCGGGCAGCGGCAATCGGACTGTAAATCAGGCCGCCAACCTTCATCCCCACCCGCTCAAGGGTCTTTACAAGAAGGTTAACTTGGGGTGCAAAAGCCTCAATAATGAGCGTTGAAGCCTCAAGCCGGTTCCCGGTCATGCCAAGCGGATTCTGGATATCCCCCACATCGTCAACGATAAATTCGCGGGGGATGTTGTGAAGAACGAGGTAATTCGGGGTAAGACGGATCGCTTTTGAACTCGCGAGAGCTCGTTCAACGTCGTCTTCCTGAATTTCCTGGTCAGCCCGGGAAACAACGACAACGCCCCGCGAAGGACGGGGCTTGATGTGTTCGCCGTTCACGTTTACATAAACATCGGAAACGGCGCGTTTTGAAATTTTTTGAAGGTCAACGGCCATCTCCCGGAAAATTCTCGTCGCGTCTTCGACGTCAACAAGCATTGCCCGGCGAAGGCCGACCGAAGGCCGTTTTACGGCGGCGAGAACCGAAAGAGAACCGTCTTTCTTTTCCTCGGCCACGACGCACTTTATGCTCGCCGAACCTATGTCCAAGCTGGTGACAATCCTAGCCATTGATTTTTTCTTCCAGTTTTTCCATCTTCATCCTATCACCTTCACGGGAGTGTGAAAAGCCCAAAAGATGGAGAACGCCGTGAACGGCAAGCCGACCGAGCCCATCTCCTTTTTCCCGGACATAGTCGGGGGCAAGGTAAACCTCGCCCAAAAAACGGAGGCGGGATTCCGGGTGAGGAAAACCCTTCGGCTCGGAAAAAGACAAAACATTCGTAACCTTGTTTTTCCCGCGGAATTTGCGGTTCAGGTTCTTCATTTCCTCGTCGCCGACCAGATTGACCTCGACCGAAATATCATCCTTCCTTAAAAAATCCAAGGCGGCCCGAGCCGCCTTCTTCACCTCTTTTTCAAGTTTTTCGTGCCTGCCGTACCGGCTTCTGACAATAACTTTAATCACGAAAGCTTGCGTTGAATAAAATCCCGAACCCGGTCGCCGCTTGCCCGGCCGCCGACTTCCTTCATCGCCACCCCCATAACTTTGCCGAAATCGGCCGGTCCCGCCGGCGAAACTTCCGAAAAAGCCTCCGCCACGATTTTCTCAAGCTCCCCGTCGCCAAGTTCGGCCGGCAAATACTCTTCGATAATTTCAAGTTCGCTCTTCTCTTTCCCCGACAAATCAGCCCGGCCGCCCTTGTCGTAAAGCTCTATCGCTTCCTTCCTTTTCTTGGCTTCATTTTTTAGAACGGCAAGCGTCTCTTCGTCGGTTAAAAGCTCGCCGCCGCCACTGGTTTGGGCACGCTTGTCAATCTCCTTGTTGTGGATAGCGGAATTCAAAAACCTCAAAGTGGCGACTTTATTTTCGTCTCTTGCCTTCAAGGCTACAACCAAGTCCTTGTTTAAACGGTCCTTAAGCGTGGCCATACTTGCGCTCGCGGGTGATTTCGAGGTCTTTGTTGGCGCGATAAATGGCGGAAGTGCGTCTTTTTATCCGGTTGACGTTTCTCGAATGAAACCGTCTCTTCCTCGCTTCTCTCATAACCCCGCTCTGCTTTACCCTTTTTTGAAAACGGAAAAGAAGAGAGCTCGAATTCTCGTTTTCCCTTTTTTTGATGTTAATTGCCATTTTTGACGATTTTTTCCTTTATCTCTTCGAGCGACTCCTTCGGCGGGTTCGAAACCACTTGGTGGACGGAAGTACCGCCATCACCCTTATACCTCGGAATGATAAGTATATGCAAATGTCCTATCGTTTGTCCAATCCTGTCGTTTACGCCGTAAGTGAACCCGTCGGGCCGGAGGGACTTGTTCAACATCTCCGAAACTCTCTTTACGGCGGTAAAAACGCCTCCGATTTTGTCGTCCGGAAGACCAAGGATATTCTCGGCGTGGACTTTGGAAACGACGAGCGAGTGGCCGGGAGCGATGGGGTGCACGTCCAAAAGCCCGAGAGAATCCTCGTCTTCGTAAATTATGTTATCGGCCGGAATTTCCTTGTTTACTATTTTGCAAAAAATACAGTCTTCCATATTAATGGAGATTCTTTTTGATATTTTCAAGGAGCTTATCGATAGTCACCGTTTCCTGAGCGCCGGTTTTCATATCGCGGACGATGGCTGACCCTTCGAAAATTTCTTTCTGGCCGACAATGACCGAAAGTTCGGCCTTCTGCTTGTCGGCGCATTTGAGCTGGGCTTTGAGGGTTTTTTTGCCGAGCGATTCCAAGGTTTTTATTCCCGCTCTCCGGAGCCGGCTTATGAATTTTAAGCTCGCCTTTTTCGCCTCATCGCCGATG
>JAZDPW010000023.1:0-27766 GCA_043797305.1 Candidatus Jorgensenbacteria bacterium
TCCATTCTTTTGGGTTATGGGAAGCGGTGGCGATGACTCCGCCGGTCGCTTTCAAGAGTTGTACCAATACATAGAGCATCGGTGCCGTTGCAAGGCCGATGTCGATAATTTCAATCTTCGGACTTCGGTTTTTCAGGCCCCCTTTCAATCCTTCGCAAAGCTCCGGCGAGCCGATTCGGCCGTCGCGGGCGACCACTATTTTTGGCTTGTTCTTTTTGCCGAAAAACCGGCCAAGACCGCGGCCTATGAGAAAAGCCACCTCTTCGTTTACTTCGGAAGGGTAAATGCCGCGGATGTCATAGGCCTTAAAGATGCTCCGATTCCTCATATTGAAACTCTATAATTTTTGAGCTTAAATTAAAAGGACCACATGCCGGCAAGAAGAAAAGGAAAAAGAGAGGAAAGGGAAATGGAGGAACAGGACGCCGCCATTCATCCCGATGTCAAAAAAACCATCTGGATTGTTTTTTGTCTCGGCATCGCCATCCTTTTTATACTGGCCGGGGCCGGTCAGGCCGGGCCTTGGGGAGCGAATATCTACGGAGTTTTGAATAAATTTTTCGGCTGGGGTTATTATCTCCTGCCCATCGTTTTTTTCATCGTCGCTTTTTCCTTAATCGCCCCCGAGCGGAAGAGAATTTTATGGCTTACTATTGTTGCCGGAGTTCTTTTCGTGGCCTCGGGTCTCGGCGTGATTGACATCATCTCGCCCGGTGCCGGCGGCCTCCTTGGCCTTGTCTTGGGGTCGCTTAAAAAGCCCTTTGGGATGACCGCTTCGCTCGTGATAACCTTCGTCATCTTGATCGCCTCCTTCCTTGTGGTTATAAACAAACCCGTAAGAATGCCGAAAATTCCGAAAAAAGAAAAGGGAGAAGAGCCGCCTCTTCAGGTTGAAAGCTACGGGGCGGAAGCCGCAAGAGGCGACAAAAAGGAAGTGGCGGCGCCCGAGGAAAAGCCCGTTTCGGTTCCTCTCGTTGCCGCTCCCAAAAAAGAGCCGCTTTTCCCGGTAAGGCAAACTAAAATCAAAAATTACGTGGCGCCGCCCGTCGGCCTCCTCGCCTCGTCTTTGGAAAAGCCGACGGTGGGTGACCTTCGGGCGAACGCCAATATCATCAAACGGACTCTGGAGAGTTTCGGCATTCCGGTTGAAATGGGGGAGATTAACGTGGGACCGACCGTTACCCGCTACACCCTAAAACCGGCCGAAGGGGTGAAGCTTACCCGTCTTACCGCCCTAAATCAGGACTTGGCCCTGGCTCTTGCTGCTCATCCCATCCGGATTGAGGCACCCATCCCCGGCAAATCGCTCGTCGGCATTGAAGTGCCGAACAAATCGGCCGCTCTCGTCCGTTTGGGCAGCCTCCTTATTTATCCGGAATTCCAAAAATCTTCCCCGCTCACGTTTGTTCTTGGCCGGAACGTTTCGGGCGAGCCGGTTTTCGCCGATATTGATAAAATGCCCCACCTCTTGATTGCCGGGGCGACCGGTTCGGGCAAATCGATAATGATTCATTCTCTTATCACTTCCCTTCTTTTCAAAAATTCTCCCGAAATGCTCCGCTTGATTCTCATTGACCCGAAACGGGTGGAGCTCACCATTTACGAGAATCTTCCCCACCTGATGTCGCCGGTTATTACCGAGAACAAGAAAGCAATGAGCGTTCTCCGCTGGGCGATAAACGAGATGGAAAGGCGCTACGAACTTCTTCTCCAGGCCGGCGTGAGGGACATAAGAGGTTACAACCAGAAAGGTGAGAAAATTCCTTATCTTCTTATAGTAATAGACGAGTTGGCCGACCTTATGGCTTCTTATGGCCGGGAGGTTGAAGGCTCGATTATCCGCCTTGCCCAGATGTCCCGGGCAACGGGCATCCATCTTGCGGTTTCGACCCAGCGGCCTTCGGTTGAAGTCATTACCGGTCTTATAAAAGCGAACATCACTTCCCGTATCGCTCTTCAAGTGGCAAGCCAGGTTGACTCGAGAACTATCCTCGATATGGCCGGCGCCGAAAAACTTTTGGGTTCCGGCGATTTGCTCTTCGTTTCTTCGGAACATTCCAAGCCGCGCCGGATTCAGGGCGCTTACGTTACCGAAGAGGAGGTGAAAAAAGTCACCGCTTTCATTAAGGAAAACAATAAGCCGGAAGAAAACGGTGAAGAAGTGATTAATCTGGAAGAAAACGGAGGACCCCGGGCGGATTTGGCGCTCGACGATTATTCGGACGATTCCGACGAACTCTACAACGAGGCGATAAGAGTGGTAAAAGAAGCGAAAAAAGCCTCGGCTTCGCTTCTGCAAAGGAGATTGAAAGTGGGCTACGCCCGGGCGGCGCGGCTCCTCGATATAATGGAAGAGAAGGGAATTGTCGGTCCCGGCGACGGCGCAAAACCGAGAGAAGTATATGGGGAATGAAGAAAGAAATTTGTCCAATACGCTCGTAAACGCCCTTCGGGCGCGGGGGCTTACCGCCGGCAAGCTCTCCGAACTGACCGGCGTTTCGGAAAGATTCTTGGAATCGCTCATTGAGGATAAATTCGAGGCCCTGCCTTCCCTGCCCTACACCCGCGGTTACCTAATGAAGATAGCCGACATTTTGGGCTTGGACGGAGAAGAACTTTTTAACGAATATCTCAAGGACAACGAGGCGGTAAAACGTTCGGGCCGGGACGACCGGTTTCCGGCTAACCGCTTTGAGAGACCGAGATTTACGGGTAAGGTTGTCGTTTTGTCCTTGGTTGTTTTGGGCGTTCTTCTTTACGTTTTTTTGAAGATTTTCCTTTTTACGGGGAGGGACGGTTTACTGCTTCAAAACCTGGATGAGAACATCACTTATTCGAACGAGCCGACTTTCACCGTTTCGGGTAAAGTCGACGATTCGTACGAATTGACTTTAAACGGCGAGAAGATTTATTCTGATAAAAACGGCGATTTTACGGCCCAAATCGAACTTGGAGAAGGTTTCAATACTTTGGTTTTCGGAACGAAAAAATTTTTGGGAAGAGAAAAAACGGTAACGAAACAAGTTTTTTACAAGGCGCCGGCCGAAGAAAGCATCAATACTAATGGCGAAGAATAAACCCCTTCCGGACGGAAAGGAAAAAAAGGAACCGGACGAGCTCGATGCGCTCATGGAGTCGCTCCAGTCGCGTTTCGGCGAAGGAGCGATAATGCGGCTCGGCGATAGCCAGCGCATCAAAGTGGAGACGGTTCCTTCCGGTTCTTTTTCGCTCGACATCGCTCTTGGTGCCGGCGGCCTTCCTAAGGGGAGAATCATCGAGATTTACGGTCTTGAAGCTTCCGGTAAAACAACTCTGGCTCTCCACGCCATTGCCGAAATCCAAAGAAGGGGCGGCCGGGCGGCTTTCATCGATGCCGAGCACGCCCTCGATCCCGAATACGCCAAGAATATCGGCGTCAATGTGAAAGACCTTATTATTTCCCAGCCGGATACCGGCGAGGAAGCTTTGAATATTTTGGAAAGTCTGGTGCGGTCTTCGGCGATCGGTATCGTGGTTGTCGATTCGGTGGCGGCTCTCACCCCGCGGGCGGAAATTGAAGGCGAAATGGGCGCTCACCACATCGGGGCGCAGGCACGGCTCATGAGCCAAGCCCTGCGGAAGTTGACCGCCATTGCCGACAAGTCCAAGACAATCGTTATTTTCATAAACCAAATTCGCCATAAGATAGGAATTATGTTCGGCAATCCCGAAACAACCACCGGCGGTTTGGCGCTCAAGTTTTACGCGTCGGTGAGAATCGATATCAGGAGAATAGCTCAGATTAAAAAAGGCGACGAAGTGGTGGGGAGTCGGCACAAAGTCAAGATAGTTAAGAACAAGGTTGCGCCGCCTTTCAAGATTACCGAATTCGACATTATGTATGGCGAGGGCATTTCCTATGAAGCCGATGTTTTGAATACAGCCGCAAAATACGGGGTGGTGACAAAATCCGGCTCAAGCTATGTTTTTGAAGGCGAGCGGCTCGGGGTCGGTTTCGACAAATCCCGCGAGAGATTGAAGGAAGACAAAAAGCTTCTCGAAACGATTAAGAAAAAAACCCTGGAAGCGATAAAGGTTTAGGGTTTTTGTAAGTTGGTTAATTCGTAAAAGTTCTCGAAGAGCTTGGCGACGAGAATGGGACCGGTGCCGCCGGGTGTCGGCGTGTACGAGATTGTTGTTGGCTGCGAAGCGTCAAAGTCACCGGCGGTTTTGCCGTCCTTAAAGTCATAACCGAAATCGATTACGACAGCGCTGTTTTTTAGCACCGCCGGTTTTATGAGGCCGGCGATGCCCACGCCGGAGACAACAATATCCGCCTGTTTCAAGGTTTCCAGGTTCCCGCTGCTGTTTAAGGTTTGAAGCTCGGAGCATTTCCCTTTTAGCCACTCGGAAACAGGCTTGCCGACAAGGAGACCGAGGCCGACTACCGCCGCTTTTTTGGTTTTTAGTTTATAGTTTATAGTTTTTAAAATTGTTTCCACGACGCCTACGGCGGGGGCAAGAACCGGCGCTTTTCCCGTGAGGTTATCGACGTCTTTTTCGGGCGGGATTATCCCAATCATCTCATCACGGTTTATTTGTGCCGGGAGAGGGAGTTGGAGGACCAATCCGCCGCAATCGGGGAGGTCGGCGATTTCCCGGGCCTTTTCCTTCAATTCGTCGTTTTCTATTTCGTTCGGAAATTTATAGAGCCGGAAATCGACGCCGATTATTTTCGCTATTTTCTCCTTTTGCCTTACGAAACTGACCATTGTCGGTTCCTCGCCGACCAAAATTACCGCCAAAAACTTCTGCTCCCTTCTTGCGGACAGCTTGTTTTTGAGTTCGACAACAATTCCGTCTGCAATTTTCCTGCCGTCGATGACCATAGAATTTATAAATTAAGAATCAGGAATAACGGAGAGGGAATTTGCGGCAGAGGCGGAGAGTTTCCATTTTAATTTCTTTTCCGGACTGCTTTTTAAGGAGAGCCGCGTCAATTAACCCCGCGATTTTTGTCATTTCTTTTTCCTTCATTCCTCTCGTCGTCATGGCGGCCGGGCCGATCCGCACTCCCGAAGGGTCGAAGGGTTTTCTTTCGTCGTAGGGAATGGTGTTTTTATTTACGACGATGCCGACTCTCTCCAAGGCGTCGCTTGCCTTCGCTCCGCCCACCCCCCGTTTCCAGGTATCAAGAAGGAGAAGGTGATTGTCGGTGCCGCCCGAGACGACCCGCCAGCCCAGCCTTTTAAGTTCGGCAGCGAGAGCTTGGGCATTCTTTACGATTTGCCGGGCGTATTTTTTAAAAGATGGCTTAGCCGCTTCCGAGAGGGCCACAGCGACCGCGGCAATCTGATTGACGTGCGGGCCGCCTTGGAGACCGGGAAAGACAGCTCTGTCTATTTCTTTGGCGAAATTTTTGTGGGAGAAAATGATGGCCGACCGCGGTCCGCGGAGGGTCTTGTGGGTAGTGGTGGTAACAACATCGGCATAGGGGAAAGGCGAGGTGTGGGCGCCGCCGGCAACCAAGCCCGCGATATGGGACATATCTACCATCAAAATCGCTCCGGCGGCATCGGCAACAGCCCGGAATTTCTTAAAATCGATTTTTCTCGGGTAGGCGGTAAAGCCGGCTATGATGAGGCAGGGCTTTTCCTTTTTCGCGATTTTCAGGAGGCTTTTGTAATCGAGTTTTTCGGTTTTGGCATCGACGCCGTAGGGGACTTGTTTCCAGATTTTTCCGGTGGCGCTCACCTTATGGCCGTGAGTGAGGTGGCCGCCCATATCGAGGCGCATGCCCATTATTTTTCCGCCTAAAGGCACGAGCGCGAGGTAAACCGCCAGGTTGGCCGGAGAGCCGGAGTAGGGCTGGACGTTAACCGCCCATTTTTTCGGCGAGAGTTTGAAAAGTTTTAGCGCTCTTTCCCTCGCAAGGTTTTCGATTTTGTCGACGAAAAAATTGCCGCCGTAGTAGCGCCCCTTAGGGTACCCTTCGGCGTATTTGTTGGTAAAAGGCGAGCCGAGCGCTTTTAAAATTTCTTCGGAGACGTAGTTTTCCGAAGCGATAAGGTTTATCGCTTCTTTTTGCCGCGCAATTTCCCCCTTTGTTATTTGCCGGACTTTAGCGTCCATCAGGACACTTTACTATAAAGTGACGGGGAGCGCCACTACTTTATGAGTTTCAAGGCGATTCTCTTTTCTTCGGGTTTGAGGCTTTCGATTTTGAATTCGTAATTCTCGCCCGAGACGAGTTCTTTTTTCATTTCCGGCACGCCGCCGAATTCGGAGACGTGAATTTGCCCTTGGATTCCGTCACCAAGATTGATAATCGCCCCGTAAGGATGGAAGGCGTAAACTTTTCCTTTCACTGTTTCGCCTTCTTTGTACTTATCCGCGACTTTATCCCACGGGTCGGTTTGGAGCGCCTTAAGCGAGAGTGAAATTCGGCCGTCTTTTATCTCTATGATTTTAGCTTTAACGGCGTCGTCAACGTTTATCACTTCCTTTGGGTTTTCAATCATCTGGTGGGAGAGCTCGGAAATGTGAATCAAGCCTTCCACTCCGGGGTTATCGGTGAATTTTATGAACGCCCCAAAGTCGGCCACTCCCGAAACGACGCCCTCGATAACTTGGCCGACCTCGTAGTTTTTGGCGAGTTCTTTGACCGATACTTCCACCGCCGCCTTTTCCGAAATTATAAGCTTGCCGGTGCGGGGGTTGGCGTCGATTATCTTTGCCTCGAGCTCCATCCCTATGAGTTTCTGGAGCTCGGTCATTATCTGGTTTTTATCTTCCGTCGAAATCCGCGGATAGTGCTCTCCCGAGAGCTGTGAAACAGGCAGAAAGGCCGGTATCCCGTTTAGGTCGGCGACAAGCCCGCCGCGATTGGCATTCTTTATCTTTATTTTGATGATTTCTTCGCGTTCCTGAAGTTCCTGAATCTCTGCCCAGGCTTTTTGCCGGCCGGCTTCGGTGAGCGACAGTTCCACCACTCCCTCTTCATTGTCCACTTCAATCACTTTTGCGTGGATGGGGTCGCCGATTTTCAGGTTCTTAACTGCCTCCTTGGCGTTTTGAATCTCTCCGCGGTAGACCATACCCGTGCCGTGACGCCCCAGGTCGATTACCATCGAGCTTGCGCCTTTTTCGAGCACTACCCCTTCGACGAGGTCGCCGGCTTTAAGCACCGAGAACAACTCGGGCTTGTCTTTCATGAATTGCTTGAAAAATTGTTGGGCGTAATTCGTTGTCATTAGGGCTTCAGGTTATCACGAAAGGCCGTTGAAAATCAAGTAAAACCGGGATATAATTAATAAAGAAGCGGAAAACCAATGGTCATTACCTATCACGGCGATAATTACTTCAAGATTCAATCGGGGAATTTTACCGCTCTTATCGACCCGACCGACAGTCGCTCTTTTCGGGGAGCCGATTTGATTTTAAGCACTCTGAAGCCTTCGCCCGTTCCGCCGCCCAACCCGGAAGGGGCCCCCTCGGGGGAGAAAGTTTTTTGGATTGACCATCAGGGCGAGTACGAAGTGAAAGACGCGGTTGTCCGGGGGATAAGCGCGGGCGTGGAACGGGGAGACGAAAAAACCATTTATCGGATTTCTCTGGAGGGCATAAACATCCTCGTTTTGGGGCATCTTAGCCACGAACCGTCGCCCGAAGTTCAGGAAAATTTCAAAGGCGTTCAGGTGGTAATCGTTCCCGCCGGCGGCAAACCCTTTATTTCCGAGGAAACAGCTGCCAAGCTGGTGAGGCAAATCGAGCCGGCTCTTGTAATTCCATCGCTTTCAAAAAACTTCAAAAGTTTCTTGAAAGAAATGGGTAAAGACAAATGCCCGGTCGAAGAAAAGCTGACTTTTAAAGCCAAAGACCTGGAACCGGGGAAAATGGCGGTGAGGTGCTTGGCTTCTTAGGGATGAATCCCGTTAGAAGTCCAAGGCACTAAAAATTTCCGTGAAATTTTTATGCGAGGCGCTAGCGAGGATAAACTAAACCAGTTACATTTCAACGCTATGACAAGGTTAGATATTAAAAACAGACTTCTAACGGGATGAATCTGGAGAAAACTGTAGAGAAAGCAAGAGGAGGGTTGAGAAAAATCCAGCGGTTCGACGAAAAAAAGAAAAAACGCTATCTTGTGGTATTGTCATTCCTCGCTATGATAGTTGTCGTGGGTCTGTGGTTTTCTTATCTGCAGGTTACTCTACCCCACCCGGCGTCCGTCGAAACCGAAAACATTCCCGCCGAGACGGCGGCGGAAAAAAACGAAAACTCTTTTTTCAGGACCATTGGCCGGGGGGCGAAAAACATTTTGGATGGTCTGAAGAATCAATTTGCGGAATTCAAAACAAATTTAAGCCAGGTTAAAGAATTTTCGATTGAAGGCGGCGGAACGGATTTTTCCTCCAATGATGAACCCGTAAAACCGACACCGTTACCTTAATTAGTTATGGACAAAGAAAAACCGAAAGAGACATCAAGAATAGAGGACCGGGAAATAACCACCGAACTCCGGGAGTCTTATCTGGACTACGCGATGTCCGTTATCGTCTCGCGGGCCTTGCCCGACGTCCGCGACGGATTAAAGCCGGTTCAGCGGCGGATTCTTTGGGCGATGTGGGATTCGGGGCTCTCACCCGGCGCCAAGTTTAAAAAATCGGCAAACGTTGTCGGTGAAGTTTTGGGCAAGTACCACCCTCACGGCGATGCGGCCGTCTATGACGCCCTCGCCCGAATGGCTCAGGATTTTTCACTGCGCTATCCGTTGATAGACGGGCAAGGTAACTGGGGCTCGATTGACGGCGACGCGCCAGCGGCGATGCGTTACACCGAAGCCCGGCTTTCCAAAATTTCCGAAGAGCTTTTGAAGGACATCGAAAAAGAAACGGTTGATTGGCAGCCAAATTATGACTCTTCCCGAAAAGAACCGATGTATCTTCCGGCCAAACTACCCAATCTTCTCATTAACGGAACGGTCGGTATTGCCGTCGGGATGGCTACCTCCGTTCCGCCCCACAATCTCGGCGAAGTGGTGGAGGCGTTGAAGCACTTGAACGCCAACCCGGACGCGAGTGTCAAAGACCTCATAAAATTCGTTCCCGGGCCGGACTTTCCGACCGGCGGCGTAATTTACGGCGCCTCTTCCCTTCAGGAAGCCTATTCGACCGGGCGGGGCAGCGTTTCGGTAAGGGCGGTGGCGGAAATCGGGGAGAAGAAAAACGGTTTTCAGATAGTGATAACCGAAATTCCCTATCAGGTGAACAAATCGACTCTTATCGAAGTTATTGCCAAGCTTTACGAGCTGAAAAGAATCGAAGGCATCCGTGACATTCGCGACGAATCGGACCGGGAAGGTTTGAGAATTGTGATTGACCTGAAGAGCGGTTCGTCGCCCCAAAAGGTTTTAAACCAGCTTTACGAGTACTCCGAACTCCAGAAGAACATTTATTTCAATATGCTCGCCTTGGTAGACGGCATCCAGCCGGAAATCCTTTCTTTGAAAGACATCCTCGTTCAATATCTGAAGCACCGGAAGATTGTCGTCCGTCGCCGGACCGAATTCGACCTGAAGAAAGCCGAAGAAAGAGCCCATGTCCTCGAGGGTCTCTGCAAGGCCTTGGACTCCATAGACAAAGTCATCGCCGTAATCAAAAAATCGAAAGACCGGGAAGAAGCCAAGAGCAATTTGATTAAGAGTTTCCGCCTTACCGCCATTCAGTCCGACGCCATTTTGGACATGAAGCTCGCCACCTTGGCCGCTCTCGAGCGGAAAAGGATTGAAGACGAGCTCAAGGAGAAAAGAAAGATCATCGCCGAACTGGCGCTTATTTTGAAAAATCCGAAAAGGATATCGGGGATTATCGACGACGAACTTACGGAGCTGAAGAAAAGTTTCGGCGGAGAGCGCCGGACGAAGCTCGTCGCCTCCGGCCTCAAAGAATTCAAGGAAGAAGATTTGATTCCGGAAGAAGACGTGATTATCACCCTAACGAGGAGCAACTACATCAAGCGGATGAAGCCGTCGGTTTTCCGGACCCAAGCGCGGGGCGGCAAAGGTCTCATCGGCTTCGAGCTCAAAGAAGAAGACGTCTTGACCAATTTCATTTCGGCCAGTTCCCACGACAACGTTCTCTTTTTCACCGACCGGGGCAAGGTTTATCAGACCAAAGCCTACGAAATTCCGGTTGGGACGAGAGTGGCTAAGGGCAAATCAATTCATAATTTCCTCGAAATTCCGACCACCGAGAAAATAACCACTGTTTTGGCTTACAAACCGGAAAAGGACGGCCCCGAAGGGGCCCCGTCGGGGCGCGGGAAATCAATCGTAATGGCGACCGCTTCCGGTTTCGTCAAGAAAAGCTCCCTTAAGGACTTCGAAAACGTCCGGCGGACCGGCATTATTGCCATAAGACTCAAGGCGGACGATTCGCTAAAAGGAGCGGAGCTTTCTTCCGGCAACGACGGCGTGATTTTGGTAACCGCTTTGGGTCAGGCCATCCGTTTCAAGGAAAAGGAGGTGCGTTTGATGAGCCGGGCGACTTCCGGGGTTCGGGCTATTCGCTTGAAGAAAGGCGACCGGTTAATCGGGCTTGGTATAATAAGGACAGGAAGCCCCGAACCCGAAGCTCGGAACCAGAGATTGCTGGTAGTAACCGAGAAAGGCTTTGCCAAGCAAACGCCGCTCAAAGATTACAAGCTTCAGAGGAGGGGCGGTTCGGGGATAAAGACGTCCAAAATCGGCGAGAAAACCGGTCCGGTCATTGCCGCGATAGTTCTCTCCGGCAGCGAGGAAGAAGCGATGGTTTTCTCCTCGAAGGGCCAGGCCTTAAGAACCGCCATCAAGAACATAAGAACCGCCGGTCGCGGCACTCAGGGGGTAAAAATAATGGCCTTGAAAGGCGGCGACAAACTTATCGGAATCGTGTGTTTGTAATCAGAAACCAGAAATTTTTATGAGTTTGACCAAAAATCAGATTGTGATTGTGGGAGTGGCCGGTTTTGTAGTTCTCGCTCTCATCCTGATTTTCTTCGGCATCATTCCCGGTCTCAAGGACGAAGATCCCCGGGCGAAAGTCGGGGGCACTCTTGAGCTTTGGGGCGTTTTTGACAATGAAGACGCCTATGTTGCCGCGATAGCTTCTTTTAACTCATCCTACCCCGCCGTTAAGGTAAACTATCGCCGTTTCAACGATGCGGCCGAATACGAGCGAAGCTTGATTGACGCTCTTGCCGCCGGCAAAGGCCCCGATATTTTTATGATGAGAAACAGGGCTCTGCCGCGGGATGTAAACAAAATCGCCCCGGTCTCGGCTGCGAAATTTTCAATCTTAGGTCTCCGCAATCTTTTCCCGCAGGTAGTGGAGCAGGACTTTGTTTCATCCGGCGCGATTTACGCCCTGCCCGTTTCGATAGACACCCTCGCCCTCTACTACAATCAGGAACATTTCGACGCGGCGGCAATCGCCTCACCCCCTTTAACTTGGGAGGAGTTCAACGGCCTTATTTCCAAACTCGTTAAAAAGGATAAGGACGGAAAAATAACGAGAGCGGCGGCCGCAATCGGCGGTTCGGCGTCTTCGGTTGAAGACGCCTCCGACATTCTCTCGCTCTTGATGCTCCAGACCGGAACGAAAATGGTGGACGATGGATTTGCCCGGGCCGAGTTTGACTCTCCGGAAGGGGGAAGCGCTTTGAAGTTTTATGTTGGGTTTGCCGACCCGGAATCGGCGGTTTACACCTGGAACGATTCGTTGGGAGAGTCCTTGGATGCTTTTGCCGAAGAGAATGCTTCGATGATGTTCGGGTATGCTTCGGATTCTGCCCGCCTCGGAGCCAAAAATCCGTTTCTTAACTTTGCGGTAAGCGGCGTGCCTCAGCCGGAAGAAGCCGAGCGGGTGATTACCTACCCCGAATATTGGGGCTATGCCGTTTCCCGCCAAAGCCGCCGGCAAAGCTTGGCTTGGGAATTTATTCTGAATTTTGCGACCAATAAGGATAATGCCAAGAGTTTCATCGAAAAGACCGACCGCCCGCCGGCCCTTCGAACCCTCATTGACGAGAAAACAAACGACCCGAACTTAAGTGTTTTTGCGAAACAGGCGCTCACCGCCCGTTCCTGGCTCCAAGCCGACCCGGACGCGATATCCGGCGCTTTTTCCGAAATGATTGAGTCAGTTGTCTCGGGCGGCGAGACGGTTAGCGACGCTCTTGATAAAACCGAGCAGGAAGTGACAAACTTAATGGAGAGGAGGCTATAATAAAAATTTCTAATTTCTAATGGATACATTCCTTGCGCAGGCTATAGATATCTGGGAAAACACGGGTTCGGGCGGGGCGACCTGCAACGTTGCCGGTCCCTGCACTTTCTGCGACGGCCTCATTGTCGTCTCCAACATTCTCACTCTCCTTTTTCAGATAGCGATACCTATCGCGGTAGCGGTCGTTGTCTGGGGCGCTCTGAAACTTATGTTTGCCGGAGGCTCCGCGGAGAAGGTAAGCGGCGCCAAAAAGACGATGACAAGCGCCATTGTCGGCATCATCATTGTTTTTGCGGTGGTGGTAATTTTAAGAACCCTCTTCCATATTTTGAGCGGCAGCCCCGATTTTCCATGGGAGAGTATTACCTGCCAGTCTTAATTGGTATAATGAAAACAATGAAGTTGATCTTACTTTTCTTGATGCTTGGTGCAATAGTTTTTGTTCCTGTTCTTGCTTTTGCGGATACTCATGGTGATGGCAAAGGAGTAAAATTACCCGACCCGCTAGGCGGCAAGGATTTCATTACCATCTTAAAGCAAGTCGTTAATTTTCTCATAGCGGCGGCGATTCCCATTGCCGCTCTTATGATTATCTACGGCGCCTATCAGATTATGTTTGCCGGGGGGGACGTGGAAAAGGTTACAACCGGCAAGCGCACGATTCTTTACGCCGTAACCGCTCTTGTTATAGTCATTCTTGCCTGGAGCATTATCGCCGTTATTCAGAACATTTTGGGGGTAACCGTTCCAAATCAGTAATTTATGATAAAATAAAAATCAAAAGGTCGGCATTTATTGAAGAAAAAATATGACATTGAAAAATATAGCGTTTAAAGTGTTGGCGACCTCGCTTCTTGTTATGCCAATAGTGGTATTCGGTCAGGTGACGGGCGGACCCGAAAGCGGTGGTGATGTTCTTGGTTTAATCCGGACTATTACCAACTGGTTTGCGGCAGTGTTTTTTGCCATTGCGGTTATCTTCATAATTCTGGCCGCCTTTAGTTATCTCACCGCCGGTGGCGAGGAAGAGAAAGTAAGCTCGGCAAAAAAGAAGCTCGTTTACGCGGTTGTCGCTATTGTCGTGGCTGCTCTCGCCTTCTTCATCCCGATGATTATTCAGAATGTCTTGGGCGTTGATGTTGTTGAAGAACCGGGAGTAGGCATTGATTAATAATTGGTTTTAAGCCGGTTATAAAAACAAAACCTCCGAAAGGGGGTTTTGTGTTTTTGTAAGTGTTTTAAAAGTAAGAGCGCCCCGTGCTGTAAAAAGCCACGGGGCGCATCTTTTGCTTGCGGCGGTTAGCCGCTGCAACATTAACTACTTACCTGGATGAGGAGACATCCCTCCCCCCAGGCGCGGAAAGTGTTGCGTCTTCCGCGTTCCACCATCTTCCCCGGCGCATCCAGGACCTCCAGACCGTCGGAGAACAACATGTGGACCGTACCGGTGGGTCGAGTCCAGTTGTCGCTGGCTCGGGGGTCGAGGACGACCCATCCGCTTGGTTCGGTGGGGTGTAGCTGAACCACCCACTCTTCGCCCCGTCCAACCCGGAGAGTGTCTCCCG
The DNA here is from genome assembly GCA_043797305.1 of Candidatus Jorgensenbacteria bacterium. Classification (GTDB taxonomy): domain Bacteria; phylum Patescibacteriota; class Minisyncoccia; order UBA6257; family GWB1-50-10; genus CAZGHF01. The sequence goes on from JAZDPW010000023.1 coordinate 13,811, forward strand.
GGAACTGGTCCCAAGGGATGACGGCGTACTGCTCGGCCCACACTTCGCAGGAGCGGGGAGCGGTTGCGGCCACCGATTTCTCACGGAACCAGTCATTCTTGCCTAGAAGGTTCGCGACAAGCGTGATGGCAACCGCGATCCCAATGAGTACGAACGCTCCCCAGTTGGAAAGGAGGTTTTTCTTGTCCCCCTTCTTGTTCGATGAGGACATAGTCTACCTCCTTTTTGTGTTCGTGAGACCGGCGATGATTCCGCCGAGGACTCCGGCCCTGCCTTGGACGGAGATGATCTCCTTTGTGACTTTCGGGTCCATCAGGAGATCGGCTTCATCGACTGCCGTATCAGGCGAGGCGCCGATATCGGGGGCACGGTAAGCCCGAACGACTTCGAGGCGTTTCTCCGCTGCCCTGTACCGTGCTTCAGCCTGCTTCTCCTCCTCGAGAGCGGCCTGTGTTTCCTCAGTGAAGTCGACGTTGCCGAGATCGAAAACCTCGACGTCGATCCCGTAACGTTCTTCCAGGCCGGAGCGGTCGGAACGAGCGTAGCTTTCCCGCTTCATGTAGATGCGGACTTGACGCCAGTGCTTGTCGTAGAAGTCTACGAGTCTTTCCGCTGACACCTCACGTTCTTTGAACTCGCAGTCGTTCAGTCCACAGAAGGAAGGAGGCAGGTTGTTTGGATGATCTGGATTTTCCGGGAAAGGGGGGCGCCAGGATGGATCCGGATCGGCAGCACCAAGAAAGTGTCTGAGGTGAGGTGGCGTGCTCAAGCGCAGGATGGCATTGATGATGTCTCCAAGCGCTTGTCGGTGACGGATGAAATGTTCGTGTCCGTACCTTCCGCCAAGACCCCCAAGTCGGGCCTCTACAGACTCGATGACGCCATCAACGATGACGTCTTCACTCACCGTCACGAAGACATTGCGGCCCTGGTCCGGGTGGCCATTCTTATGCCATACATCTGGATCAGGACGGTACTGGAAGACGCCGGCCGCCTTGAGCCGAAAACCGTCGCTCGTGGTAAGGTGGAACCCGATGTCTTTCTTCACCAGCTCCATAGAGACGAGCTCCACGGAACTGATGAGCGGTGCCACGAAGTGTGGTCCTTCGCGGAGGATGCCTCGCTTACCTCGTACTCGATGTCCCAGCCAGCTCCACACACCGAAGTGGTAGGGCGGGATGATGACGATCGAGTTGAGGATGAGGATGATGGCTACCGCCGCAGCGGCAATGTAGAACAACATACGTACTCCTTGCCCTCTGGGCGTGTAGTGTTCGTTATTCTGTTGTCGAAATCCAGTCTATAGGATATCATATATTATAGTATTTGTCAAATCCGAGCTTATTTTATGTAAAAAGCGAACGCCACCGGCTAAAAGTAATTAAACTGGACTAAATATAGTTTTTATTCTATAACTTATATTAGCAACCGAACACGCTTTTGGGTTCGGTCAAAACTCTAGAGTGGAGGATTTGATAATGAAAGTTGCCGGAGGAGGCGGAGCTTTCGGAGGAGTTCCTGTCGGCGGAGCGCTGGTTAGCCTTGATGGAGCAGATGCGTCTGCTTTAGTTGGGGCTGCGGCTGGTGCCGTGAGGGCGATTGCTTTGGCTGGTGGAGGTGTTTTTGCGCTTGGTCTTCTTGCTGCGATTGCTGAGGAGAATCGAGTGAGAGAGGATAAGCGTTTCTCTATCAGCGCCCTCGCATCGGTCCGCGCTGGTCATCGGACTTTTCTGGGTGTGTGCTTGGATAGTCGCTATGAGTTCTCGTGCGACGACCAGCGCTTCTCGGTTTCTCTCGATCGCATTAGGAGAATCGGTACCGATCCGGAGAGTATCTTCGAGGCCTTCTTGAACATCGGCTGTAAAGTCCGTCTGGTAGACAACTCGATATACCGTAACGTGGATCACGTTACAGAGGTTTTGTCCTTTTTGACACTCGCTGGAATTCAAGAGGTAAGGCTGGTTGCCACAGAACGGTACGGGTGGCTGAAACGGAGACGGAGAAAGCTTCGCCTGTTCGACATTGCAGGAGCCACGTGGGATGATGTACGTCTCCTGCGTCAACGGCTCACACACGCGATAGCCAGTACGCGTGGGGAAGTTATCAGGGTCCTTGGTGAAGATGTGTATGCCCGCTACTTCCAACTCCCGCTCTTGGGAAAGGGTAGTGGAGTGTGAAGGGGTGCGGCGCGAGCGAGCGAGGCCAGGATTGTCTACCTGGCCTCGTTTACTAGTATAATCTGTTAAAGTATTTTACGGCATAATAAGATATTGGTTAGCTTAAGTTTTAGCTTGTATAATTTTATTCGTTAATTTGCCGAGGTGGTGAAATTGGGAAACACGCCAGCTTTAGGAGCTGGTGCTCGCAAGAGCTTGTGGGTTCAAGTCCCACCCTCGGCACAATGTCGTTTACAGTTTATATACTTTGTAGTTTAAGAGTGCCGCGGACTTATGTTGGTTATACCGCTGATTTAGAAGAGAGATTAAGATATCACAACGGCGGTAGGGTTAGAGCGACAAGGCCTTACATGCCCTGGAAGGTTATTTATACAGAAGATGGTTTGATTAAGGAAGAAGCGAAGAATCAAGAGTTGTACTGGAAAAGCGGTGCGGGTAGGCGCAACCTAAGTAGGATTATAGGAGGGTTCCCGCCCCGATTAAAATCGGGGCGAGGCTCGCCCAAATTTCATTTGGGCGGCAAGTCCCACCCTGCCCACACTTCGACTACGCTCAGTGTAAACACTTCAACTTAGTTCAGTGCAAGCAACCAAAATTGACAAAAGATTTAATCAGGAATAATTTTTAGAAGATGGATCCCGTTAGAAGTCCTGGTCAGAAAAATTTTGGGAAAATTTTTCTGCTCTGCACTAACGAGATGCTGTCGGAAACAAAGATAATATCTGTCGAAATCGGCATAGTGCCATATAAGACAGACTTCTAACGTGATGGAATTACTTTTTAACAGTTCTTTCGGTTTGAAGCTCGACACGACTCAGGTGGTCGGGGAGATTTTACGTTTTATGGCAGCCGACCCGAAGCGGAAATATAAAGTCGTGATAGGTACCGATTCGGAGTGGCTCCAGAACAAAAATGCCGACTTTGTGACGGCAATCGTGGTTCACCGCGTCGGAAACGGCGGCCGCTATTTTTGGCGGCGGCTCCAGGCGGGCAAGTTTCACACTCTCCGCGACCGCATAATCAGGGAAGTGATGTTTTCGCTCGAGGTCGCTCACCAGGTTTTAAAGGAGTTAAAAAGCAAACCCTCCAAAGATGATTGGTCTTTTGAGATTCACGCCGATATCGGCGAGAAGGGCGAAACGAGTGTCTTGATTCAGGAAGTGGTCGGGATAATCCGGGCCAACAATTTTGAGGCGAAAACCAAGCCGGATAGCTATGCCGCAACGAAGGTTGCCGATAGGCACGTATAGTAAGCAGTAATTACTATTTACTAATTTCTATGAGCGACAAGATTGTCTTTGACATCGAAACCAAGAACACTTTTGCCGACGTCGGCGGGGACCAGAACGTCGACAAACTCGAGGTTTCGGTAGTCGGCGTTTATTCGTACAACAAGGACGAATATTTTTGTTTTGACGAGAACGAGCTTGATAAACTCGCTGATTTTTTCAAAAACGCCGGTCTTATAATCGGCTTTTCCAGCAAGCGCTTTGACGTTCCGGTTTTGGAAAAACACTTCAAGTTCAATCTTGCGGCCGTTCCCCACTACGACATTCTGGAAGAAATCGTAAAGTCCTTCGGCCGGCGAATCGGCTTGGGAGTTTTAGCAGAGGCAAACCTGGGCATCGGCAAAACCGGCCACGGCCTCGAGGCGGTCGGGATGTACGAGCGCGGCGAGATTGAAAAACTGAAAAGCTACTGTCTTCAGGATGTGAGAATTACCAAGGAAATCTTTGACCTCATCCGCAACCAGGGCTATCTTTGGATTCCTCAGTGGGACGTGCCGGACATGATTAAACTGCCTTTAATCTATAAAGAAGAGGATTCGCCTCAAGCCGGATTGTTTGGTAATATGTAGAAGCGGAACACAATGGATATTAGAAAAAACAAAACTTTGGTTACGGTAGTGGTTCTTTTTGTGGCTTTCGGCCTGGTAATGGCTTACGTGCCGCTCTTATTCAGCCCGGCACCGGCCTACAATCAAGTTCCCGTCTCTGCGGAGCAGGAAGATGCCCAGCTTGTGCCGCCCGTCACTCAGCCCAAAACCGAAGTTACGGCTACCACTTCAACGTCTTCAGCGCCGGCTCAAAAAGAACAAACGCTACCCGACAGTTTTAGCGGGCTTGAAGAAGAAAGCAAATCCCTGGACGGTTTACTTAACGGATTTTAAAGCTTTAGAACTTCGCCGAAGCGGTCGGTGATTACTCTCTTTGTTACGCTAATTACCATTCCCAAGTACCTCGATTCGGGAGTGTTTTTCGGAATTTTATTGCCGATTCTTTCAAGAATTTCCAAGTCCCTTACCCGTGAAAAGAGGTAATCGTCTTGAGCCGTTAAACCTCGCCCGGTGGTGATATCGAGTTTTTCACTTATTGTTTCAAACCACCCGCTCTTCAATTTATCTTCGGGGTTGAATCCGAAAAGCATGCCTCTTACGTTATGGCCGGTTGGCAAACCAGTTCGGTTGTCGTAGATGAAGCGGACGCTGGCACCGCGGAGGGAACCACTCTCGCCGATGAAAAACTCGCCTTTTCCCGGGCCCGGAACGGCTTCCTGGAGAGTTTCGGCTGGCGTTAGGCCCGCTTCAGGTTGTATACCCGCCCCGGTCGGAGCTTCAGCTGGCATTGTTTCTGTTGGGATGGTTTCTGCTACCGGAACCTCAGGCGCGTTGCCGCTCAAGATTTCTTCAACTCTTTCTGAAGAAAGTCCTTCGCCCGGGTGTTCTGTGACCCATTGCCGCAGAACTTCATTATTCCGGACGATGTTTTCCACTTGAACTTCCGAGAGAACGCCAGCTTTGCCGAACGTTTCTTCCATTCCGGTTTCGTCTTTCAAGAGTTCCGAGAAGTCAATCTTTGCGTCAACCGGAAGTTGGTCCGGGTCGGTGACTCCGGCTAGTCCGTATTTTTCCGGGTCGGCGACAATTTTGTCTTTTATGGCATCAATAATGTAAGTCCGCTGGCCTTCGTTTAAATCCGTAAACGCTCTGCCGAAGTGTTTTTCAAGTTGGTCTTCGGTTGCGCGCCACACCGAGCCTCCTTTCCCGATCGTTTCGATATAATCCTCGGCACCGGCACTAGAGGCGGTTTCAAATATAGTATTCGGTCCGGGCATAATTTCTTCAGGCGCTTGCGGCATCGGTCCGGGCATGACTTCGGTAGGTTGCTGTGGTCCAGGTACGATTTCTGCCGCTGATGTGTCCGGAGAAACTTGTCCAGGAGCTGCAGGCGTTGTGCCTAATGGTTCCGCTCCGATTTTTACGGCTTCGGTTGGTGTAGTTGCTCCCGTCTCGGTTGTTCCGGGTCTTACAACACGCACATCGGCGTCGGAAACATCCCCACCGCCCGAGAAGAAGTCGCGTATGGCGTAACCTAAGGTTGCAAAACCTGCGCCCAACAACGCTCCTCTTATAATTTGATCCCTGAGGTGCTTGCTGTAGCGCTTTTCCATCCTCCCCTTCCTAATTTCCATGAATTTGTTCAGCTGGTCGAGTAATTTATTCTCGGTTTCCGTGTCTTCCAACGCTCTCAACGCAACTTCGGCTTCTGCCAGGTTTTGGAGAAGTTCGTACTGGTTGGCGGTTTTTTCGTCGCTGCTGCCGAAATTAACCAACCCCATATTCAGTTGGCGCCATGTGTAGTCGGTTCGAGCCTTTAATTTTAGAAGTTGGTCCGTGGCTTCATCCGGATCTTCGGACGATTTGGAGAGTTTGATATCGTCAATAATTTTTCTGATTTTCTCCGAAAGTTTTTCAGCGTCGGTGAAGGTTAGAATTTCTTCTCTTTCTTTCCCCACTTCCTTTTTCGCTTTCGCCGATTCCGTAAGGTTTTCAACCGCTCTTTTTCTTGAGATGTAACCGCCGATGCCGGCCGCGGCAAGAGGCGCGCCGATGAGACCAAACATGCTAATCGTTAGTGCCCGGGTTACGTAACCGGCGGCCATATAACCACCCCGTTCGGCGGCGACACTGCCTAAGGCTCGGGTCCAGGCCCAGCTCGATTGGATTTTTTCGATTTCTTTCTCGGCTTCGGGACTGGTATTTAAGAGTTGGCTGAACCTCACTCTTTTATCAATATCAAGAACGACGTTCATAGAATATGCTTCGCCGTTCTTGCTTGTAAGCGCTTCGGCTAGTTTCTTTTTAGCTTCCTCATAGGCGGTTCTTTGTTTCTGAAAGTCTTCTCGTTCTTTTTTCGAAGCGAACGATTCGGACCAGCGGAAAGGCGTTCTGGCAAATTCAGATGCTACCCTATTAAAATCGTCGATAATTTCTTTTTGTTCAGGAGAGGCGTTTGCGAATCGGGCGTATTTTATTTCCAAGTCGCCGTTCTCTTTAATTTCAACTGCCGGTCCCGTTTTCTTCATCCCTCCCACCAACTGTTCAAGTATTTTTCCATGAGTTTTCATTCCGCCCCCCATTATTTCCTCGGCAGTAGCCTTCTTGGCTTCGGTAGCGTAGTACTGCTTAAACATGCCGCGCCAGACCCGGCCCAAGAACTTGGCTTCAGTGGTTTCCTTTTGCGCTCTTGTGAGACCTTCCTCCTCAATGCGGCCGAGGGTGACCTGCCTTAGGTTTTCCAAGACAAGCGCTTGTTGGCCGGGCGACAAACTGCCCCAACCCTCAACACCCTCAAGTTCCTCCTTTTTAATACCGAACTGTTTTTCGAAGTCCTGAAGAGTTTTTCCCTCACGTTCGGCTCGTGACCGTCCTTTCTCTCCCGGACTTACAACGGTGAAATCTAGGTCTCTACCCTCTCTCGTGCCCCTTATGCCTAATCCAACCGCTTCCAAGTACTTTTTTCCTCTCTCGGTCCTTGGTTTGTCTTTCTTTTTAGCCTCTTTTTCTGCCTTGGCCCGTCCTTTTTCTTCCTCCTTCTTTCTTTTTGCCTCGGCTTTTTCGGCTTCTTGGCGTTTTTTCTCTTCAGCCCCTAATCTTCCTTTTTCTTCTTTTGCTTTCGCGTCAGCTGCTTTGCGTTCAGCTTTTTCTTTTTCTTTCTGTTCTGCTGCCGCCTTTTTTCTCGCGGCTTCCGCCTCTTCTTCCGCTTTCTTTTTAGCTTTTTCTTTTTCTTTCTGCTCTGCCGCCGCTTTTTTTCGTGCGGCTTCCGCTTCTTTTTTCGCTTCCATCTCAGCTTTCTCTTTGGCTTCAATCCGCACTCTTTCTTCCGCTTCGCGTTTTTCCTTTTCTTCCGCTTCTTTTTTCTTGCGCTCTTCTTCTTTTTTGCGGGCCTCATTTTCGGCAGCTGCTCGAGTTTCTCTTCCAGGAGTCTTGGGAATTTCAATTTCCGGCGGAATATTTCTCCGAAGTTCTTCTTCTCTTCTAGAGATAGCGTCCCGGGCGTCGTTTGGATTCTTCTTAGAGTAATCAATCGATCTTTCACCGACTCCAAAATTTCTCAATTTTCCAACTTCTTCTTTGGTGAGCGGTTCTATTTCCGGTGTCTGGGCTCCTCGAGTTTCAGCCGGGTTCCACTCCCTAACCGGGGGTTTGGCTTCCACTATTTCTTCCGGCAGTTTTTCTTCTCTCACTTCCGGAACCGGCGGAGCTTCTCTTAGTGCGGACTGTTGCCTAACCATTTTTAAGGTTGTTCTGGCAATGGTCAGGCCAAGCTCCTCGATTTCTTTTTCGTCCATTCCAACCGCCTCGAGTTCTTTAATTTCCTCTTCGCTTAGAGGAGCTTCCGCTGCCCCCTCGGCTGGTTGTTCGCCGCCCTCCGGCCCCGAAGGGACTTCCTCGGAGTGGTCAGATGACCACCCAAACGATGATTCTTTGTTGTTCATATAAAAATTATACTACCCCACAGCTTGTTAAAACAAGTCAACAGTCGGGGCTTCAATTTTCGGGGGAATTCGGTTATATTTAAAGCACTTACGATGAAAGTTTTTGGCAAAAATCTGCTTTGGGCGATTGCGACTTTTATTGTCGTGACGGCTCTTTTTTCCATGTTTTTTAACTTCGGGGCGGAGAAGACGCCGGTTTTGGGTATTTACGAAGTGGCTGAGAAGGTGAATACCGGCAATGTGAGGAGCATTACCGTAAAAGGCAATTCTTTGGAGGTGGTTTTGAAAGACGGAAGCAAAGCGATTTCGATGAAGGAAGAAGAAACCGGCCTTTCGGAAACTTTGCGAAACTACGGCGTGGCCTCCGATGCGCTCGGCAACGTTGAGTTGCGGGTGGAAGAAGAAAGCGGCCTTCGTTTCTGGCTTGGCGTGATTATCCCGACGGTTCTTCCTATTATAGTAATCATTTTTATTTTTTGGTGGATTTTCCGCCAAGCCCGCACGGGCGTTAATCAGGCTTTCACTTTCGGCAAAGCCAACATCCACGTATTCTCGGCCTCCCATAAAAAGGTGACGTTCAAGGACGTGGCCGGGCTTAAAGAATCGAAGGAAGAGCTCGAAGAAATCGTTGATTTTCTGAAGAACCCGAAGAAGTTTTTGGATATCGGCGCCCGGATTCCGCGCGGCGTACTTTTAATGGGTCAACCCGGAACGGGAAAAACCTTGCTTGCCCGGGCCGTGGCCGGCGAGGCCAACGTTCCTTTTTTCCACCTCTCGGCATCGGAATTTGTTGAAATGTTCGTGGGTGTCGGAGCGAGCCGGGTGAGAGACCTTTTCCAAACAGCCAAAAAGGCCGCTCCCTCCATTGTTTTTATCGACGAGATTGACGCCGTTGGCCGCGAGCGGGGCGCCGGTTTGGGCGGGGGACACGACGAGCGGGAACAAACCTTGAACCAGATTTTGGTGGAGATGGACGGTTTCGAGCAGAATACGAATGTGATTATTATGGCGGCGACAAACCGCCCCGACATTTTAGATACCGCCCTCCTCCGCCCCGGCCGTTTCGACCGGCGGGTGGTTTTGGACATGCCCGATATCAACGACCGGGAAGCGATTTTGAAAATTCACGCCCGGGAGGTGCCGCTCGACAAAAAAGTTGACTTAAGGACGGTTGCCATCCGCACGCCGGGATTTTCCGGCGCCGACCTGGCAAATCTCGTAAACGAAGCGGCGATTTTAACCGCCCGCAAGGGCCGCAAAAGTGTTTCCCAGGAAGATTTCCTGAGCTCGATTGAAAAAGTGATGCTGGGGCCGGAGCGCAAGAGCCGGGTAATTTCCAAAAACGAGAAAGAGATAACCGCCTATCACGAAGCCGGCCACGCTTTAGTTACCGCGAGCTTGAAAGAAGCCGACCCGGTTCACAAGGTATCGGTCGTCTCCCGTGGGATTGCCGGCGGCTATACCCTGAAACTGCCGACCGAAGATCGGCATCTGAAAACCAAGGCCCAGTTTTTGGCGGATTTGGCGGTTGCTTTCGGCGGTTATGTTTCTGAAATGATTAAATTCGGCGACCTTTCGACCGGCTCTTCAAGCGATATCAGGCAAGCGACCCTTTTGGCCCATAAAATGGTGACCCAATTCGGGATGAGCGAGAAATTGGGCCCGCGCACCTTCGGCAAAACTCAGGAACTGGTTTTTCTGGGCAGAGAAATTTCCACCGAGAAAGATTATTCGGAAAGCATTGCTTCGGTTATCGACGAGGAAGTGAATATCCTTATCAACAAAGCGTTTTTGGCGGCGAAGAAAATAGTTTCCACCAACAAGAAGATTCTTGAGGCGATTGCGAAGGCGCTAATGGATAGGGAAACCCTCGAGCAGGAAGAATTTTACAAAATAATAAAAAGCTTTAAACTGAAACCGGTAACTATAAACTAGTAGCTAGAAACTGGTATCTAGAATCTAGCGAAACGGCCCGTAGCTCAATGGCGGAGCAGGCGTCTTATACACGCAAGGTTGTAGGTTCGAATCCTACCGGGCCGACCGGGCGCATAGCTCAGCTGATTAGAGCGACCGCTTTACACGCGGTAGGTCCCAGGTTTGAATCCTGGTGCGCCCACTATTTTCTTCTCCTGCCGTGAAACGCTTCGTGAACCTCCCGGAGTTCTTTATTGGTTAGGTGAGTGTAAATTTGGGTGGTGGAGATATTTGCGTGACCCAAGAGTTCCTGAACGGAGCGCAAGTCGGCGCCGTTTATCAAAAGGTCCGTCGCAAAAGAGTGACGGATTTGGTGCGGGTGGACTTTTTTCGGAATGCCGGCCTCTCGGGCCCGGGCGTCGATTAAGCGCTGGACCGCCCGCGGCGTAATCCGACCGATTGCTTTTCCGGACTTGGATAAACTGACAAAAAGTGCCTCATCGGTATCAACCCGCTTATCGAGATAGTCCTTAAGCGCCTTTTTCGTTCCTTCCGAAAGAAACACCACCCTCAACTTGTCGCCTTTGCCGCGGACCGAAATCTCGCCGCGCTTTAAATCAACGTTCCGGGGAAGGTTGCACAACTCCGAGAGTCGGAGACCGGTTGAGAAAAGCGTTTCCAGTATCGCCCGGTCGCGCAGGGCGCGCGGTTCGTTGCCTTTCGGCGAATTGAGAAGCCTTTCGAGCTCGCTGTAACTCAAAACCTCGATGTCCCGGCGGGCGATTTTCGGCAGTTCAATCGTCTCCGGCGCGAGGGCGTTTATGCCGCGCCTCACCAAATATTTCAGAAAGTTCCGGATGGCGATGACGTAATAACTTTGGGTGATTTTTTTTAGGTCCTCCCGGGCGAGGGAAACGCGGAACTCCCTTACTCTGTCCCGGGTAATGTCGGAAACCTTGCGAACGCCGGATTTTTCCACGAATACCTTCAAATAGCGGCCGTAGTTTTCCCGCGTCTTCGGCGACCGGTTTTTTTCGATTTCCAGGTAGTCGAGATAATCTTTTAAAAGTTTTTCTATTTCGGTCATCAGTCATTATTTTAACACCGGAAGTGTCGTAAAACAAAGGTTGTTGCAACAAAATGCTTTGTCGCAAAACTTGCAATGATTTTACGACGCTTTTAAAAACATCGTAAAATCATTGCTTTGACATTTTTCGGGGCTTGTGTTAACCTCTATTTAATCTATAAAAATGCTTTCCAAGAGAAAGAAACAGGCGGTTGTTGAAGAGCACCAGAAACACGAAACCGACACCGGTTCGGCCGAGGTTCAGGTGGGTCTTCTTACCAAAAGAATAGAAGAATTAGCCGTTCATTTGAAAAGGCATCCCAAAGACCACCACTCGAGGCGGGGACTTTTAATGATGGTTGGCAAGCGCCGGAGGTTCTTGCAGTATCTCCAGCGGGAAGACGAGAAGGCCTACACTAAAATTACCAAGAAACTGAAACTTGAATAGATATGACCGCTGATGTTCATGACAAGGCTCATCCCTCCCAGCGAGTGGGGGTTTTTATCGACGTTCAGAACGTTTATCACTCGGCCAAAAACCTTTTCAATTCCCGGGTTAACTTCAAAGAACTTTTGAAGAACGTCGTTGCCGAACGCCACCTCATAAGAGCGATGGCATATGTGGTAAAAAGCGAAACCGCCTTGGGCGAGGAATCGTTTTTCGAAGCTCTTCGCAAAACCGGCCTTGAGCTTCGTCTCAAGGACCTTCAGATCTATCCGGGCGGCGCAAAAAAAGCCGATTGGGACGTTGGGCTCGCGGTTGACGCCATCCGGATGGCAAGCGCCCTGGATGTTATAGTTCTCGTGACCGGTGACGGCGACTTCGTGCCGCTCGTCGAATATCTGAAATGGGGCTTGGGCAAGCAAGTTGAGGTGGCGGCTTTCAGCCGGACGACATCTTCACGCCTCAAGGAATCAGCGGACAGTTTTACGGAATTAGAGCACATTCCCCGCGCTCTTTTGAAAATCAGGCAAAGAACGGAAAGACAATCATGAACTTAGAAAGAAAAATTTATAAAACCAAAGTAGACGGCGAGGAGTTGTCGCTCGAGATTTCCGGCCTGGCCGGCAAGGCGAACGGAGCGGTTCTTGCCCGATGGGGCGCAACCGCCGTGCTCGCCACGGTCGTAATGGCCCCCGAAGACCGGCCGGGCGATTTCTTTCCTCTTACCGTCGATTACGAAGAGAGGTTTTACGCCGCCGGGAAAATAATCGGCAGCCGGTTCATAAGGCGCGAAGGCCGTCCTTCGGACGAAGCCACTCTTTCGGGCCGGCTCATCGACCGGACTATCCGGCCGCTTTTTGACGAGCGGATAAGAAGGGAAATCCAGGTGACGGTAACCATCCTCGCTTACGATGAAAAGCACGACCCAGACGTGTCGGCCTTGATTGCCGTTTCGACCGCTCTGGGCATTTCCGACGTTCCCTGGAACGGACCGGTGGCCGGCGTAAGAAAAGCGAAGAACGGCGAAGAGAATTTTTCGTACAACGCCTTTTTTGCCGGACCGGCGGAAAGAGTGAACATGATTGAGTTCGAGGGCCGGGAAATGAAAGAAGAAGAACTCATTGGGATGTTTAACGATAGCGTTAGAGAAATCAATAAACTTATCGAATTTCAGAGCGGAATCATAAAAGAAGTCGGCAAGCCGAAAAAGGAAATAAGCTTTTTGGAAGTCGACTCCCGTATTCGGGGCTTGGTTCGGGAATTCGTAAAAAGCGGCTTGGCAAAAGCCGTAAAAGAACAAACCCTGGGTGACCTAAAGCACGGCCTTATGGATCATCTTAAAGGTTTGAGCGAACCGGCCGAGGTTTTGGGATTGGCTGATATCGCCTTTGAAGACGAGCTCGATAAGTTCATTAAAGAAGAAGTTTTGAATCACGAACGGCGTTCCGACGACCGCAGGCTCGACGAAATCCGGCCGCTCTACGGCGAGGTCGGAATTTTCGAGCGGACTCACGGTTCGGGGCTTTTCATCCGCGGCGAAACCCAGGTTCTTGCCATTACCACTCTTGCGCCGCTCTCGGCCGGCCAGCTTTTTGAAACGATGGAATCAACCGGGAAGAAAAGATTTATGCTCCACTACAACTTCCCCAATTTTTCGGTCGGCGAGGTTGGTCGTTCCCGGGGCCCCGGCCGGCGGGAAATCGGTCATGGGGCGCTTGCGGCCAAAGCCCTGAAAGCGGTTTTGCCCTCCGAAGAAGAATTTCCCTACGCCATAAGAGTGGTAGCGGAAACTCTTTCCTCGAACGGTTCAACCTCAATGGCTTCCACCTGCGCCGGATCGCTTTCCCTGATGGATGCGGGCGTGCCCCTGAAAAAACACGTTGCCGGTATTTCGGTCGGCATCGTTCTCGACGAATCAAGCGGCAAGTACAAATTACTGACCGACATTCAGGGTCCCGAGGACCATCACGGCGGCATGGATTTTAAAGTGGCCGGTACTCATGACGGCGTGACCGCCGTTCAGATGGATGTGAAGATGAAAGGGATAACGGCCGAAATTTTTGAAAAAACCCTTCGTCAGGCGAGAGAAGCGAGGGAAGAAATTTTAAGCTTGATGGAAAAAACCATTCCGGCGCCGCGGCCGCAAATATCGTCTTTTGCGCCGACAATTCTCACCTTAAACATTAAACCGGAATCAATCGGCGAAGTAATCGGTTCCGGGGGACGGACCATAAACGGCATTATTGATTCGGTCGGGAACGACACCACTATCGATATCGAAGACGACGGCCGGGTTTTCATCGCGAGTTTCAGCCGGGAATCGGCGGAGAAAGCTTTTACAATAGTGAGCCAGATAGTGAGGGAATATGGAATCGGTGAAATTGTTGAAGGACCGATTGTCCGCATCCTTGAGGTCGGCGCCATTGTTGATTTGGGCGGCGGCCGGGACGGCATGATTCACGTTTCCGAACTGAAAGACGGTTTTGTTAAGAATGTTGAAGACGTTGTGAAAATAGGGGACGTTGTTATGGCCAAAGTTGTGAGGGTTGAAAACGGCCGCATCGCCCTTTCGTTGA
>JAZDPW010000024.1:0-81929 GCA_043797305.1 Candidatus Jorgensenbacteria bacterium
CCGAAATTCAGGGCAAGAAAATTGAAAACAATATTGCCGGCGAAAGTAATTAGAATCGTTTTTAAAAACCCGTAGCGGATGAGACCGGCCGGAATCACGAAAATCTCGTTAGGTATCGGAACCAGGGAAATCCAGGCAAAAAGAATAACCGGTGCAAGACGGGGATACTTGGCAACAACCCCCTCTCCCCATTTCCTTACACGGGAGAGAGAGGAAAAAGCCGCTCCCCCGCTGTGACCGAGACCGTAACCAACCCCGTCGGCAAGCGTCGTGCCGAGAGCGGCCAAAAGAACCAGCACCCAAATCTCCAGTCCGACGTTCAAAAGCGGCACGATGAGGGCGAGGTGGAAAGACGGAAAGGCAAGGTTAAAACCGCCCAAAAACGCCGCGCCAAAAAAACCCAAATAGCCGTAGCGGAGAACCCATTCCTCGAATTCCCCGTCCGGTTCTATGGTCGCAAACCACAAAGCGAAGGCGATAAAAACGACGATCAGCCCGAAAAACAGAACCTTTTTCACTTGATTAATTTCTTGAACTCTTCAATCATCGGCACCGCTTCCGGTTCGAAGCCGTATCTTAGGGCAAGATAATAAGCAGTCCAGTTGGCCGTAAGAAACGAAGAAAATATCTTCCGGAGCGGCGAACCCTGCAGTTCCAAAACCCGAACCTCGAATCCCCGCTTTTCGTACAAACTTTTTAAAACATCCATTCTCTTCAAAATGCGGGGGTTGTCATCATTGTCTTTGAGGAGAACGAAAAAGAAGTTTCCGCCGCTTTTATCAAAACCCGTCATCTCGTTGTGATTTAATTCCGGCAAGACGTTCGCAAAAGCGGGGATTTTTCCGGTTTCGTTCAAAACTATTTTCCAAATGTAGGAAAGCCCCTTGTTGCGATTGGAAGCGTAGATGACAGGCGTAAAATTCTCCAAATCCCCGGCAAATTTTTCGCCCTCTTTCTCCAATTCCAATGAATCCGGCATTTCGGCGAAACCCGCCGCCTCTTTCAGAAGGTTTTCGTCGCCAATTATTTTGAGGAGCGAAAGAAAGCTCCAGCCCAAGGCAACCCGCGGTTGAATCTTGTCTCCCGGAAACTTGATGTAAGGCACGCCGTCGCGCTCTGCGAGCGTCAAAAGCTCTCCGCCCCCGAAGGGGCCCCGTCGGGGCGCGCCAGTCACCACAACTCTCTTCAAACCTTTTTCACCCGCTTCTTCATAGGCATCTGTAGTTTCTTCAGTATTGCCGGAATAGGAACTCAAAACGACGAGTGTGCCTGCCCGCGCGGACAGGTCTTTATCCAAATATTTCGGCAGGCCGTAATCGCGATGAACTACAATTTCCAAATCGGGGCGCAAAATTTTCACCAGGTCAGCGGCAAGGTTGGAACCGCCCATTCCAGCCACGACGAACTTTCGGAAAGTACCTAATTTGCCGTTTTCGATTGCCGGCCGGAAGGAGAACTGCTTGTTAAAATTTTTGATGTCTTCGTGAATCATTTTCACCTATTTTATTCCCAAAAGCTCCGAGAGGCGCCGCTTATCGAAACCGACGACGATGGTGCCGTGGACGTCGATGACCGGCACGCCGAGCTGACCCGACTTTCTGACCATTTCTTCGCGCGCTTTCTCGTCAACCGCGACATTTTTCTCCTCATACTTCACGTTGTTCTTGGCAAAAAAGCCCTTGGCCATCTTGCAGTAAACACAGCTGGGGGTGGTGTAAATTATTACTTTCATTTTTGAATATTGATTGATTGTTCTCGACCCTAACACTATTTTACTGGAGAGCCACGGTAAAAGTAAAGACAAACTCCCAAAAAAGATGAACCTTCGGGATATACCTTATAAACGGGATAAACCTTACAAAAAATCAAAAAGTTAAACTATAAAAATACATGAACAAATCCAAAAACCTAGCGCTATAACCGATTATAGCGCTGCTATCGGCGGCGCTGCGGAAAAACGAGTTTGCCGTGCGGCAAAATATACTTCTTGGGATCTGGCTGGCGGTGGTTGGAAGACGGTGTTGGTGAGTATTTCCGGTGAACAACCGGTTTTTTAGTTAAATTGTGCTTTACGAAACTTATCGTGTTCGGGCTCACGTCAATCGCCTCACCGATTGCCCGGTAGCTTAATCCCCGCTTTAAGAGAATCGGGATGGCTAGCCGTTTCTCAAGCATCGTTATTTCTGCGGACGTTAGAAACTTTTCGACGCTTTTTATCAGTTCTTCTTCCGACTTCGACTTTTGGACTTCGTTCAAAAGTCGACGCCAGGACTCGCGTTTTAATTTTTCTTCAAGATATTTTTTACTAACCCGGACCATAGTTTTTAAACATTTGTTCAGTTATAGCACCCAGGGTTATGTTTCTAGATTAGGCAGCTACTTGTAGCATTCAGGTAATAGTGTTCAGGTACTGGATATTAACTTTCATTATACCACACTTGCTATAATTGATTATAGCGCCTGATGTTGTGTGTTTGTGCAGTTATGTATCTGCGTTTCTGCACTTCTGCGCTTGTGTACTTACATGAACCTATCCATGAAAACCAAAAACCCGCCGGGGAGGCGGGTTAGGAAGGATAAATTTAGAGCTCCCGGATGAATCTTCTCAAGAAATTGATGTTCTCGTCGTTTTCGGCGGCGCTGCCGCAGCCGATATCAAACGGATAATCGGTAAAACCGTCATTGTCGTTGTCTATGCCGTCGGAGCAAGCCGGTTTATCGCCCTCAGCGTTTGTCTCATCGGTATCGCCGGCACTGGTACAACCGGGGTCGTTTCCGTAGTCAATCAATTTGTCCCCGTCGTTATCGATGCCGTCGGAACAAGCCGGTTTAGAGGACGGGTCAACTTCGCTGTTATCGGAAGCGTCAACGCAACCCGGGTCGGCCAAGTCAATAAAGCCGTCACTATCGTTGTCTGCGCCATCAGAACAGGCCGGTTTCTTATCGTCGGGCGGCACCAAGTAATCTGCTGTTACAGTTTGAACTTCATCCAACTCAACATCTACTCCGCACGTATCCCCAGCCGCCGAATCACAGTTCAGCCAAGCGCTGAATTTCCCCGCTCCCGACGTTCCCGGCGCCACAAGCTGTCCGGAAATGGGATTAACGGAAGTTCTGGTGTAAGAGTAGTTGGAAGTCGTCCCGCGAAGGCTTGTGGGCGAACCGTTAATCGGTACGCCGTCAACGCCGCCGCTCCTTACGATAAGTGTTGCCACGTAAGGCCGGTAATTTGCCGTTACGGTTTGGGACTCACCTACTTTAACATCAACATTACAACTCCCGCCCGGCCCCGGCGTATCGCATTCCGTCCAGCCGGTGGAAATAGTCCCGACCGGGGCGGAAGAATAGACAACCAAATTGGCGGTGATGTCATACGAATACTCACGCCTGTAATCGGTAAAACCGCCGATATTTTCGGGACCAGCTCCTCGCCTGATTTCTATCTCGCTTGCGCCGCTGCTATTAACATACAAAACAGCCTTGTCTGCCGACCGATATACCGCCTTTATGGTTTTTTCCGTGCCATCCGGCACATCCACAACACACTCCACTCCGCTCGTTGACTTACAGCCCTCCCATTTATCAAAAGAATAATTCTGTCCTCCGTAAACCGCCGTTCCGGGCGCTTTAAGCTTGGCATCGGCGAAAGCGTCCGTAGAGGTGGCGACATAAGTAGTGTAACCGCCGTCTTTGGGCAAACCGCTCTCATGGTCAATCCAAACGCCGTAGGCGCCGGAACTTTCAACGGTCAAAACCGTAAGCGGCTCCGGCGGAGGAATATATTTTGCCGTCACGGTCGCGGTCGCTTTATCGGGAACGGTCACCCGGCAAACCCGGCCATAGCTTAAAACGTGAGCGTCACAACCGCTCCAGGAAGAAAATACATAGTTATTGGGAGCAACTTCGGGCGCCTCAAGAAGAGCGTTGATAACTTTTTCGCCGGTCGTGTCCTTGGCTTCGTAATTTGTGGTTCCGGCCGCGTCGTCATAAAAAGGAATCGCGATGTCGGAAACGGCGTTGTCAATGGAAACACCGCTCGCGCCGGAGCTTTCCACATAAAGAATGGCTTTTGGCGTGGAAGCCTCCGTCACCTCTACCTCAACTGTTGCTGTTGGATTACAACTTAATCCTAATGCGTAACCACCGGATTTGCTGAAAGTTACGGGAAAACCGGGAGTGGTTTTATTAAGTTCTTGTTGACTGCCACCACTCCAATCATTTTGCCCTTCAGGGGGATTATTAACACCAACAAGAGAACGACACTTTTCGGCATTCGTGGTTTTCCAAGTAAGGTTTGCCGACTGGCCGACAATTAAATTTGAAATTTTCGTGTAGCCATTGGCTAAAAAGTAGTCAATGGTCACCGGCGGATCGGTAAAAGTGAAAGAAGCGGTCGTGTCCGAAGAGAAGTAACCGCTCTGCTTCCTGTAGTTATCGACGAAATAACCGTCCACCTGACCCTTAACCGGCGTCGGCTGCGGGTAACCAAGAACAGGGATGTCATAGTAAGTATCCTTTACGGAATAGACTCCGTACTTTTCCACCCACGCATTGAAGAGCGCGTCTATATTGTCGTTATCGGTGTAGAAAAGAGTAGGCGGACTATAGAAATGAATGCTCGGGTAATTGACGGGGTCGATTATGAAACTCGCTTCTATCTTGCTTGTTTCCTTTCCTAGAAGACCTCCCGGACGAGACCCTAAGATATCCATTACACTGCATCTAAGGAAGTCCCGGGCATCGAGGGTAAGGGTTACTTCCAGAGGTGAAGCGCCTTGCGCCGGGGCGGCCGTAAATATTACGGATGGACACTCTGGGGGGGGCTCGTAGTTTGCCGTTATCGTATTGGTTTCACCGGCCTTCACCTCCACATAACATTCCGTTTTGCTTGGCATCGACGTCGTACAGCCATCCCAGTTCAGAAACTTCCTTCCCTCCTTCGAATAAGCCGGCGCTTCGAGCGTCGCAAAAACGGGACCGCCTTTGCTTTCGTAAGAACGGACGTAGTTGGTGACGCCCCAGATATCTAAAGGACCATTCTTGCGGTAAATCTCAATGCCGCTCGCACCGCTGCTTAGAACTTTGAGAGTTGTCGGCGGCGCGGAGGCGTTGACGAAGTTTGCCGTCACGGTTCCGGTTTGGCCGTCAAGCACGTTTGCCTCGCAAACTCGGCCGTAGGAAATAATGGCGTCGCCGCAGCCGACCCAATGGGAAAAATCATAACCGGGAGGGTCGGCGACCTTCTCCACTTCCAAGAGTGCCCTGATGGCACCGTCGGCTTTTCGAACTTCATAGTTCGTGATGCCGTCAGCGTCGTCATAACCGCCGACAGGAGCGTTCGATACGGACACGCCGGGCACGTTGCTCTCAACCTTAAGAACAGTAGGCGGCGAAACAGGGACGGGATTAACTTTTATTACAACCTTGTCTTCAGGATTGCACCGCAACCCTAATTCATACTCGCCGGGTTTGCTGAAAGTTACTTGAGTTCCGGGCGCCGCTCTTTGGACAGGTTGTGGTGTATTGTTTTCCCAATTGTATTGTCCTCCGACAGGATTTCCGGGGCCCTGGTAAGAAGTACATTCTGTCACATTCTCGGTCTCCCAAGTAAGATAAGTTGATTCGCCGACAACTTTCGAAACGGAACCGTTTAAGCCGTCGGCTTTGAGGTCAACGGTTGCCGGCGGTTGATAAACAGCTACTTCGCCATCAGCCCACGATGAAGACAGCGAAACGGTTCTTGTAACCGGAGGAATGGCCCCCACATACGTGGACGAAAAACTGACATCTATTTGGCCTTTGGCGTAGTACCTTAGGTCTTGCGGAAAAACATAATCAACTTGGTGAACTCCGTACCAATCCAACCAATCTTGGAGCTCTTTTTCTTTGTCTTGATCTGTTGGAATAGGAGGAATGGTGAACGGCTGCACAACGAAAGAGCGGTTTTCGATACTAGGAACTCCATAACTATAATTCAAAGCAACAAAATTCAAGTAAGATGGGCTTTGGTACTCAGATCTTCTGTGAACATAATTTCTTATCATGCATCTCAAGTGCTCACGGGCGTCAATCTTGAGAGTTGAAGTAAGCGGATAATAGCCGCTTGAGGGGGTGGCAGAAAAGGAAACGGCTGGGCAATCTCCCGGCCAGACCGAGGAATCGGCTTTTACGGCATAAGGAACGACGAGGGCGGCAAAAACCAAAACCGCAAGTAGAAAAAGATTTTTCATTACTTATTATTATACCATTCAACAAATAATCTCCTTTCCCTTTCTGTTGTGGATAAGTGCCCGTAGAAACAGTGCGCCCCCGAAACCTTACGATTTCAGGGGCGCGTCTCCGATCTCCATCGGAGGGGGTTGCTGGCTATTTTGAAGGCGGCCGCTGGCATCGAGGAACCTCGATCCCATGGCCTACCGTATAGAAGATTCCGTCGTCCGTGGCGTTGGTGCGAACCCAGCGAAGCTCGCTGGGTCGCTTCTTGTCGACGTAGAAGATGCGCTCTTCCCCGCCGACAGGACAGAACGTCGGCCAGGCCGGATTGCCCGTCTCCGGCGGCGTTATGAACCGGAGCTCGCCTGAACCGTCAGTCTTGAGGAGAGCGAGACGAGGGCTCCGACCGCTGTGAACCGAATAATGGATACGGAGTGAAAGCGTCGCGCCATCCTTGGACACGTCGTAGACCGAGGGCCCAAGGAAGTCCGGACTATTATTCGTCGCATCCGTGTACAACCGAGTGACCGCGAGCGACGGAAGGTCGATCCGGACGACGTGGATCCGACCCTCGTAGTTTTCCAGCTTTTCCCAAAGCGTCGTATAGATGCTGCGACCGTCGGGAGCCCAGACGACTTCGAGCGAAACCTGGTCAATGCACGGAACTGACTTGGTCCCGCAATCCCTCACGTTGATGTGGCTCACTTTGCCGGTTGCCACATCCAAGGAGAAGATTGTGTACTTGATTGGCCCAGTCGGTCCGAGCGGTTCCCAGGCTCCGACTGTGATAACGGTGCGGCCATCGGGCGACCAACGGGGAGAACGCGCATTTGCCCTAATCTCGCATTCGGCCCAGGTAGGACCCCAACCAAACCGCACCGCTTCCGAACCGTCGAGGTTCGAAACGTACGGTAAGGTGAGGCACGGTTCACCGTCGTCCTGCGTGTAGGTCAGCTTCTCGCCGTTCGGCGAGAGCTCGAACCAGTACCTCGGAGAGGCGGGAGCAACGAGTTGTTCCACCGTCTTCCTTTCGAGGTTGACGCGGTTGAACCCGCGAAGGGAACTATTGGTAGACCCGAGTACCGACGTATACGTAATGTACGCCGGCCTCGTCCTCACGAAGAGGTTCTTCGTGTCCTCGTCTGAGATGCTCGGGTCATTCTCGGCTTGGGCATTCAAGCTCACTGTGTGGGAACCGGCCGTGGGGATGAACTCCTCGGGCGGGGAAACGCTCTGGACCATGAAGGTCCGGGTGTTCTCGCCGCACGCGAAGACGGCTCCGTCGATCCTCCAGGTGAACCGGAGCTTGTGGTTGCCGGTGTTCTTCACCACGTCCACCGCGCAGGCCACGGTCTGGCCCGCCTCGATGGTGTCGGGTACGAGAGCTCGCACCTCGAGTGTGTCCTTCTCGAACGGGATGATGATCTGGGACGCATCGCACGCGCCCAGCAAGGCGACCACGATGGCCGCCGACAGGTACTGCCACGTACGGTTCATGACCGCCTCCTGTAAGTTTTGTCTGAACGAAGTGAAGTCACGAAACTTAACACTCCGAACAGAACGTGAGGAGTTACCTTCTCTATGCTTCTCGCAGACTCCGGAATGGAGCCGCGAATCAGTCTTCTATGCCTTCTGAAAGTTACTGTTCTTATTATAGCTTAATTTGTTTGAAAAGTCAATATTAGAGCAGAAATCCCAAAACGCGTCAACCCCCCACATAAATACTTATGTGGGGGGTCAATCCTCCGCCGGCCGGCCGGACCGAAAAACCGCTCCGTATTTCAATCAATACGGCTACCGTTTAGGCAGCTGTATTAAAGTAAAAAGTAAAGACATCCCAAATTGCCTATCTCTTAATTTTTCTCAACATAATACAGAGTCACAAACGACTTTGAATCGCGGGGAAGAATGTAAATAGTGAGTTCGTTGTCCCCTCTTATCCCTTCCATTACCTGATTATCTTTGTCGCTGGTTTTAACAACATAACCGGCCGAGTCAAAAAAACTAACATACTCCTGCCAGATTGTTTCAAAGCTTCTGTCGGATACGGAATTTACGGCATACTGGACAATACCGTATTCTTCGTAAACTCTCCGCAAGCTTTCCGTAATCGTTTGCTCCACCGGAACTCCTTCCGGAAAACCCGGCGGGAGCTTCGTGCCCGGGTCGGAAGCGGTAAGGTCAACCCGGGTTATCTTTGCTCCGCCCGGAACTGCTTCGGTAAAGTCTTTTGGCGCAGGACCTCCTGATACCAGATACCAAACATAGCCGACGATAACGAGAACGACGACTACAACTAAAACCGTAAAAAGAACCGCTTTTTTCATAAAGATTTTCTTAACCTTAATTATACCATTTAAAACTTAACGCCTTTTGCGATTTGTTGTGGATAAAAAGTTTGAGCCCCGGGACACTGTGTGTCTCGGGGCTCGCTCCGCTCCTCGCGGAGGTTCTTGCTGGTTCAACTGCCGGGCGGTTCCCAGCAGTATGGGGTGAAGATGGCTCGCGGCTCGGTCCCGAAGACCGCGTCGCCGGTACCGTCCTTGCGGACATGCCGGAACTCGGTCTGCCGGCTCTTGTTGACGTAGAAGATACGCTCTTCTCCGCCAACCGAGCAGAAAACGGGCCAATCCACGTTTCCGGCCTGCGACGGAGTGACAAACCGGAGTTCGCCACTTGCGATGTCGAGCACGGCGAGGCGGAAGTCGTCGGTGAGAGGCCAGCTCCGGATAGACAACATCGTTCCGTCTTTGGAAACCCCGTACACTTCGGGGCCCAGGAAATTGGGACTCTGGTTGTCCGCGTCGGTGTATATCCGCGTGACCGCGAGGGTTGCGACATCGATGCGGACGATGTGAATCTGACCCTTGCCACCGCCAAGCGACTCCCAAAGCGTTGTGTAAACGCTCTTTCCATCGGGAGCCCAAACGACCTCAAGCTGACTTCCGTCGATGCACGGCGCCGGCACATTGCGACTTACACAAGTCCGGATATTGTCGAGACGGCGAACACTGCGAGTCGCCACTTCAACGATCGACAACCGATAGACGCCCGGAAGAGGTTCATAACCGCCTTCGACGACGATGTACTTGTCGTCCGACGACCAGCGCGGCGCGCGAACGCTTTTCAGTCCGCACTCGTCCCAAGTCGCTCCGGCGCCGATCTCCGTCTCTGTACCCAAATCGAGATTCAGGACATAGAGGAGACCGTTGCAGGGCAGCCGGTACCGCACGAAAGCGAGTTGCTTGCCGTCGTGCGAGAGGGTTGGGAAGGCCTTGAACTCGCCGTCTGTCGTGAGCTGCTGCCGCGCCCCGGTTTCAAGCGCGAGGGAAAAGATGTCGGCGGAAGTTTCGCCGGCCCAATCACCCTCGGCAAAGACCAGAAGCGACGACTTGCGGCGGACAACGAGCGTCCGCGTATCGGTGTCCGACACGCTCCGGTCCTCGTTGTACGCCATGAGAACCACCGTGTAAGTGTTGGGCTCCCGGGGGGTGTACTCCCGGGGGGGCGAAGCGCCCTGAACCATCAGGGTCCGGGTCTCGGCTCCGCACTCGAACGGCTCGTTGTTGATGAGCCATAGGAACACCAGATTGTGGTTGCCGGTGTTCTTCAGGACCTCCACCGAGCAGGCGACGGTCTGTCCCACCTCGACAGAGTCGGGCAGGATGGCCCGCACGTCGAGCGTGTCCTTCTGCACGGGGGGATCGAAGATGTCGCCCGGCGCACAAGCGCCGAACAAGGCGACCACGAGGGCCGCCCACAGGTACTGCAACTTCGTGTTGCGGCTCATGGTGGCCTCCGATGTCTTCTTCGGTTGCGGCGGCTCCGAAATGGATCCGCCTTCAAGATGCTTCCTTTATTGTACCTTATTTTTCGACAAAAGTCAATGTAGACCTAGAAATGCCGAAAATCACCAAAAAACCCTTTATTTAAAGGGTTTTTAAGGGTTTACAGCTTCCCTACTTATCCACAGTTGCAACAAATTGCCTTATTTTTTTCTCACTAATCCGTTGCTTGTAAGTTTTAACATTCACTTCGCCTTTACGAGCGTTTCCTTGTTTTAATGAAGTGCCGACAATAACGCCATTTGCATAACGCAGAAGCGTATTGATGTTTTTTTCGTCCGCACCGCTCCCAACCAAAATCGGAAATTTACCGACTACTCTCCGCACACGCGCAAGTTCGTCAATGCTTGGAGCATCACCGGTCCATTTACCCGTAACAATGAGTCCGTCGGAGCCGGCCTTTATTGCCCGGCGAGCCGATTCGATAATTGAGTAACGTGAGAGCAATTTAGAATGCTTCACATGAATATCGGTAAAAAGCGCCACCCGCTCGGCTTTGATTTTTTTCCGAAACGCAACCACTTCACGCGCATTACCCTTAATGACGCCGCAATTGGTTTTTACGGTGTCCACGAAAACAGGAATGCGAATGAAGGAAAGATTCAAGATTTTGGCGAGAACGAGACCGGTTTTAAAATCGTTCCAAAGAACGTTTACTCCCACCGGAATGCTCGCGGAGCGCATGATTTCCGCGCCAAGATAAGCCATGCTTGCCACGGTTCCCGAGTCCGCTTCCACTGTGTGCGGAATATCATAATTATTTTCAAATATTACTCCGTCCGCTCCACCGCGGGAGAACGCTTTGAGGTCTTGTAAAGCGTTACGCGAAGCCGCCTTCATTCCCGGAAAATCGGGATAACCGAGGAGCGGAGGAAAATGAATCGCCCCGATAATAATACCGTGTTCCTTTTTGAATATTTTCCGCAGTTTCACTATACTTCCATTATCTCCTAAGACAACACTGCTTATCAACACCGCGGTCTTTTCTTAACTAATGAAGAGAAAGCTGATAAAATAGAACAATATGAATATGGTACGGCCAAAAAAACTCAAACAAGGAGACAAGGTGGCAATTCTTTCGCCATCGTTTTCCGCACCCGGAAAATGGCCGCACGTTTATGAACTTGGCCTCTCACGATTACGGGAGGGGTTTGGATTAGAGCCGGTTGAGTTTCCGACAACGAAAAAAATTAGTGCTACCAGAGAAGAACGCGCCCGGGACCTTATAGCCGCATTTAAGGATAAAGAAACAAAAGCCGTCCTCGCAACATTTGGTGGAAACGACCAGGTAATTTACATAAAGAACTTGTCCCCAGAACCGTTCAAAGAAAATCCGAAGCCTTTCTTCGGTTACAGTGATAACTCGCACTTCGCCAATTTTCTCTGGCTTCATGGAATTTCTTCATATTACGGCGGGGGTATTATGACTCAGTTTGCCATGCAGAAAAAAATGGATGCTTTTACCGTGGAATTTTTGAATCACGCCCTCTTCGATGAAGGAGAATACGAATTGCGCGCCAGCGAATCAATAAACGACCAGGAACTTGATTGGAACGAACCAACAACGTTAAATCAAGAAAGAATTCACGAACCGAACGACGGCTGGAGATGGAGTGGTAACATTTCTTCTGAAGGACTGAGTTGGGGCGGCTGTTTGGAATCCATTGATGAAATGATTCGCCACAACATCACTATCCCGTCACTTGAGGATTTTGAAAACGCCATACTAATGACGGAAACGGCCGAAGAAATGCCGTCTGCCGAATACGTATTTCGCGTCTACCGCGCTCTCGGCGAACGTGGCGTACTTGAGCGCGTACGCGGTATACTTGTCGGTCGTCCTAAGGCATGGAATCTCGAGAAAAAAAATACTCCGGAACAAAAGAAAGCATACCGGGAAAAACAGTATGAAACAATTGAAAACACGGTGCGGCAATACAACAAGCGCATCCCTATTATCCAAAACCTTGATTTCGGTCATACCGACCCACAAATCCCGCTACCTTATGGTGGCAAGATACAAATAGATACTGAAAACAAAAAAATCTTTGCCGAATTCTGAAAAGCTTAAAATTTTCACCTAACTGGTTTTTGTAAAAACGGGCCCGGGAAGCACGCAGCTGAAAGCTCGTAACTTCCCGGGCAAGCCGATGCGGTAGCGCTCACGAGGACTTTTTTTCCCCCACGAACACCCAATGCGCCGAGACATAGGGAATTCCAACATCTATCAGACCACTGTGCTTCATGCGATAAACCTCGATGAGTCTGAAGCATTGCATGAGCGAGCGTGTTTCCTCTTCGTCTACGAAGTGATGAGGTACGCCAGCCTCAATCCCTTCCCTGGGAACAAATGTATACGGTTCCACCTCCTCACCCTTTTGATACTCGGAGCTCTCGCGAGAGATGAACGTACACATGACAATTCCCCCCGGCATCAGTGTCCGTTGCATCTCCGCGATACAAGAACGTATACCACTCACGGTATTGTGAGTGATAACTCCTCGGCAGATACATGCGCCAAAGAAGTTATCTGGATAAGGAATTGTCGTCATGTCGCTCATCACGAGCTCGGCTCGTAATCCTTCTCGTTCAAGCCACTCCCTTGTGATCTGTTCGCCTCTCTCAGAGATGTCGGTTCCGTACATCTTGAACCCCAACCCTGCGAGGTAAATAATGTGACGCCCGGCACCAAACCCAAGATCGAGTATTCGCTCGGTTTCACGTAATCGGAGGAGCGACACAACTTTCACCACCTCCTCCGCAGGATCTCTCAAACAAAATCTCGGGTCCTCATACAGATCGTCCCAGTTCATATTGCCGTCCTTCCTTTTCAGGATCGAGTTGTAAAAGAGCACGTCTTGAGACTTTCTCAAGGGAAAAATAATATTATCATTTCTGAATGTTTCTGTAAAACACTTTAAGGCCCTGGTTTTTTAACTCCTCTATAAATACATATTTGAAAAATTGATATAGAGCTGTAAGGACTTAGTCCTCATACTCTCTTCTTTCGCTTATTTTAAATGAAAGGGGGCCCGGGAGACACGAAGCTAAAAGCTTGTAATCTCCCGGGCCCGCTGGTTGCTAGTTCCTCCTGTTATGGGGTGAGCCGGTTGACGCTCCGGTAAAGGTACGTCACCTCGCGCACGCTTTTCGCGCCCAGTATCACCATGAGCATGCGGGTGAGACCGAAGCCGTAGCCTCCGTGGGGCGGACAGCCGTAGCGGAAAAAGTCCAGGTAGTACTGGATGGGCTCGAGAGAGAGCCCCTTCTCCTCGGCTTGCCTCACGAGAACGTCATAGCGATGCTCGCGCTGCGCTCCCGTCGTCACTTCGAGCCCCTTCCAGAGAAGATCGAAGCTTTTGGTGAGATGAGACTCGCCTTCGGGGCGCATGTGATAGAACGCGCGCACCACCGAAGGGTATTCGGTGACGAAGACGAACTCGTGACCGGTCTTCTCCTGGAAATACCGGCACAAGAGCCGCTCGCCTTCAGGATCAAGGTCGCCCTTCTCGCCCCGCTCGATGCGGTGACCCATCCGGTCAAGGATGTCGTACGCTTCGGCCATGGTCACTCGCGGAAACGAGAGTTCGGGAACCACGATCTCTGTGTTGAATACCGCCTTGATCTCCTCGCCGTGCTCCGCTTTCACCACTTGAAGAACATGACGGAGCCACCGTTCCTCGAGCTGCATGACGTCTTCGTGGGAATCGATCCACGAGACTTCGACGTCCACGCTCGTGAACTCCGTGTCGTGGCGGGAGGTGAAGGACGGATTGGCCCGGAACACGGGTCCGATCTCGAACACGCGGTCGAAGCCGGCCGCCATCGCCATCTGCTTGTAGAATTGCGGCGACTGGGCGAGATAGGCCTTACGATCGAAGTACTTCACCTCGAAAAGCTCGGCACCCGACTCGCTTGCGCTACCCATGAACTTCGGAGAGTGGATTTCGATGAATCCCTCCGACGCCCAGAACGAACGCATAGCGTGTTCCGACGTCGTCTGGATCTTGAAGACAAGCAGGTTCCGGGAGTTACGCAGATCCAGGAACCTCCAGTCCAGACGGATGTCACTTGGCGAGGTTTCGTCGAGCGGAATCGGCGACGCCGCCGCATTCACGACGACCAGTGACTCCATCACGACTTCCTTTCCGCCGAATTTGATCGCCGGGTTCATAACAACCCTACCGATGATCTCGACAGCACTCTCGGCGGTGAGACCACCGATCATCGCGGTCAATTCGGCGTTCGACGACTTCTCGTGAACCACCTGCACGCTGCCAGTGTGATCGCGGATGATGAGAAACTGCATCCGTTTCTGGTCGCGGAGCGTTTCCAACCATCCGCAAATCCGAACGGTTTCCCCGTTCTTCGCTCCCAACTGCTTAATCAATGTACGTCGCATGGTTCCCCCTCTCGATGTGCCTTGCTGTAATCAGCTTGGCGTATGTGATATTCATGGACTGATTTTCCTACCAAACGCCCGGTGGAAAGGAATGGCGTCCCGCACATGCGAGATCTGCAAGAACCAGCGGATAAACCGCTCAAGCCCTAAGCCAAACCCACCATGCGGCACACAGCCATACTGACGAAGTTCTCGTAACCACTCGTAGCGGGTATCACCGGCTTTACCTTTCTCCGCCAACCGCTCGTCGAGCATTGGCAGCGAATGGATTTTTTCGGCGATACCAAGAAGCTCACCGAATCCCCGACTCGCAATCAGATCAGCTGTCTTCGTTCGACACTGATCAGCCGCATCGATCACGTACGGGAATGGTTCGATGGAGCGCGGAATCCCGACAACCCAAAACGGGGTGTTGCCGAACTGCTGGCTCAGCCACGCTTCCTCTTCAGAGCCCAAGCTCTTGCCGAACTCAATGTCGGAACCCTGCACCTTGAGCAGTTCCACCGCCTCGGCATAGTCAATGCGAGGAAATGGAATTGTTAATCCGTCAGCGCACACTTCGGCGCCGATAATACTTGCAAGCTCACGTCCTTCACGAACGATCTGCTCGCTTACATCCCGGACGAACCGCTCAACCACAGAGAACATGTCTTCCAGATCCACGAACGCTAGCTCAGCCTTGACGTGCCAGTACTCCATGAGATGCCTCCTGGAGCGGCTTTCCTCGGCACGAAAACTGGGACCAATGTTGTAGATCTTCTCCAGTGCGTGCACCGCCGCTTCAAGATAGAAACCGACACACTGCGTGAGGTACACGTTCTGCCCATGCACTTGGAGCGCAATCGGTGTATGGTCGTCATAGAGCGGTGTCGGCGTCAGTACGGGAGCGTGAACCTCGATGAACCCATTCTCATAGAACCACTGATGCAGGATTCTCGTAAGAATGTGGCGGAACTTCAGGATCGCGATATTCTTCTCGTTGCGAAGATAGAAATACCGTTTATCCAGAAGCTGCTCCTGCAACGCCGGGTCTTGGATGTCGATGTCCGCCCGCGGATAAGGCGAAACACTGATCGTGCTCGCCCCAACAACCTCCATCTCGCGGACGTGGAGTTCCCTCGGTGGACTTGATCGCCCGGTTTCCGTAAGAACACCAACAACCTTAACCGCCGTCTCACGACTCAAATACCTTGCGAGTTCGAAGACCTGCTTGTCGCAATCTTCAACTACGCACTGCACCACGCCGGTAGAATCAACGACATCCAGAAAAACAACGTGGTTGTGCCTGCGACAAGCCTTCACCCAACCGTAAAACTCGACCACCGACCCTTCTCGAGGACTGTGCAGTAGGTCAACTGCGTATACAGTCTTCATTGATTCCTCCTTTCCTCGCCGTGTTCCTCGGAACGTGGCTGAGAATTTCTCGAGAGAGTTCGGTGTAGCGATCGGGGTAGTCCCTACGCAACACGCCTAACCAACGAGCCGCTTTCGCGGTTCGGTCGTCTCCAGTGGCGTCCTTGACCATGTCATAGGCCGCCGTGGGGCTACTACTCCTGTC
Organism: Candidatus Jorgensenbacteria bacterium; assembly: GCA_043797305.1. Taxonomy (GTDB): domain Bacteria; phylum Patescibacteriota; class Minisyncoccia; order UBA6257; family GWB1-50-10; genus CAZGHF01. Next base: position 16,019 of record JAZDPW010000024.1, read on the forward strand.
AACCAACGAGACGATGTCCGGCTGACCGAGGATGAGCTTGCAGCGCATCGTGACTTCATCTGCTGTGCGCATACGTGCCGTTCCCCCTTTTCAGGATTGGATTGTTAAAGTGCACACCTTGAGACCACCCCAAGGATATATTACTTTGTCATTTTTTAGATGTTTTGTAAAGTTCCGAATTATAAGTTTATTTTGAATTCGTGTCTCCGGACCGCTAGCGAAAGGGGGGAACTATAGAATCGAAGATGACAAATCGTCTTCTGCGACCTCAAAACCCTCGTTAAAATCAACAGTTATGTCTGACACTTTTAAAATATTTTTGTAATTTCCTATCTGGTGAACATCTTCATACCGAAGCGTTTGAAGCAAACAAGATGGTTAAACATCCGTGTTAATCTTCTACGGCGAGAAGAAAATCCTTGAGTACCCGCTGGTACTTTTCCAAACCAGAAACACTTACCCATTCATGGTCACTACCGATACCTCCTCCAACCGGTCCAAATTCAATACCAGGACAGTTGACGCGAGCAAAATGCCGCACGTCGGAAGATCCATGCGCTCCGCGCAATTGAATGTTTTTGTGAACCGTACGCTGGGTAACTTTCTTTAACAGCTTTACAAATTTATTCTTCTCGTCAGTAACGAGGGACGGCTCGTCAATAATAACATCAAATGTAAATCCTTTGGGCAATAATTGCTGTATGCTTTTTTTAATAGACTTCGCTTCTTCCGGGATAAAGCGAATATCAAGCCAAACGGTACAGTCGTCAGGAATTTTGTTGAGTGTTTTATTGGTAGTATCGATCCCGTTCACGCTCACTGTCGTTGCCCAAACTTCATGATCAGGAACCGGATATTTCTTCCGTAAAATGTTGAGAAATTCGTTTATCTTCCAGATCGCGTTGTTTCCCTCCCAAGGATACGCGCCGTGTGACGATTTTCCTTTGGCACGAATTTTTACCTGCAAAACTCCTTTTATCTTTCGTACAATGTCGAAATTAGTCGGTTCGCCGGCAACAACAAACTCCGCTCTTACTCCTTTCTCAATTTGGTATTTCGCACCGTTAAATCCCCCGATTTCCTCGTCGGTAACCAGCTGCAGCCCAAGAGGATAAGAAACTTTTCCGGCTACCTCTTTGAAAGTCGCAATAAGACAAGCGGTATTCGCTTTCATGTCCATAGACCCGACACCATAAAGTTTGTCTCTCTCTACTTTCGGAACATATTGATTCTTTTTCCCCGGGATAACGTCCAAATGGCCGGTCAAAATTATTTTAAATTTCCGGGGTCTCTTTTTTGCGTTAAAAATCAACGCACTCTTAATGCCGTTGCGTTCAAACCGTTCTATTGCATACCCCTTCATACTCGACAAGGCTAATCTTAAAACCTTGTCTAACGCTTTCGCATTGCCTGCAATGGACTTTATAGAAATAAACTTTTTTGTAAGAGATACAATATCCCGTGGCATAAATTGAAAAAGCTAGCCGTGCGTTTGCGTAATTATAACGCAAACGCACGGCTTTTGCTTAACACACAATCTCGGCATAGACCGCCGAAGAGTTTCCGTGGATTCGGCCCTTACGCACCTCTTCGGTATCCGTCGGCATGAGATTCCGAACCCCTCCAAGAAACTTAGGGCATCCATCTACCATACCGAAGAAAACCCGGTCAATGAACGTATAGACCTTTCCGTCGTCCGTGTTGGTGACAACAGGAGTAGTTATCTCCGGCTGAACGACGTAACTTCCCCGCTGACTAATGCCTCGCGCCAATGCCTTGCTCCCGTCGCGCATAATTCCGGCCGCATGGCCGTAGCACCCGTAAGTACCCTTAGCGGGCTTGCATCGGAGCATCGCTGCCTTGGGTTTGGTATACCCCTGCTCCCGAAGAAATGCCTCGAACTCCGGGGAGCGGAGTTCCGCCATATCCTTGATCGGGAATGCCATACCCATCGGTGACATGTATTCCTTGGTGTCATTGATCCGGCGCGAATCGCCTACAGGCCAATCCGGATTATCTATGCTGAAAGTCAGGGCATTCTCCTTGATAAGCCGACGCATCTCGCTGTCGCTAAGTAGTGGGTGCGTTACCAAGAAGCTCGGGTACTGGAGTTTAATCACCGGATCCGAAGCCCTAACGTACAGTAGGTACTCGCACTTGCCTCCGTTAGAGGTGAGGTAACAACTAAACTCGTGAGGATCGAAAAAGTGGTCAAATCCAGACAACTCTCTCACCTCCGCGTCGGTTAGACGCGCGCTACCGTGCCTGCCGAATTCAGACTCCAACATAATTCTGTACTTCGGTTCGGTCACCGCCAGAAGCGCGATAGGTTTGCCGAATTGTCTTCGGATATCATCCAAGAGCACCAAGAACCGCGTCTTGAAGAAGGAATCCCGCCCGTCCTGCGGAAACAGATTCTCCAAAAGCTGATACATAGCGATGGAGTTTTCGATCTCGAAAACTCCCTTCCGCAGAATCTCGCGGACTGTTTCCTCGGGCATATCGCCTACCTCTTCCAAAAACGTCTCGGGCAACCCGACCATATCGACTTGGACACACCAGTTGATCGGGCTATCGCCCAAACAGTACTGATAGTCAGTGTCCCACTCGCGGTTTGCCGCCACCAAAGGAGCAAAGACCCGGTTGTACTCACTGTACAAGTTCCCCATAGCTTCAACCACCACTTCAGGGTACTTGGTCACGTAACCGGGTAGCGTTTGGAACGGCCCCAACAAGGATTTGATATCTGTACGGACTACCACACCACCCAACGAGGCGAACGCCGGCTCATTCGCGTGCCGGTCAAGAAGCGACCTAGTCATTTTGTCTTCTCCTATGCGTAAATTGTATTGTCAAAGAACGTTTCCGTTTTAAAACAAATCGGCCGCTCAAGGAGCGGGCATTACTAAATTTCTAAAAATCGAACAAAACTCGCTCCTCAAACGGGATACGAGTTCCACCAAACCGATGTTCTATATCGAATGTTCATCTGATTGAAGTATACCAAATACATATGCGTTGTCAATAACAGCAAAAAAACCTCTATTTCAAGGCTCTCGGATTCAATTAAGGGTTAAATCCAATTTTTTCATTATAATACCGACTGTTTCTTCCGGTGTCTGGCCGGCGTTATTAATAACCTCCCCAAAATCCGGAGTGGGTATTCCGATATCATAATGGTGTTTAATCCTGTCCTTTTCCCAATCGGTCGGCTTTCTCCGACCTTGTCCCGACATCACGGTTTCCATATCCGGAGCCAAGGTAAATACACGAATATCAACATGGCAATCTTTTAATCCTTTGTTCATAAAGTCGTAATTCTCCCGAGACAGCGGATACGGAACAATGCAGTGAATATTATTACTCACAAAATTCTTTATAACGGATAAAGCGTTTTCGAGGTTTAAAGGAACCGCCTCATCGATCGGCATCCACTCTATCATTTCGTGAAAAACGTCTATTTCTATCAGAGCGGATTTTGGTATCTTCCCCGCAAGAATTTTTGCTACCGTGCTCTTGCCAGCGTTTATCGAACCGTTGATAAAAATAACCATAATAATTTATTCGTGCCGGCGGGCCGCTTCACGGTAAGAGCAATATTCGCAGTTCGGAGAAAGCGCCGGCAAGTCGCCGGACATGCATTTGTGGGCATCAACGACAGCTCTCTCAACCCAGGCGTCGCTCCCGGTATAAGAGATGATTTCCACCTTGAATTCCAGCTTGCCGTCGAAAGCTTTTTTGTCCTTGTCGCCGTTTGCGTAAACGAAGTAGCCGGTGTCCGAAACCTTGAATCCGTTCTGGCGCAGGAGCCAGGTATAGATTTCCATCTGCCGTTTGTAGGATTGACGGTATTCGGCATCGAGGGTTATCTTGGCGTTCGTGCTCGTCGCCTTGTAATCGACGACGATAAGTTCCTTCGCTTCGTTAATCCAGACATCATCAACCGCGCCGGTGATAAAAAGATTAGTCGGGCGATGCAAAAATCCCACACCCTTGAAGTTTTCCCGCCACTCGTCGATGTTATCGTGGGCGAAAGGAACGGCTTCCACGCCGTACGCTTTCATCAAAGGGTGAACCGAGCCCGCCGCCCGGTGAATGTCGAACTCTTTTTTCAGCAAGTAGTCCACGGCGGAATTCAGGGTGAAAGGAAAACCGGGCGGGCGGCCGACGCCCAAGCGGCGGTCAAGATAAAAACAGCGGGGGCACTCCAAAAAAAGTTCTATCTTGCTCCGCGACAGGCGAAAAGGCTCCGGCGAACCGGGATCGAAAATATTTCTGCTTCGGGTGCCGTTTGCCATGCATTTTAACCGGCAAAAGCGGCGCCGACTCCCATGATGAAAATAATCAATCCGAAGAGAAAGAAAAACCAAAATTCGCCTTTCATATAGAAAGAGGATAACACAAGAAATAAAGTTTTCAACCCGGTAGTGAAAATTGGATTGCTCCGCTACGCGGAGAAGTCCAGAGGAAATCCAATTTCTACTACCGGGTCAATCCCCCGTCTACTTCCTGTTTATCTTTTGCCAAAGATAAATGGCAAGAAAAACGCCGACAACAAGCCAGACAATCCAGGAGAGCGTAAAAAGCAGGCCGAAACCGCCGCCCCAGTTCATCATTCCGCCGTCAAATCCGTAACCCATCATATCGCGTGTATTTCAAAGTTTGATTTTTCGACCTTGCACATATTACAGCTTTCTTTTTTTGAGAAAAACGGCGTTTACCGCGACAATCACGGTGCTCATCGACATCAAAAATCCCGCAAGAGCCGGCTCGAGGAAAATACCTTTGAAAGCCAGCGCGCCCGCGGCAAGAGGAATCGCGACCACATTGTAACCGGTCGCCCAAAAAAGGTTTTGAATCATTTTATTGTAGGTAAGGCGGGATAATTTGATGATTTTGGGAATGTCGCGCGGGTCGTTTTTGACGAGAATGATGCCGGCCGACTCGATGGCGACGTTGGTGCCGGCACCGATTGCGATTCCCACGTCGGCTTGGGTCAGGGCCGGCGCGTCGTTTATGCCATCCCCGACCATCATCACCTTCCCGCCCTCCGACTGGAGATATTTCACTTTTTCCAGCTTCTCGCCGGGCAAAACCCGCGCGAAATATTCGTCAATTCCCAATTCCGCAGAAACTTCACGGGCTACGTCTTCCGAATCACCCGTTATCATGGCGACTTTAATCCCCAATTTCTTCAAGGCGGTTACGGCCTCTTTTGCCTCCGGCCGCACAACGTCGGCTACCAAGATACTGCCGATTTTTCGTCCGTCCGCTTCCACTTGAATGTCCGCTCCGCCCCGGTGGCCGACGAAAACTTTTTGCCCTTCCACCTCCGCTTCTCCCCCGACGCCTGCGATGCGCCGGTAGTTTTTCGCATCCGGCACGACAAGTCCGCGAGCCCGCGCCTCCCGAACTATTGCTCTGGCGATAGGGTGCTCCGAATGGACATCCACGGCGGCGGCGAGAACAAGCGTTTCCTCGGAGCTTACCCGGGTAATTCCAAATTCCCCTTTGGTCAAAGTACCGGTCTTGTCGAAAAGAACAAGCGTCACATTCCGAGCTGCCTCAAGCGCCAAACGTCTTTTTACCAAAAACCCATTCTCGGCCGCCTTAGTAGTCGAGATTGAAGCGACAAGAGGAATAGCAAGCCCCAGGGCGTGAGGACAAGCGACGACGAGAACCGCGACCATCCGGCTTACGGCAAAAGCCGGGTCGGATAAAGTAAGCCAGGTAATCAAGGTGATACCGCCCACCACAACGGCGATGATGGTAAGGTAATAAGCCGCCCTGTCGGAGAGTACCTGCAGGCGCGACTTCGAAGCTTCGGCTTCGCGCACCAAGCGCATCACACCGGCCAAAAACGTATCGTCACCGATTTTCGTCACTTTGACCTTGAGTGAACCGTCGCCCAAAATTGTGCCGGCAATAACCGCATCACCCGCCTTTTTGCGCACCGGCTTGGATTCACCGGTAATGATCGATTCGTCGACATCCGATTCGCCGCTCAAGACCGCTCCGTCGGCGGGAATCTTCCCGCCGGGTTTTACGAGCATCACGTCGCCGATTTTCAGTTCCGAGAGCGGAATTATTTTCGTTCCGCTCCCTATAATTACTTCCGCGGTATCCGGCAAAAGCTTCGAAAGCTCCTTTAGGGCGCCTTTTGCGCCCGTTACCGCCCGCATTTCCATCCAATGGCCCAAGAGCATCACCGTAATAAGAGTGGCAAGCTCCCAATAAAGCGGCTCGCCGCCGCCCAAAAAAGTAACGGCGACACTGTAGAGGTAAGCGGTGGAAATCGCAAGGGCGATCAATGTCATCATCCCCGGCAGCTTGGCCTTAAGTTCCCGATAGGCCGAGGTAATGAAAATCAATCCGCCGTAGAAAAAGATGACGGACGAAAGAACGAACGACAGATACTCCGAGCCCGGAAACTTCGGCGCTTCGTATCTCAAGAGCGACTGGACGATGTCGGAATAAGCGACGACGGGCAGGGACAAAACCAAACTCACCCAAAATCTGGTTTTGAAAATATTGGTCGAGTGCCCCTCTCTCCCGTGATTATGGCCGTGACGCTCACGAGAAACTTTCTTTTTCTCGGGGATCAGATTCATACCGCACTCCGGACAGAGCCCGGGCGCGTCCATTACCACCTTCGGGTGCATGGGACATGTGTATTTTTCCTCTTTCATACCCCGCAACTGCCGCCGCCTGCGCCTTCCGGCGGATTAAATTCGGCGAGAATTCGGTTGAAACCCGAGTAACTCGAAAAATCGGGTCCTAAAATTTCTTTCGGGTCCGCCGTCGCCAAGCTCCGGCCCTTTGATTCGAGATAATCGGCGATAACGCGGTAAGTGTCCGGAAACCATGAAGAATTCACCTGAAGCGCCGCCCGGTACATTTCTTCTTCGCTCGCCCCCTCCGCGGCCATAAGCTCCAGGAGCCCCAGCATCGCCATCCCGTGATTACAATCGGGGAAGTAAGTTGAATTGCCGCAACAAGGCCGATAAATATTCTTTGAGACGCGTAGAACGAGTTCCTGCTGTTCCTTGGTTAAAACAACAAATTCGTGGCGCGAGTAATGCTCCATCGCGTCACCGCGCGAGAACGTCCAGCCGCCGGTTGAAGCGAAATTGCCCGCTCCGCCATAGCGGGGGTCGGCCATCGGTCCCTCCTCAAGAATCGGATTTTTGTTGGCGAGACCAAAAGCCCATAAGAGGTTCAAAACCTCACCCGAATTCTCGGGCGTCATCACCAAATTGCCGCCTTTCGCAAAGAGATTGCTTGTTTCTTCGCTCGTTCCTCCGCGATTGGAATAAAGCGCCTGGAATTTTTCTCCGTCAATTACTCCTGTTTTAACGAGCCTGTCACTCAAATCGCCCCACTTTACGGGCAAAACGAACCCGCCGGAAGGCGGAACCGCTTCGGTTTCCCTTTCATCCAAGCCATTCCGGTAAAAAAACGAAATGGCAATCAAAGAAATGGAAATTAAAATACTTATCGGAATTAATTTTTTGTTCATAGATATATTTAGGTATATTAAGGAAGTAAACAACCGCTCTCCTGCGACAACCTTTGAAGACCCTGCTCGCCCTCAAAACGGCGGCCGTCTCCGAAAATCCAGGTCGGATAACCCTCTATCCCCGCCGCGACGCATTTTTCAGTTTCCTCGGTGCATTCAACGTAGGGCACCAACCGGAACGAATCGCCGAATCTTTTCTTTTCGTTCTGGCAGTGCGGACACGAGTAAGCGCCGTACATAACCACTTTTTTCTCCGCAAGGCAGGCGGCAAAACCGTCGTAGGCGCCGCCCTCCGGCCCGCCCGGCGAGAGAAAAATTGCCACGCCCACGATGACAACGACAATAACCGCAAAAATCAAAACAAGTTTCTTTTCCATGTCGGTCAGCAGCAATTTTTCATTTCATCCTCCAGTTCGGCGATTTTCCGTTTATCCTGCGCCGGCGGCCTTTCTTTAAGGAAGGGCCTCACGAAGTAAAGATACATGACCGTCATAAGAACCGCCGCTTCAATAACGAGAGTGAGCCAGCTCACGTTTGCGAGCGCGAAATAGACAAGAACGAAACCGGGCACGATGACCGCTGTCCTGAATTTCAGGAAATTTTCCGACGCGATGTTCAGCCTTTTCTCGCCCTGATAAGCCATACCGACAACGGAGCCTCCCATGAGTACCGCGACCAACAGCCCGTAACTTACGACCGATAACCAACCTAGAAGAATCCCAACGAGCAACAGGAACCAGGTACCGGAAACGCCGGCGCAAATGGGACAAACTTTAAACGGCAGAAGCTTATTGACGGACCAAGTAATGAACGTAATGACCAGGATTGAGATTGTAACGATTATTATTTCCATATTTTTATTTTAACAATTTAGATGAGGAATATAAGAAATCCGAGAAGGATCATCGCGATTCCCCCGCCGAGACGCATTTCTTTTCTTTCTTCCCTCTGCCAGTTCTGCACTTTTTCAAGCAACGCATCGTTCGAAGCAATAAGAAGGATGATGACAAGCGGCAGAATGAAAATCAGGTTGTAGAGGAGAAGATAACCCAGGCCCGCGGCATAAGTCGCCGAATCGTGAAGAAGTCCCAATACCATAAGATAAGGCCCGCCGGTGCAAGGAAACTCGCAGAGTCCCACGAGCGCCCCGAGAACGAAAGCGGTCGGCACTGAGGCCTTTTCCATCAGTTCGGCAATTTTGTGATGAACGGCACCGGGAATCTTGAGCTTAATCGGAAACCGGGGAAAAAACTCGTTTATGATGTTTATCGCTCCCAGGACGATAAGAAGCACGGCGCCGACTTTAGCCATGAAGTTCGGCGTGTTGAAAAGGTGGAGCGCCCGCAAAATCCCCAGGCCAATCATGACGTAAACGACGAAGAGTCCGGCAACGTAAGCGCCGCCGATTTTCAGTATCCCCGAGCGCAATTTTCCGATGCTGAAGAGAAAAGCGATGGTGAGAATGAGAACCGAGAACGCGCAGGGATTTATGCTGTCGATTACGGCCGCGACCGCAATAAGCGGCAGAAGCAATTTTCCGCCGTCGCTCACGCCCCACAAAAATTCCTGTCCCGTTCCGGTGAAACGGAAGAAAAGGAAAATCCCGAGGAACAGAGCGGCGAGAACGATTGGAACGATTATTTTCTTTCTCATGGAGTTACGGTCGCTTTAATTCCGAGCACGACGATTAGGTTCCCCGACTCGTCTTCAAGATAAATTTCCCTCTCTACAGGTCCCACGCCGGCCGGACCGTGGGCAGCCGGGTCAAAAACCACCGAAATAACGGTTTCTTCCCCGGGCTCTATAACGCTCTTCAACGGCGGCACGAACCCACCGTGCCCCGGCATTCCGAAGGGACCAATTCTCCCCCCGCCGTCTTTTAAGAAATAGGCGGCGGTACACATACAGGAAGTGTACATTCTCTCTATTTTTACGACCTCGCCGCTCCCGTTCCTGATTTTGAAGTCGTGACTGACGTCACCCGAGGCCATGCTGATTGTTCCGAAGTCGAAAGACCGTTCCTCGGACACGATTGCGGAGCTTATGTCGGCACGGAAGTTTCCGCCGACTTCCGGCGCCGGCTTGGTAAGGAGTATGAGGCCGAGGCTTCCCAGGATAACCACCGCGGCGATTATTAACGATTTATTTTTTGTATTCATGATTTTTTACGGTTAAAAACAAAAGGCCCCAAAATTTGGGTCAAAAAACGCGCTAAAGCGAACTTTCGAGGGTTCGGCTTCAACGCGCCAAAGCGAAAGTCGGGCTTGTTTCCAGAAGCGAAAACCACCTTCTTATTTTCCGCAGGGACGGCGATTGCTCTCCGTCGCTTCCGGATGAACCCGAGAAAAACGGAACGGCAAGAACGGTTTTCCCTCGCAAACCGATTAGGGACGAGGAAAGAAAACCGAGAATCAGAAAAAGAGTAAGAAGTCCGAGGTTATTGAAAACGGCGCTCGAAAAGTTCTTGAAAAAGCCGATGTGAAAAGAGGCGAAACCAAACAGGTTTTCCGGACAGGCCGCTCCTTCCATAAGCGAGACGAGGCAGTGAGCCGAACCGTTCGCCATCACCGAAAAACCGAAAAGAGCCACCAGGAAAAAGCTCGAGAGTAAAATAGATTTCAAAACAAACTCCATATCATAATTATACACCGGTTTTTCAGGAAAACAAACGGATGAACTCCCGAAACTTGGATAACCTTTCTCCGGCCGGGGCGCCGATTTTGACGCCGTAGGCGCCGGCTGCTTTTGCAAAATGAATCAGGAAATTGTCTTCTGTCTCCCCCGACCGGTGCGAGACAATACACTTTAATCCGTTCTCGTGGGCCACCGTCATTGCCGCGCAGGTTTCCGAAACGGTGCCGATTTGATTAGGTTTTATTATTACGCCGCCTATCATCTTCCCCGCGGCCGCCGCCTTGATGAGCTCCAGGTCGGTAACCGTAAGGTCGTCGCCTATCACCAGTTTTCCGCCGCCCGAACCCGAAGAAAGTTTCACAAAACCCGTTCCGTCGTTCTCGTCAAAGGGGTCTTCAATCGAACGAAGAAGCGGTGCCTTCCGGAAATAATCCGAATAAACACCCTCAAGTTCGCTCGAAGTGAGTTTCTTCCTCTCAAAAACGTAATAACCTCCTTCATAAAAACTCGAGGCAGCGGCATCAAGTCCGAGAGAGAATTCTCCGGCAAGACCGTTTTTCTCTATTTCCCCGCCCAAGAGTTCAATCGGCTCGAAGTTGTTCTTAAAGTCCAGGGAATAACCGTTTTCATCGCCGAGCTTCAGGTTCGGCAAGCCGTACCGCTCTTTCAGGGTTTGCCCCACCGATTCGTAAAGTCCCGAAAGCTTGCGGCAGGTTTCGGCAACTTTCCCCTTCGACTCGGCCACGACCAAAAATTCCTGGATATCGAGGTTGCTCTCGGCATGAACGCCACCCTCGATGAAATTGGAAAAAATCCGGGGCGGTTCCGATTCGGCACTGCGGGGGAAAAACTCGCTTCTTAACGTCTGCCAAAGCTCAAGCCCGTTTCCGCCCGCAAGAGCGCGGGCGAAAGCGAGCGACAAGCCAAGCATCAGATTCCCGCCGAGCTTGGCTTTGTTCGGCGTTCCGTCGAGAACGATAAGAAATCCGTCAAACTCCTTGATATTCCCGAAATCTTTTCCGACAAGCTTTTCCTCTATGTTTTTGAGAGCTTTTTTCGCTTCATCCGGCGGCAAAACCGCCGCCTCCCGGCTGCCGCGGCTCTTCCCGGAAGGGATTTGGGCGAAAAATTCGCCGCCCCCGGCTTTAATTCCGACTTCAATCGTCGGCTCTCCCCGAGAATCCGATATTCGTTTTAAAATTACGTCGTCAATTTTCATTCCTATGTTATTTTATCGGCAATAATCCTGACTGCAAAGTAAATGTAGAAAACGGCCGCAAAAATCATGACGACATTCACGAGCAAATTCGGCCTTAATTCTTTCGGCAAACGCCGATTGTTCAAAAAGATAATGAGAGGGGTGTAAATCGCCATTACGAATCCACCCAGAACGGCGCTTATGGTTAAGAGAACCAGGGGCTGCTCCAGAGGAATTAAGAGAGCGTTCAAGACGACGATTCCGACAATAAGACCGTAATAAAGCTGACTCAAAGAAAGTTTTTTAAACCAGGAAAAATATTTTTCGAAAGGACCGGTGCGAGAATTAACGAATAAAATGTCGCTTACGATTCGGGTGAAGGCGTCTATTACGGTCCACATTACTGAAAAAAGCATCAGGAAAGCCATTACCAGAAAGACGTTGAATCCTATTTTCCCCCAGTGCTCGCCGAAAATATGCGCCTGGACGACGGCTACGTTAAGACCCTCGGGCACGAGACCGAGCGGCGTAAGAACGACATAAGCGTTGATGCTAAGAAGAAGAAGCGTAATCAAACCCAAAAACCAGAAAATAACACCCTGGTCAATGAGCACGTAGCGCATCCAGGCACGCCAGCGTTTGATATTTTCTCGGCTCGGATTAAAAGCGTAACCGGTAGCCGCAACCGCTTCCGGCCTCGCCGTAATCGGATTGATTATCCGCCCGACATAATGACCCATGCCGGCTTGCTTGTCCCGATACCAAAGCGAAGTGCAAAGATTTAAGAGACCGCCGGCGCCGGCAAAAACAATGGCACCCAAGAAAACACCCAAATCAATGCCTTCCGGAATCCAGCCGAAGTTCAGGGCTCCCTTCAGGCCGGCAAGAAGAGAGCTTCCATCAAGCGTGAAAAAACTTATTGCAAGCAACAAAACAAAAAAAGCGGGTACGGTGATTTTGAGTGTTTTTTCCAAAACAACGTAAGCAATCCGGCCGGCAAAAGTCAGAACCAAAACCAAGCCGAGAGTTGCCCAAGCCCAATGAAGATAGCTGCCGAAACCGAAAAGTTCGCGAAGAGTCGTGCCCATGGCCGCCGCCCAGCCGGGCCAGATGTAGAGAAGAATTGCCGAAACCAGCCAGAAAGGAACGAGCCACTTCCAAGATCGGGCGGAAGTGGTGAAAAAACTTTCGCCGGTCGCCAAAGCGTGGCGAGCCACTTCATAGTTTATGAAAAACTGGAGAGTGATGCCCAAAACCGCGGCCCACAAAAGACCAAGACCGTATTTGGTGACAAGATGCGGCCACATGATAAGTTCGCCCGTGCCGATGGCAAGACCCATAACGACAATGCCGACGCCAATAGACCTGCTCCAATGAGGCGCCGGCGGCAAGTCTCTGATTTGCAGGGGCGTATATTCGCTCATTTCACCAGATTCACCGGCTTACCCGCTAAAAATCCTTCGATGTTCTCGAGTGTCTTTGCGAGAATCCTTTCCACTGCTTCCTGGGAATTGAAGGCGGTATGCGGCGTTATCAAGACATTGGGCATCCGCATCAAGACATGGTCCTCGAGCATCACTTTCATTTCTTCGGAGTCGCGTTTTTCTCTCGCAAAAACCATTTCCTCTTTGACTTCCACTTCTTCTTCAAGAACATCCAATCCTGCCCCAGCCAAAATCCCCTCCTGGAGAGCCAAAACCAGAGCTTCCGTTTCCACGATGCCGCCCCGGGCGGTATTTACCAGATACGCTCCCTTTTTAATGAGGCGGACGTTGTCTTTGTTGATGAGGTGATGGGTTTCTTTCGTATAGGGGCAGTGAATGGTGATGACGTCGCTTGAAGATAAGAGTTTTTCAAGCGGGATATATTCGTAACCCTGCTCTTTGGCGAATTTCTCGTCCGGATAGACATCGGTCGCAACCACTTTCATTCCGAAACCTTTGGCGATTTTTATCGCCTCCTTGCCGATGCGGCCGGTGCCGACAACACCGAGCGTTTTCCCCTTCAAGTCCGTCCCCCTCAAACCCTCAAACTGAAAAGAGCCCGTTTCTTTTATCCGGTCCACGGCGGCGTAAATTTTCCGGGTGAGATTCAAAATGAGGCCGAAAGCGAATTCGGCAACGGTATTATCGCCGTAGCCGGGCACGTAAGCGACCGGAATGTTGCGCTTTTTGCAGGCCTCGAGGTCGATGTGGTCAAAACCGGTGGAACGGGTGGTAAGAAACTTCAGATTCGGAAAATGCCCCAGAACTTTGTCCGTCACCCGCGAGCTACCGAAAACGGAAATAATTTCAAACGAGTTATCCTCGGGAAGATTGTCTTCGTTCAGCGTTTCCTTACTCAAATAAACGTCGCCGAGGCGCTTCTTGATTACTTCTTCCTCCCATCCTTCAATTTCAAAAAAAGCAATCTTCATATGTATCTATTATACAACTTATCTAAAAATCTTTCGGAAGAATATCCTCACCTTAAATATAAAGCTTTGCCACAACGTGCGACCAAGGTAGAAGTATTTTTTGAGATACCAGAGGTTCATAAAAATTCCGCTTTATAGCACGCATCGCAATAAATAATTTCCGGTTTCTCGGGCGCAAATGTAGTTTCGAACTCGTTCGTGCACCGTCCATTATGACCGTGCCCAACACTCTCACACATACAAGCTCTATGCCAAAGACGAAAACCGTTCCGCCAGGAAAACCGTTCGGCAAGCCGGCAATTCGGGCAGAGCCGCGGCAGAGTAATATTCATATCGCGGTAGAACGCCAACTCTTCCGCGGTAATGCGGAATGCGGTTACACACTGGTCGGCGCAGGTGCCTTTATGGGCGCAACCAATAGTCTCTTTCGTAATGGAATCACCAACATCCCGAATGTGATCGGGTAATTCCTCCGGTACCAACGTTATCTCATATGACCGCCGTTCCGGTTCACGCCATTGCCATCCTTCGGCAAGCGTTTCCGCTTTCGTTTTCGGGTACCACGGGAATGCGAAGGTTTCATTATAGGCATATGCAGAAAGCTCGATCGGGAAAAATTCGCCGTATTTGTAGATACGTCCCTTCTTATCGCGATACGGCACCTCATCCATTTGCCGCCGGATGCGCCCGATAAGCTGTTCGTATTTTTCTTTCGTATACTGTTTGTTCAAGATGCAGTGTTTCTTGTTCCGCATGCTGATACACCCGAACATATCCGACGAACCGACTACCCAATCGCAATACCATACGTCGTGGCTCCGGCCGCCCCCCGCTGAAAAGAATATTCGTTGATTGTTGCCGGTGATAGCCATGGTTTCGTACATCAATTCCGAAGTGTCCCCGCCCCCACTCACATCGTAGCTGTCCTTCAAATTTAATCCCCCGAAAAACAGGTATTTGCAGTTTTCCACGCCATCAAGCGCTGAAAAGCAGGTCTTGCAATTTTTCGCGTCGCGAATGATGTCACCGGTTACGTTTTGGCTATTCAGCACGTGAGCGGGGCGGTGCGGGGTTGCAAGATACAACTCCCGGAATTTTTTCTTGGCTTCCTGTAATTTTTTATAACTCCCCAAATCCCACGCCGTGAGGCGGGTTCGATATTCTTCTTTTGAGAATTGCTTGTTGAAAAGGCAATACTTTTTCTTGCGGAGATTCACGCACCCGAAGCAGTCCGAGCAACCAACGCAGTTATAAAGAAACGAAGAATCAAGACATTCATCGGAGAAATACCCGTACCGAACCCGATACATCCGGTTCGAGTGGAGAACTTCGTAGACGGAGTCAGAATTGTCGGCTACATAACAATCGAAGGCGTTCCGAGAAAGGAGGAGGGCGTAGCAATTCTGCGCATCTTCTGAAAAATAAGACCAAAATACATTGAAGCAATTTTTCAAGTTTACCGAAGCGTGGGAGAAATCGCTGTTAATAATATTCGTTGCTCCTGTTAGGGCCGGACGCGGCACCGCCTCCATAAGACGCCGATATTGCTCAAAGAACGGTTTCTTGAAATCATAATCCCGGCCGTAATCCATGGGATCCCATTTATCGGATATGTAGCACTCGCGACAGTACACCGTAAAAGGTCCACCGGGGGCGTGAATTGTGATAATCGGCTTGCCACACAGGTCACACTTACGGCGATACAAAGAAATATATTCCCGCCACGCCATCCGGCGCATGTTCCGGCACTCCGGGCAAAACGTCGGCGGCGGGACATCAACTTTCCTGTAGAAATCAAAATCTTGAGCGTCAATGTTAAATGATGCTTTGCAATTTTGACAAACTTTTGTTTCAGAAGCAGACATAATTCTTATGTAAAACAAGCGAAATCCTGAGCGAAGGCGAAGGGCTCCAGCTCAATCGTGAACGATTTTTTACAATTCTGACACCGTTTATTCTCCGAAATCATCAACTAAAATTATACCACCGTGTTCACCAAACCCATTAAGACCTGTTTACGATAAATACTCGCCATTTATCGTGTTAAATCAAGAAGACGGGGTGTTATGACATGTCATAACACCCCGTGAAGCCTTGTTTTTTTCCGCTTACTTTGCCCTACTCTACTTTTTTGATGGCGACAATTGTCCTGATAACCGTATCGGGGTTCAGGGAAATGCTTTCGATTTTTTCCTTGACCAGGAATTTGGCGAACTCCGGAAAATCGCTGGGCGCCTGGCCGCAGATGCCGATGTACTTTTTCCGCTTGCGGCACTTTTCGATAACTTTGCTTACCATTTCTTTCACCGCCGGGGAATTCTCGTTCCCGATGCGGGCGACGATTCCCGAATCCCGGTCGAGGCCTAAGACGAGCTGGGTTAAATCATTCGAACCGATGGACATACCGTCGCAAACATCCAAAAATTCGTCGGCAAGAGACACGTTCGAGGGAATTTCGCACATTATATAAACCTTCAGGCCGTCTTTGCCCCGCCGCAGGCCGTTTTTCGCCATCACCGCCAAGACTTTTTTGGCTTCTTCCGGCGTCCGACAGAAAGGAATCATGGCGACGGCGTTTTTCAAACCGAACTTCTCGCGCACCCGCCGCAACGCCTTGCATTCCAAGCCGAAGGCTTCTTCGAATTTCGGGTCATAATAGCGCGAAGCGCCCCGCCAGCCGAGCATCGGATTTTCCTCGGCGGGCTCGTAAAGTTCGCCGCCGATGAGTTTTCTGTATTCGTTCGTCTTGAAATCCGAAAAGCGGATTATCGCCTCCTCCGGGTAAAAGGCGGCGGCAATTTTGGCGACGCCTTCAGAGAGCTCGTCGACGTAAAACTGGGTTTTGTTCCGATAACCCGGCGTCAGGGAATCTATTTTGGCAATCAGCTTTTTATCTTTAATTTTCTTGTAGTCAATGAGCGCGTTCGGGTGAATTCTGATGTGCGATGCAATGATAAATTCCAGCCGGCCCAGACCCACTCCCTTGACCGGCAAGTAATGATTTTTGAAAGCTTCGTCCGGCGAGCCGATGTTTACCATCACCTTGGTTCTCGTCTTCGGAATTTTGTCCAGGTGGTGCTCCAAAACCTCAAATGGGACTTTGCCGGAGTAAACCAACCCCTCGCCGCTCGAGACGCAGTCGACGGTGATGACCGCTCCGGTCTTGAGCTTCCTTGTCGCGTTTTCCGTCCCGACCACGCAGGGAATGCCGAGCTCGCGCGAGACGATTGCCGCATGCGATGTCCTCCCACCCTTGTCGGTCACGATGGCCGAGGCAATTTTCATAATCGGCTCCCAGTCCGGGTCGGTAATGTCGGTTACGAGCACCTCGTCCTTTTTGAATTTTCCGATGTCTTTGACGTCTTTTATGATTTTTGTCCGGCCGGATGCGATTTTCGTGCCGACGGCAACGCCGGAGACAAGAACTTTCCCCTTTCCCTTAAGATGATATTCGAGATAAAGCTTCTTTTTGCCCAGGGAGTGGACCGTCTCCGGTCTCGCTTGAAGAATGAAAAGTTCTTTCGTCTTGCCGTCCTTCGCCCACTCGATGTCCATCGGCTGGTAATGTCTGTAAACGCGGGAGAAATATTTTTCTATAATCATGCTCCACTCGGCGAGTTTGATAATTTCCGCTTCGTTCAAGGAAAAGGAGTTCCTGTCGCGGGCGGAAACTTCCGCCAGCTTCGTGCCCGTCTTTCCGTAAACGAGTTTTATGTTTTTGGGGCCCAGGTTTTTCGCAATAACCGGATGAAAACCCTCCTCAAGCGTCGGTTTGAAAACGATAAATTCGTCCGGCGTCACTTTCCCCTGGACAACCATCTCACCCAAACCGTAGGAAGAGTTTATGATAATAACCTTGTCGAAACCGGTTTCGGTGTCGATTGTAAAAATAACGCCCGATGAAGCGATGTCCGAACGAATCATTCTCTGAACGCCGACCGAAAGCGCTACGTCAAAGTGGGAAAATCCCTTATCGGCCCGGTAAGAAATCGCCCGGTCGGTGAAAAGCGAAGCGATGCATTTCCTTACGGCTATTGCGAGTTCCTCTTCGCCTCGAACGTTCAAATACGTTTCTTGCTGGCCGGCGAAAGAAGCGCCGGGCAAATCCTCCGCCGTTGCGGAAGAGCGGACCGCCACATCAACTCCCTTGCTGTACTTTTTTTCCATCCGGCGGTAAGCCAGATTGATTTCCTTGGTTATTTCCTTCGGCAAAACAAGCGACAAAATAAGCGTCCGAATCATCCGGCCGCGCTTTTTCAAATCGTTGACGTTTTTGAGGTTTAAACCCTTTAGAATCTCCTTAATTTTGAGGTCGGCTCCGTTTTCCTTGAGGAAAAAACGGTAAGCGGCGGCGGTAAGAGCAAAACCGTTGGGAATTTTCACCCCGAGTTTTGTAAGGTGGGAATACATCTCGCCTAGGGCGGCGTTTTTGCCGCCGACTTTCGGCACGTCTTTCATTCCAATTTTCGAAAACGGGAGGATAAATTTCATGATTTTATTCTTTTAGGGCGATTATCAAATCGGAAACGTTGGAACCGGTCTTGCCGGTCGAAATCTGGTCACCTGAGGCGGCAAAAAAGTTGTAAGAGTCGTGTTCCTCGAGATACTTTTCCGGCTTGAGGCCCTTTTCCTTCGCTTTTTCTCTCGTTATTTTATCACAAATCGCGCCAGCCATATCGGTGTTGTCTTCCCCGTCGGAAGCGAGGGCCACAACCGCTTCCCCGCTTTCAATAAACCGGAGAGCCGAGAGAGCGAGCTCCTGATTCCGGCCGCCCAACCCTGTTGGGCGAGCCTCGCCCCACTGGGGCGGGCCGCCTTGCCACAAGACCACCGTCGTCTCTCCGCCGTAAAGTAAAATCATGCCGCTTGCCGCCCGGTGGAGTTCTTCAACCAAATTCTTGCCGACCTCGCTCGCCTCGCCCTGAAGATTGGAACTGCGGATAGCCGGGGCATACCCGAGTTTTTCCGCCTCCGCCGCCATCGCCTCAAGAGCGATTTTGTTGGAGACGAAAAGAATATTGGAAACTCTTTCGAAATACTTCTTTTCTTTCGGAGTTTCGATGAGGCTGTTTTGGGAAATGCCGCAATTTTCCCAAGCCTTGTATTTTGTCAAAATTCTTTCGGCGTCCCCAACCGTTGTCGCATCGGGCACTGTCGGACCGGATGCCACAAAGCTTAAATCATTCCCCGGCACGTCAGAAAAAATCAAAGCCACGACTTCCGACGGATAGGCGTACTTCGCCAAGTTTCCGCCCCTGGCGAGAGAAATGTGTTTTCTTACCGTATTTACTTCTTCTATAGTAGCTCCTCCGGAGTAAAGGCATTTAATAAGTTCAGCCTCGGCCGCGCAGGTGTGCTCCTTCGGCTGGCAAAGTAGGGTGGAGCCGCCGCCGGATATGAGAAAAATTATCAGGTCGTCTTTCTCCGATTTTTCCAGAAGCTTTATGACTTCTTTCGTGGCGCTGACGTTCTCTTCGGTAGGCAGAGGGTGGGTGCCGGAAAAAGTCCTGATTTTCTCGAGTTTTCCCTTGCGAAGGTCTATCACCACGCCGTCCGTAATTTTGTCTTTCAGAACCTTCTGAAGGGCCCCGGCGGCTTCGAGCGAACACTTGCCGACACCGACGACAAAGATCCTTTTCCCTTGTTCCAAATCAAAAAACCTGTCTCCGATTTTGAGTTCATTGCCCCGGAGACCGATTTTTTCGGCCACCACTCTTTCGGTATCAATTGCCTCCAGGCCGGCTTCGGCAATTTGAAGAAGGCGTTCTCGGGTAGGGCTTACCGCGAGCGCCTTGGAGTTTTTTATTTTCATTCCTTTCATTATACCAATTGCTTACCAACTGGTTATTTTCCACTGAACCCGGCCGATAATGCCGTTTTTCAGGCGGACTTTGATGCCGCGCGGATGACTCGCCCCGGGACTCAAAACTTCATCCACGAACCCTTGGGTGTAATTTTTCGTTCCGTAATTCTTTTTTTCGATAATCCAGACAAAATCTCCCGGGTGAATCTCGCTGCGCTTCGGCGGCTTAGAATTATCAGTCGAGTTTCTCATTCGGTTTATCCAAGTTTGGCAGATAACCCCACTTCCTCAGCAAATTTATTTCCCAAATATTCCTCAAACCTATGTCCTGCCGGTAAAACATGTGGGGAATTTGAATGTTTCTCACCCGGCGATAGGCGATTTTTCTCGCCTCCGGAATGTCTTTGCCGCTGCCGGTAGCAATCAAGTTCCAGCCCGATATACCAGCCACTCTCCATATGCCGTTGTCATTTCTCACGTCCCCGATGTGAACTCCCTCGCGGTCTTCTTTCTCGAAACGGATGGCGATGTCCCGGTAAGTTTCCGCCGTTTCCATGTCGTTGCCTTCGGAAAGAGCCGGCGGAGTGAAAATCACCACCCCGATCTGGAATCCTTCTTTGGTCCTGAGCGTAAAATTCCGGCCGCAAGCCAGGCGATAAAGCCAGTCGCCGGCATTGTCCAAAATTCCTTCAAGCTGAATCTGAATGGTCGGGTAACCGAACCGGGCGGTGAATTCCAGCGGGTAAATGTCGTTTTTGTTGACGATGCAGTTCAAGTCGATGTAGCCGATGTACCCGGATTTCTGGAGAACGGGCGTCATTTTCTCCAGCGTACTTTCGAAAATCTTGTTCGAATTTTCCCAAAACATCATCGTCCCCGCTTCTCCTGTCATCGGGCCGAGGTTGCCGGTAAAAATTCTTTTGTGTTCGAAGTTAACGTTGATGGGGTGGATAAATTTTTCTCCGTTAAAGAAGGCGCCGACTGCGATTTCTATCCCAGCTACGAATTCCTGAATCAGGAACCTCGGAATTTTTTTGCGCAGCGTCTTTTTGTTGTGCCGCAAAAAATCCAGCAAATCGCTCGCGTCGTCTTCTTCGGAAATTATGACCAATCTTTTGTTGTACGATTGTTCTTTTCCGCTCGGCTTGAACACATAACGCCTGGGCGTCCTTTTGATGAAACTTATCGCCGCCTTGTAATCGTTGAATTCCCGGCTGGGAAGGGTATTGATGCCGAATTTTCGCAATTCGTCCTGTCCGAACTCGCGCTTTATTTCCAGCTTGTCCGTATAGCGGCTGCCGCCGATTACGCGTTTGCCGGCTTTGCGCAGCGCTTGAGCCGATTCGCCGTAATTCGAGTCGTCGAAAATGATGACGTCCGCCCACGAAACGTGGTGACGCCAGTTCTTGACCTTCTCGAAAAAACCGTCGTAGACGTCTTTACTCTTCGGGTCCTTGAAATAAAACTTCACCTCGTGGCCTTCTTCCACCAGTTTCAAGGCCAGGTCACCGCTCAAACTGTCCTTGGAAACAAACAGGAATTTTCTGCGTTTTTTCATTTCAAAACCTTAACATCCGGTTTTTATGAAACTCACTCTCTTCTTATGATTAACTCTTCCTCGGAATTCTCCTTTTTAATATTCCCGATTACGGTCTCAGCCACAAAATCGGGCTCCATATGCTTGTCGTAATCCGCCGGCTTCTGCTCGTCGAACAAACCGGTTTTCATCCCGCCCGGGTATATTGCCAACACTTTGATATTTTCCGGCTGCACCTCGAGACGAAGCGATTTCGTGAAACCGACGGCGGCATATTTGCTCGCGCAATAACCCGAAGAACCGGGACGGCCTTGAAGCGCACTCGTGGAAAGAATGTTTATTATCGTTCCGGATTGCTGCTTTTTCATCTGAATAAGAGCCGCTTTCGAGCCGTGTATCGTGCCGAACAAATTAACCTCTATCATGTCGTGCACTCTCTTTAAATCCATCTTTTCTACGGGGGCGTGAGGAATCCAAATCCCGGCGTTGTTGATCCAAACGTCAATGCGGCCGAATTTCTGAATGGTAAAATTCGCCAATTTGTTTATTTCGTTCTCTTCCGTTACGTCGGCGGTGAAAAAATCTGCTTTCAATTCCCGGCCCAATTCTTCCAGTCCTTCGCCTGACCGCGAACTTAAAATCAGTCGTGCGCCCTCTTTGGTAAAAGCAAAAGCCAGCGCCCTGCCCAAGCCGCGACTTGCACCGGTGATTACGACAACTTTGCCTTTAATGGTCATTTCTGTTTTCTCTACCATCTCCGCTCCCGGTTACGATAACCGTTTTGTTCTTCAGGTTCATGATACATATATATTATCACTTTCTTGATGAAGATTTAATAGATTTTTATCCAAAAACTGGCGGGATCTGTACGCCTCAAAAATTATGTCCATATGGACATAATTTTTGAGGACACGGAGTTTTTAAAAACAGATGCGGGGGCCGATGATTCATCGGTCCCCCGCCTGCTCCCGCTCTTGTTGTCCCGGGAAAGCGGAATCCGGGGTCAGGTCGCGCCGACCGGTCGGCCGGCGGGAACGCCGCGCATCGCCTCCTTCTCGACGACCTCCGTGCCACGGTAGGCGCGGATCATCATGATGATGGCGAGAATCAATGCCGCGATCTCCGTCTTGTAGAGAAACGGCGCGCAGAGGTTCTCCGGCACCTGATACGTCTCGCCCGCGTGGACGACGATGTCCATGTCGCTCGGACCCTTGAGCCACCGACTCGGGTCACTGAGCGCCTTGTTGCCCCTCACCATCGGCCACCGGTACCAGCGGCCCCGACTCAGCCAGCCAGAGACACCGGAACCCGCACAGAGGGCGTTGGTAGCTGACGCCAAGCTCTCGCCTTCCTTGAAGGTATGAGTCAGCGGCAGGTTGTACCTCGACCCGGTGGCTGCGACGAGAGCGAGCGCGAGTAAAACGAGAAACCAGTCCGTCTTCACTGTGCCTCCTTGGGTCAGAGTTGGACTTGTGCTGTCCTTAGAATGAAAAAATTTGAACAACCTGTCAAGTTTTTAAAATGGAAGCGGGGAACCGATGTTGAGTCGGCTCCCCGCTTTTGCTTCCGCTTGTGCTTTCCGCCTTAGTAGGCGGGTTCCCTTGTTAGGAGGCCGCAGGCGTCTCCACGGTCTCGGGCTCCGGCGCGGACTGGATGTCCGGCTCGGGCTCGGCGACGGGCTCGTCGACCCCTGCGAGGGTCGCGCGCCCGCTGAAACCGAGGAAGTTCGCGCCGGGCTCGACGGGCGCCTTGGTCTCGATGACGACATAATCGCCCTCGATGACCGGCTCGTCATCGAGGAACCCGATGACGCGGTTGCCGACTGCCCGCACGGTGACCCGCCGGCTCGCCTGCCGCCGCGCCCGCTCGGCCTGCTCGACGGCCTCCCAGTCGGGGGCCGAGTGGATAGCGGCGTACTCGAACGGCTCAATGAGCGCGCCCTCGATCCAGTTCCGCCGGTACTGGATCACGTTCGCGCAGAACCCGAGCACGCAGACACCCTTGAACTCGTCCACGATCTCGTCGCCCCGACGGACGACGACGTCCAGGATCCATCCCGGCTCGCGCACGAGGACGACCTCGCGACGCGTGTCGTCACCGTAGGTCACCTCGAAGGTCCGACCGGGGCGCGACGAGATGAGGACGCGCCGTTCGTTCTGGCGCTCGAAGGTGAGATCGAACATGTCCGCGCCCTGGTGAAGACGCTGGTAGGCGGCCTGTGCCGCGTCGTCGAGAATCTCTTCTCGATTCGCCTCGGTCACACCCTCGAACTGAGAGGGTGGACCAGCCATGACACCGTCCTCAACCCCATCGGGCAGCGGCGGCATGTGGCCTCGCATGATCACGAAGTCGGCCCGGCGCTGCTCGGCCAGGCGACGCTCGTGTGAGACTCGCTCATTGTCGAGCAGCTCGTCCATGTTCCTCAGCTCCGATCGGAGAGACTTGATGGTCTCCTCGAGTCTCGCGACGACCCTCCTGAAACGCCGATTGTCGGCGAAGAAGCAGACGACCGCCACGAGGGCGATGACGAGGAGTGCCCACACCCACCAGGGGCCGAGAGAGGACGCTTCCTCTGCGCCGGCGACCGAACCGGCGGCGACGGGTACCGGCGCTTCCGAGGCCGGTACGACCACTGAGCTTGCACCCTGACATCCCACCGTGGGGATGGCGAGGTGCTCGCCCGGGAAGACCAGCACGATCTGCCGCCCGTTACGAACGGACAGCCGACCCTGCTCCTCGAGGTAGGGATTGAAACCGTAGATCTCCTCCCAGCGAAGCGCGTCACCGCACTTCTCGTAGGCGAGGTCCCAGAGGGTCGAACCCTTCACAACCACGAACTCCTCCGTGGTCACGACGACCTGCTGTGTCGGCGGCACTGCCTCATACTGGCGCAGAGCGGCCCCTCCGAAGATAAGCGGCGCTGGGATCAGACAGCCGAGGACGAAGAGCACCTTCTTGAGGAACTTCTTCACGTTCCACCTCCATATGAAATTGTGAGGTACAGAAAAACGGCTTTCACCGTTACCTTATTATTATAATTTATATTTTTGAAAATGTCAAGCTAAATTAAAAAAGAAGCGGGGGCGCGGTGTGGAAACGCACGCCCCCATTGCTCTTCTGCGACCGGCTCACGAGATGTCCTCTCTTGCTCGCTCCTCGCGACCAATCGCCTTGAATTCCTTGACGATTGCGGGAAGGAGGAAAATCAGGAGGACAACCTTCGCTAATCGCGAAGGAATCGAAACGCAGGCGAAGAAGCCTAGCGCCACGAGAACCTCCGCGACAACTGAATTGAGCTTCATAACCGCCTCCTCGGGGCAAGGGTTGCTATCTATAGAATGAAAAAATTGACGCGACTTGTCAAATAAAAACGAAGGAGGGGCGCGGTGCTTCCGCACTCACGCCCCTCTTGCTTATTCCTCGACGGCTTGCCGCTACGAACTGCGGCGGCAGTCGACGTACTCGGCCGGGTCGAGGCCGAGCTCAACGAGATCGAGTCCCCGCCGGCAGGCCTTGAAGGCGATCAGGTCGACCACTTCTTCGGCGCCGCTGACCTCGAGAAGCTGCAGGCGGACGTCGTTCAGGACAGCCCGCTTGAACTCCGCGGACGTCGTGCCGATCGCTCCCAACTTGCCGTCTCCGTCGCTCCGGAAGAAGATGGAAACGCTGTTGGACTCGAAGACGTTGCCGGGTGGGTTCAGGAGGTAAGCGATCTCCTCAACGACATCGAAGGGGTCGTCGAGATAGACGAGTTCCAACCCTCCGTCGGCGAGCGCATGCCAGTGGCACGGTTCGGCCTTGAGCCGGACCAGCCGCGGCATGGAGAGAACAGCGAGGAACCTCTTCGCGAGTTCCCGCCGCTCGACCTCCGCGAGCGCTTCGGAAACCGTCGGTCTCTGCGCCGGCGGAGTCCGACTCTCCTCGATGAGCTGGTTGGTCGACTCGACTATCCGGTCGAGGCGAACCCGCTCGCGGCAGATATCCACGAACTGCCGCTCATAGTCGGAGGGCGGAGTCGCGTAGACGGTCTCGATCTCATCACCTACTCTCGGCGTCAGCGTCCTGCCGACCGCGATGTAGATCATGATCATGAGAGATAGCGCGCCGAGTGTTGCGGCGGCGGGCTTGAGCCACACCGGGAGCCTCTTCATGGTACCCATTCCTTTCGGTTCGGTAGAACCGCGTTGGGGAGGTATGACAATAACGCTCGCATTACACTAAACGTCTTTCACGTTTCTGTCAAGGTATTTTCCGGGTTGTGCTTGACAAATCCCCCTCTTTGGCTAACCTTACTGAACGGATTTAAGAACCCGTGAGAAAGGTCAAAAAACAACAAGCAAATGGCGTTTCAGGATAACGACGGCGGCGGTTTTCAGCGGAAAATGTACCAAGGAAACTGGGTTTGCTCAAAATGCGGCAAGGAAATCACCGAGCTGCCCTTTGAGCCCGACCCGAATCGGGCCAACCAGTTAAAGTGCAAGGACTGCTTCAAGGAAAATCTTCCTCCGAGAAGAAATTTCGGTCGCTACTAAACCGAAAAAACAAAAACCGCCTCTACGGCGGTTTTTGTTAAGTGTGTAAAAAGTGAGGAGCCCGGGCGCAGTGTGCGTCCGGGCTCTCCTCGCTTGAAAACACCCTCGCTCGGATCACCTACACCCGGTCGAGAAATCTGCTCTCGTCGCCGATAGGAAGCCGAGTCTGAGTCGGCTGTCCCATCAGCTCCGCGAGCATCTTCTCC
Organism: Candidatus Jorgensenbacteria bacterium; assembly: GCA_043797305.1. Classification (GTDB taxonomy): domain Bacteria; phylum Patescibacteriota; class Minisyncoccia; order UBA6257; family GWB1-50-10; genus CAZGHF01. Next base: position 41,864 of record JAZDPW010000024.1, read on the forward strand.
GCCCTGTCCGAGAAGGGCGGAACGTTGTCCCGGACATCCTTGAGCGTCCGGACGGTGAGGCATCCCCGCTCTCCGAGGAAGTCCCAGATCTCGCTCTGAAATTCGGCGAGATCCGACTCCACTTCGCAGGCCTTCTTGAGAACGGCGACAAGCTCGTCGTCGCTCGGCCGAGACCCGACGTCGCTGAACTTCGCCCGGAGGTTTTGCCAACGAGCGGAGAATTCTCTCCTCACGCTCGTTTCCGAATCGTTCGAAGTTGTCGGCTTAAGCGTCCCTCCTTTGGGGCTGCCGGGGTTGCGAAGAATCGATTCTTCGTTGGAAACGACGCTCTTGTTTAAAACGCCGCTTCCATGGTGCTTATTCAGCGTAGCATAAAACCACCATAATGTCAAACCACCAAAAACAATCCCGCCCCGACTTTTAGTCGGGGCGGGTTCTGTTCCGGAAAATTGTCCGGTTTATTACATTGATGCGCCTCCCTTCGTGCAGCACTTGCAGTTCCCGCTGTGGGTAAAAATCTCGTAAAGAGCGGAAAGACCGACCAAGACGTAGACAACGGTCGCTACCGTGTCGCCCAAATACGCCACAACGTTCCAGCCGAAAGCGGTCAAAAGCCAGTTCAAACCACCGATGACAAGAAGAACGAAGGCGATTTTGTGTAAAACCTTCATATTACTAGTTGTTGATTACTAGTTGATTTATAGTACCGACCTTTAATGTTTTCATTATTATAGCATAAAGCACTAAAAACCCTTTAAAAACGACAGAGCTCCGGGGACCCAATAGGATTCCCGGAGCTCGTGCTTTCCGAAGTTAACAAGCGGATTGGTAGACCTAGACATTCAGGCGCTCAAGGTACTCAAGAAACTGTCCAAGCCCGCTCAAGCATTCCCGAATCTGGCCAACCATTGCATCCCTGTCCTGAGGACTGCGATTCTCGAACATCCGGTCGAAGTTCCCTGCCGGCATATCGAGAATGGCGTCAGTGCTCTCACCGAGGCGCCGGAGGAAACTGCTCAGATTACGGTAGTCATCCGAGGGCTTCCTCACTCTGCCCTTACCAGCCGATTCCCCGGCTTCCTCGGCCACCCGCCTTGCATAAACGCGGGCTTGGTTCAGCCTCATCCCTTTCTCGACGATGTGCCGGGCAATCTTCAGTTGAAGCTCGGGAGAAAGGCTGGATAAAAAAATCGCGACAGAGAAGACGAGTCTCTTTTCTCCATTGTTGGTCGGCCCCATGAGAATCTGAACTTCCGGATGAAGCTTCAGAAGACCGAGGTGTTGGTAAATCCAGGGAATCGACCGGGCGAACATGTTGGCCACTCTCTCAACCTGCCGCGTTCTTGGGATACCCGCCACCAACCGACCTTTCAGAATCCGGTCGATGGCATGGGCAACCTCAAGCGATGTGTGCGGCTGATGAGCCATGTTGGAAACAACCGAATGGACGAACTGCTCGTCTTCGTCTTCCGGGTCTCCGATTATCGCCTTAATCTCCTCTCGACCCATTCGGACATGACAGATCCAGCGACGCTCGCCATCGATGAGCTCGTAGTCGTGCTCGGGATCACCCTCGATGGGCATCACCTCGACCGGTCTTCTCAGACCGACTTCCTTAATGCTTGCCTTCAACTCGCCGAGAGCAACCTCGTCGAAATGGATCCGGGGCTGACCCTTGAAGGGTCTGATCCGCTTTGTCCGTAAGAAGAGGTAGCCCATCTCTCTTCTTGTTTTGGCTTTCGCCAACGCAGTGTCGGACATGGGTCTACCTCCTTCCTAATAAGATTATTGTACCGGGAACTGAAATAAAAATAGCATCTCCTGCCAAGAAACGGAAGTCGCTTCCACTATTCGTACCGCAGGGCTTCAATCGGGTCCTTGCGGGCGGCTTGGCGCGCCGGATAAATGCCGAAGACAAGACCAATCAGAGCCGCCGAGCCGAAACTCAAGAGCGCCGCCCCGACGGGGAAAACGAACGACAAGTTCAGATTGAAAAATTCCGTGGCAATAAAAGCGGCAACAAAAGAAAGAAGGGCGCCGAAGAAAATCCCGATTGCCCCACCGATTGCGGTAAGGGTCACCGCCTCCAGAAGAAACTGATTCAAGATGTCCTTGTTCGTCGCGCCGACCGCCTTGCGAAGTCCGATTTCCCTCGTCCGCTCGGTGACGGAAACGAGCATGATGTTCATAACTCCCACTCCGCCGACAAGAAGGGCAATCGCGACGATGAAAGAGAGAGCGAAAGTGAGAATGTTTACGATTCCGCTAACTTGTTTCAGCAAACTCTCCTGGGTCATAACGTAAAAATCGTCTTTCTTGGGGTCGGTGATGCCGTGCATTTCTCTCAAGGTGGATTTGATGTCTTCGACGGCCGAGGGCGCCGCCGCCGCGTCTTCGACCTGTACCCAGACTTCGTTGTAATAATCGATGCCCAAAAGATAAGTCCGGGCGGTGGAATAAGGAACGACAACCATATCGCCGAGATCAAAAAAGAATATCTGGCCCTCGTCGGGCAGAACGCCCACTACCCGGAAGCTGTCGTTTTTTATCCTTATATTCTTTCCAACCGCATCCGACTCGCCAAAAAGCTCATCTTTCACCTTTGCTCCGATGACCACCACCTTTTCGCGGTTTCTTATGGCAACTTCGTCAAAATAAACTCCTTCCTCGGGATAAATGTTGAAAACCCGGCCCATGAATTCCCCGGAGAAACCCATGATGAAAGGCCGGTAGGTTTCTCCCTCGTAGGAGACACTGCCGGGCACGGAAATAGCCGGGGCAACGTCGGCAACCAAAGGAACGTTGCTTTTCTTTTTGAGCGCTTCTATGTCTCTGTCTTTCAAGGTGTTGGAAAAAGCAGTGGTGGCAAAGTCGGTTGGACCTTGCGGCTCGCGGCCGGGCTCGATCCAGACAATATCCGCTCCCAGTGAAGTAATTTCGTCGGTAATGAGGCCCTTCACGCCATCACCGATGGAAACAATGAGGATAATGGACACTATCCCGATAACAATGCCCAAAACGGTGAGGGCCGAACGGGATTTGTGGGCAACGATGCCCCTCAAGGCGATTTTCAATGTTTGTTTGGAATCCATGATTTATTCGTATTGCAACGCTTCTATCGGATCTTTTTTGGCGGCGGCGCGGGCCGGATAGAGGCCGAAAACGAGCCCGACTATGATGGAGACGACTATTCCCACAATGGCGGCATCGATCGGGAAAACAAATTTCCATTCGGTACTCACGAGACTGGAAAGAATAAGGGTAATTCCAAAAAGAAACACGATGCCCAGCAAAACACCAATCAATCCTCCAAGAGTCGTAAGAACGGCCGCCTCAAAAAGGAACTGGAGAAGAATATCACTCCGGGTCGCACCAATCGCTTTGCGCAAACCAATTTCCTGAGTTCTCTCGGTAATCGAAACAAGCATGATGTTCATAATGCCGATGCCGCCGACAATAAGCGAGATGGCCGCGACTGATGCCAAAAACAAAGTAAGGGCGCCGGTCACCGACTCGACGGTTGCGGCAATCTCGGCTTGGGTGCCGACGAAAAAGTCGTCTTTTTCCGGGTCGGTAATGTCATGGAGTGCCCGAAGAGTAACCTCGACATCATAGACGGTTCGGGGAACGTTTTCTTCGGTATCAACCTGAATTATTACCCGGTTGAAATACTTGATGCCGAAAACGTATTGCTGGGCAAACGTATGAGGAACGATGACCGTTTCGTCAAAATTGAAAAAAAGAACCTGGCCTTTCGGTGGAGAAACGCCCACGACCTTCAAAGTATTCGCCCCGATTCTTATTTTCTCGCCGATGGCTTCTTTGTCACCGAAAAGCTCTTTTTTGACCCGACTGCCGATCACGGCAACGGCTGTCCGGCTTTTTACGTCATCATCCGTAAAGAAAGTTCCTGCTTCGGGATAAACGTCGAAAACTTCGGTTACAAGCGGTGAGGCGCCGAGTACCATTGGCCGGAAAGTTTCCCCTTCGTGAGAAACCGTCTCTATTCCGAAAACAATCGGCATTACTTCCGCCGCGTGGGGCACGTTGGATTTTTTCTCCAGCGCTTCAACCTCTCTTGCTTTTAATGAATCGCCGTAGAGAGTCTCAATTAGTGACGGGTCGGTCGGGCCTTCCGGCTCCCGGCCGGGAGCAACGGCAATCGTCCGCGACCCCAAGGAAGCAACTTGGCCAAGAACCAGGCTCTCCGCCCCCCGGCCGATGGACACCACTAAAACGACGGCGGTAACGCCTATCACTATGCCCAAAATAGTGAGCATCGAGCGTGATTTATGAGCCCGAATTCCCCGAACGGATATTTTGAAAACGTCTTTTATCCGCATAGGAGCTATTTCTTAAAGTGGTCGCCGATTGTCCTTTCTACCACTTTTTCGTCGCTTTCCACCTCACCGTCCAAAATTTTTATGATGCGTTCGGCATAATTGGCGGTATAAGTTTCGTGAGTGATAAGGACCACGGTGTGGCCGTGTTTTTCGTTTAATTCGCGGATTATTTCCATCACCTGGCGGCCCGATTTTGAGTCCAGGTTCCCGGTCGGCTCATCGGCAAAAATAACGGCCGGGTCGTTTACAAGCGCTCTTGCAATCGCCACCCGCTGGCGTTCGCCGCCGGAGAGCCTGTTCGGTTCGTAACCGGCCCGGTGGGAAAGACCGACCGCCTCAATCGCTTTTTTGGCCCGTTCCTTGCGTTCGGCCTCCTTCATTCCCCCGTAAATCAGCGGGAGTTCCACGTTTTCCAAAACGCTCACCCGCGGCAGAAGATTGAAAGTTTGAAAAATGAATCCCATTTTCCTGTTCCGGACATGAGACAGCTCTTCTTCCTTATATTCGTTGATTTCCCGGCCGTCGAAACGGTATTCGCCCGACGTTTGCCTGTCTAAAAATCCCAAAATATGGAGAAGAGTGGACTTACCCGAACCGGAAGGCCCCATCACCGCCACAAACTCGCCTTTCTTGATATCAAAATTCAAGCCCCGGAGGGCCGGGGTTTCGGTTCCGTCGGCAACGTAGGTTTTTTTCAAGTCCCGGACTTCAATAAGGGGCATCTTACTTGTTTATAAAAGTGATAACTTTGTCCCCTTCGTTCAAGCCGCCCAGTATTTCAATTACGCCGTCCGAACCGCGAAGGCCGACAGTAACGTCAACTTGAGAAACCAAACCGTCTTTTTCCACCCTTACGTAAGTCCTGCCGTTCTCGCGAACCACCGCCCGTTGAGGAACGAACAAAACACCGCTTTTTACCTCGGTCAAAATGCTGATGTCGGCGGTCATGCCGGACTTTAACCGCTCGTCCTTTTCCTTGAATTGAAAAGTCGTTTTGTAAGTCGGCACCCCTTCAATTACGGTCTCAGCCGGATTGATTTCCGAAACGGTTGCTTCAAAAATCACATCCGAACCGTAGGCATCAAGAACAACCTCCGCGGCGCTGCCTATTTTAACTTTAGTGACATCAATCTCGGGAATGTTCGCTTCAATTTCCAGGCGGCTCGCGGAAATTACCGAAACAACTGATTCGTTTGCGGAAATTATTTCCCCTGTTTTCGCTTCCTGAGCCGTAACGACGCCGCTTATCGGCGAATAAATGACCGTTTTAGAAAGACGGGCTTTGATGTTGGAAACGGAAGCTTCGTAACTTTGAAGGGCGGCCTCGGAAGAATTGACAACCGCTTTCTGAAGGGCAATCGCCTGTTCTTTGTCGCTTATGGCGGTGGTGACGGTCTGAACATTGGTCCGGGCGGTGCTCAAGTTCGTCCGATAGGTGCTAAGCGACGAGTCGCTCACAATACAATCGGCGTTTATGGCTTGGTTTAAGCTATTGAGGAACTTGGCAACGACATTAAGGTAGCTCCAGCCGGTGGTAAGAGCCGCTTCGAGAGTTTCTTTTGGAGAGGCGGCGGATAAGGAAACAAGCTTTGTTTTCCACTCGTCCAGTCCGACCTCGGAAGAAAGCTTCCCCTCGGTACTCCCAATCCTCGAGGTTTCATCGCAAGTCGTAAAAGTAAGGGAATAAACCGAGTTTTTCGAGCCGCTAAAAAGTCCGCTCGTTTTCGTCCGCACCGCGTCATCCGCCTTGATGTAAGCGTCGTTTAAGACGTTCGGGATGCTCGTGTAAAGATTATCGAGCGTGGTTTTCTCTTCGCTCAATTTCGCTTTTTGGGTAGCGAGGTCCGATTCTGATTTAGAAAGCTCGGTTTCAAGCTCGGAAGAGTCGAGCCGGACAAGAGCCTGACCGGCGTAAACCCAGTCGCCGATTCCCGACGGAACGCTCGCCACCCGGCCGCTTGTTTCAAAAGCGAGGTCTACGTCCTGGGCCGGTTTTAATTTGCCGGTTACGCTTACTTCTTCCGTAACATCGCCTCTTGTTACGGTCGCAAATTCATAGCCCGGTCCCTTGTCGCGGGTTACCAAGAAAATGACCACGATTACGGCTATGATTACGAGAGCAATAATGATGATATTCCGAGTCCTTAAGATTTTCATTTCCCATATAATAGCAGATTTGCCGGAAAAGAGTAAAGATTTATAATCTTTATATTATGCCGAAAATAAGCGCCGGACTTTTGATGTATAGAATCCGCGAGGGTAAGCCGGAGTTTTTTTTGGTCCACCCCGGCGGGCCGTTTTGGAAAAATAAGGATGAAGGCGCCTGGAGCATTCCTAAAGGCGGAATTGAAAAAGACGAAGGGGGTCTTACGGCCGCAAAACGGGAGTTTGAAGAAGAAACCGGGTTTAAGCCGACCCCGAAGGGGCCCCTTCGGGGGGAAGAATTTAAGCCGCTTACACCCGTAAGGCAAAGAAGCGGAAAAATAATCCACGCCTGGGCTTTTGTTGGCGACTGCAACCCTGCGACTCTAAAGAGCATAACCTCCAAAATCAAAGTGCCCTGGGCGAGAGAAGAACTGGAAATTCCGGAAGTGGACAAGGCCGGCTTCTTCCGCCTTGAGGAAGCGGTCAAAAAAATAAACCCGGCCCAGGCGGCGTTTCTCAAGGAAGCGCTTGACGCCATCCAAAATAAACGCTAAAACAAATACGGTAAGTTCAATCCGAGCGACGGTTTGTGACCAAAGGAGGCAACGTGCCTATGCCGCTCGAATATCACGATCTCTCCGCCGACTTCACTCTTTGGTTTCGCCGCAGAGCAATCGCCGAATGCCGTCTCAAGCTCGCCAAGAAGAAAGAAAACCGGAAAGACATCAAAAGAGCCAAAGGCGACATCCTGGCGGCGGAAGATGAGATCATCATACTGAGGAGCATCTCCCGCTCCATCAAAAGACCCAAGCCGCGCCGCAATATCGGGAAACGACAACGGGACCGGCGAGGTCTCACCCGACGAGGACGGCTGGAGCGAGAGAGGAGGCGGGACCCCGACGGATGGCGCCGACGGGAAAGGTGGTGGCAGTAACACACCCCCGCAGATAAAGCGAGAGGCCCGAGACGAAATTCGTCTCGGGCCTCTTCACTTTCGGATTCGGGAAAATTTTATTCCGCTCTTTTCGGAACGATTAAAATGGCGATTAAATAAACGATGATGGCCGGCAGAATCCCGCTCATGATTGTAATCACGAGCCAAATTAAACGAAGAAAAACCGGGTCAATTTCAAAATACTCCCCTACGCCGCCCAAGATACCGGCAAAGGTTTTGTTGTTGTTGCTCCGATAAAATTTTTTGATATGGGTCATATTACGTGTCCGCCCACCAGGATTTGAACCTGGGACCATCTGCTTTCAATTGGCAGCGAGGCGAAAATAAATATCCCCGCTACTTGTCCCCCGTGTAGGATTTGAACCTACGACCATCTGCTTAAAAGGCAGTTGCTCTACCAGACTGAGCTAACGGGGGTATTTATTTTCGCCGAGTGAACCAATTGCGGCGAAGCCGTAAAGGCAGTTGCTCTACCAGACTGAGCTATGGGCGGTCATTTACCGAGCTACGCTTTCCTTTCCTCTTTCGCTCTCTGAATCACCCTCCAGTGATAGGCAAATAGAGGAACGCCTACAATCATGAGCGCTATGGAATTTGCGGCGGTGCGCTGTCTTTGCGATTCCCTTTCTTTTTCCTGATACTCAAGCTGCTCCTGTTTGTATTTTTCCTGCTGTTCGGGCGTAAGCTCTTCTTCGGTCGTGGCCGAATCAACGCCGGGCTTTATCACCCGCGGGTACTCCGGATAAACTACCACTCGGTCGGCTTTGGTGAATATCCAGGTCTTCAACCCTAAATCAATGAGCCGGACGGTACCGATAACTATCAAAACCAGCCCGAGGAGCGAGAAAAGGTAGAGATAAATTGTCCGTATTAATTCTTTGCGTTCCATATTTTTACTATACCAAATTCACTTTTTTTTTGCAACAAACCACTCTAATTAAAGCTGCCCCATGTTTTAACATATGTTAAAACATGGGGCAGATAATAGAACTGGATTTCCGGAGTATTCAGGTTATAATCTATGAAGTTTCAATAGTATATGTATTCCCCGGCCCGCCTCGCCGAAGACAAGCTTCAGTTTCCTAAAACCTATGTCGGCAGTACCACTGACTTAAAGAGGAGGTTGGCAGAGCATAACAGCGGGAAAACCATTATTCTCCGCAAGGTATAAGCCATGGAGAGTGATTTATACGGAGGAGTTTGCTAACATAAGTGAAGCTAGAACCAGAGAAAAATATTTCAAGAGCGCAGCTGGCAGAAGATTGATAAAAAAGTTAATAAACAACGATTCCCCGGTAGCTCAGTGGTAGAGCGACCGCCTGTTAAGCGGTTGGCCGTAGGTTCGAATCCTACCCGGGGAGCAATCCTTCGCTAAAGCTTCGGAATTGCAGGCATGTATTATTGTTATATTTTACTAAGCTCAAAATCTCATATCTTCTATTTTGGTTCTACAAATAATATTGAGGGGAGATTAAAATTGCATAATTCTGGTCAAGTTCAATCAACAAAACCTCACATGCCGTGGAAGTTGGTATGGTATGGCTCTTTTGAAACAGAAAAACAAGCAAGAGATTTTGAGCAATATCTTAAAACTGGTTCTGGTAAGGCATTTGCATACAAGCGTCTAGTTGCCGAGGCTTTAGAGAAGGATTTTCTGGAGGGTAGAAAAGGTAGTCCGAAGTCTAAGAAGACGTAGGATACCCTACCCGGGGAGCTGATTAGAAAATCAATGCCGCCTTTTTGGGCGGCGTTAGATTTTCAATCATCCGGCGAATGCAATGAGCCGGATACAATACCTGGCCTTATGTCAGGTGTTTTTGGTTTCCGATTTTTTGCGGGTGAGAAGCAAATCGCTAAAGCACTGCTGTTTACACGTCAATCATTCCTCTTGAGTAAGCAAGGAGCCTACCCGCAGAGCCACACTTGACAGAACACTAATAATATGATATGCTTAAAGGAGTAGGGTTGCTAAATCGGCCTGTTGACATACGGAGAGTTGCAGATGACTACCACATGGGACAAGGCTGGATCGATCGTCCTGGGCTTGCTCATGAGCCTGTTCTTCAGAGCCCCGGGAGCGATCCTGATCCTTCTGATCATCTTCGTGTATCAGAGGCACACGAAGAAGAAGGTTTTCTTCTACTGCGTTCGTGGTGTGGGGCTGGGATTTGCCATCTTCGTCCTGGCGTACCTGCGCCAGATGTAGCACCGTCCTCCGCCCGCAGAAGCCGCTCGGCTCTGTCGGGCGGTTTTCTTTTTCATACAAAGCTTAAAACCTCTTCTAATTCTCTCCCCAACTGATGCCAGTCAACAGTTCTAAACACATCCAACAGGCGGAGCACTTCGACAAGCTCAGTGCAAACCAAAACGTAGGGGTAAATGTAATATCTATTTTTTATTCTTCTCGGATTTACCTGAATTAAGTAGTTTCTTGGGTACTCGCGGTTCTTCTTCAATTCTTTTTATTCCTTCGCCAACAGGAATATTACCACCAAGGTCATTGATTCGATCTATTTCGGGTCGTACTCTAGTTTCAAAGGAACCGATAGCTTCGTTAAACTTTTTCGTCGCCTGTGAAATATTTAGACCTATTCCGCCAACATGACCAAAAAATGTTTCCAATCTACCTTTTAATTCCTCAACCTCATTTTTAATCTTCGTTGCATTTTCTGTAACTCTGTACTGTTCCCATCCATTACGGATTAAAAGTATCAGCGGTATTATTATAGACCGACTTGCCAACATTACATTCTTACTTTGGGCTTCAGAGTATAGATCATTGTCGTGTTGAAGAGCTTCTAGTAATGCACTTTCAATCGGGACAAACATAACTACATATGGAATTTTCGTGTCAACATATTTCTGATATTCCTTACTCGACAAATCCCTAATTTTCTTTCTTAGGCCGTCAATAAAATTCTCGATGTGCTTAATTCTTTCTTCTGGTTGTTCTTCTTCGCGTGCTTTCTCGAACTCATACAAACTTGCCAAGCTCGCTTTGGAATCCACCGCGAGGGTCATCCCTCCTGGAAGACGAATAGTAAAATCTGGCCTTAAAATAGACGAACCTTCACCCGAAACAGTTTCTTGAACATCAAAATCCGTTCCTTTGGCCATCCCCGCTTTCTCAAGTAAATTACTTAGGGTTGCCTCTCCCCATCTGCCTATAGCAGTACCACTGGAAGAAAGCACCGTCTTGAGCATCTTGGCTGAATCGCTTATTTCCTGACCAGTTTTCAGAACTTGCCCAATGCCGGCAACCAGTTTACCCACTTGTTCGTTTTGTTCCTTCTCCAACTTATCAACCCTCGTTCCTACCGATTCAACCAGATTTTTAACGTTTTTTTCCGCGTCGCCGAATTTCGTGCCAGCTAGTCGCAGAAAATCCTCCGAACTTTGGCGGAGGACGTCGCCTGCAATAACTTTAAATTTATCCTCAAGTTCCTCCGGGCTCTTTCCTTTACGTTTAAATAAGAACCAACCCGCCAATAAACCGATGACGCCACCCACAACAAACGATATTAAAAACTCTAAATAGATCATTTTAGGGAGTCCTTAATTTTTTGAACTTCGGTGCTTAGTTTTAAATCAATCGTAAGATTATTCTTGATCTTCTCATAAGCATATATTGCCGTAGTATGATCGAAGCCAAACAGCTTGCTTATAGACGGGAAAGACAAACCGATTAAATCACGAAGTAGGTAAACGGCAATTTGTCTGGGAATAGCCACGTATGCTTGCCGTGTCCTTCTCTTTATTTCAGAAACACTAATTCCATAAAATTTAGCCACATTGGCGATTATTCTTTCCTGCAAGCCGAGTAAATTATTTTCCCCTTCTTTTATTAGACCCCATCCCTTTGCAGGGAACTTAGCGGTTTGCTTGTATCCATATTTTTTTTCGAGCGCACCTTCTATAATCTGCCTAACCCTCTCTCTTGTAATAGGTTGGAATTTTTTAGCGATTTCTTCTAGGGTATGTGGTCTTTGCTCATTTAACCCGAATTTAAGCTCAACCATAAGTTTTTCTCTATCCCCAAGGCCCTCAGTTATCGTTTTCCACGGGGCATATTGAGTTTTCTCGGCTAATTTAAGTTCTTGCTTCTCCAAATAATTAATCTCTGTTACGAAGTGCTTATAAATAGATGGGCCGTATTCGTACTTTTTTTGAGAAATGTAGTAAAGCACATCGTAATCTGATCTCTTAGGCAAGGTTCCTTTCTGGATAGCTTCTGGGATCGTTACGTTTAACGATTCATTTAGTATTGTTTCTGCTAAGTAAAGTTGTGCAATCGTTGATTTCTCAACGTCAGATTTCTTAGGATTTTCCCCAAAGTACTTAACATTGATGGGGTGGTTTGGGTTAATTAGAATGAAACTGCACGTTGGACTTTCCTGATAAGGATCATATGTGGCCTGGAATGGCATAGTGACTTTTTCATCAAAATCCCAACCCCGAAATTTGCCAACGAGCCCACTGGGATTTCTAACGGGTTTGTCTTTAATATCAACCCTGGCTTGGGCAGAGTATTCTTTACAATACGCCTCTATGATTCCAGATTCTTCTGTTTTTTCTCCGATAAAAATAACTGGATATTTAACAATCACTCCGTGCCTGAAATGTTTAGGAGACAAGATGAGCTTTTGGAGTTTAAGTTTTATATATTTATTTGAACTGGTGAATTTGATCTCGTCACCATTTTTAACGAATCGTGAATCTATGTATAAATTCAGTTTACTTTCTCTGTTAACAATTGCGCTGAAATAGTCGGGGCTAAAAGCAATACTATTTTCTGGATAGAAAATGTCCTGATGTATAACGGTAACTACCACAGAAGCTTTCCTTCGTTCAAACGTAGCTACTAACGTGTCTACGGTTTCCGGTCGCGTGCCATAGATTGTAACTGTCTTGATTAAAATATCATCAGCATCTTTATTTGGTTTTTCGACTTTTATTAATTCCGGAGTAAAGCCAATACTTTTCTTAGAAGAATTTACTCTTATAAGAGAACCTGGTTTAATGACCCGCGTATCTATAGCAAGTTGGAGCCCATATTTTTTCTTAGCTGTAATCATAATTTGACCTCTGGCGAATTCAATGCCACCTGCCGGTCTTTTCTTGATCACCGCCCTAATCGTCCCACTAGCATTTTCGCCTGTAAGTTGAGAATACAATTTATTAAGTTCGTCGAATGCAAGCTTGTGTCTTTCTTGAGTTTCCTCTGACAACCCATCATTGGTGAGATTTCGACGCCCTTTATTTAAAATCGGGTATAGCCAATCCTTAATAATTTGTTGTAAGTTTTTATAAAACTCGTGCTGTTGATTAAATCCATCGCGCGTATCTGACAGTATTTCCTCAGGATGTTTTTTGCTATTAATCTTAGCCAGAATTATTTCTCTTACACCCGTCAATCTCATGAAACCGTAATACTTATCTGCACCAGGAAAATTATCCAAACCGAAAAAGGTCTGATCATATACAGCATCCTTATCGTCATAGACCAATAATCCACTTTCTCTTTCGTCACCAATCATCGATAAAGGATTACTTGATCTATAGAGGTCCACATCTATTTTTACTGGGGCATAATTTTCAAATTGCATAGGAAATTCTTTGTGTTCCACTAGCTCTCCCTTCTGAGGGACATATTTTATTACAGCCTCTCTTTTCCCCCCTTTCCGGTTTGTATGCTGTAAAATAATTCTTCGATTATCATTTGTGTTTATTAATCGGAGCGTGTAAAAACCACTTAGTTTATCGGCCATGTTTTCAAATTCATGGAGGACAGTATCTTTATCGGCAATGAACTCAACAACCGTTCCACTCGAGGAATTTATTCCCCACTCTTTCGAGAGTATGTTTATATCTTTTCTAATTCTCTCAACATTGATAAATCTTTTTTCTCCTCTCTCATAAAATTTACAAATTGAAGCTTCACCATCCTTAATGGATTTAATTGTGCCTTGAGAGTGATAGAAAAGGACATCGGAAATGCCTTGTCCAAATATTCCTCGCACGCCATATCCCGCATAAGCTCCACTTTTTTCTGCCCCATAAGTTTCAAATTTATTCTCGAGACCCTTAGTCGTCATACCTTCTGCTTGATCGATTATCCGGACCAGCCGACTCTCCTTGTTTATCTGGATAATAATTGGATGTATTGCCTCATTATTGTTGCTTTTAGTTGTTAAAATACGATAACTATCATCAGAATTTGTTATTGGCTCTGTGAGCGTCTTAAGAATGTTTTTACCAACAGCATTTGAGCTCTTGCGTTTTATATAGCGTGATGCAATTTTGACTTCTATTTCTGACATATTAGTTATTGAAACAGGTTTTTAAATTCTTTCTCTAGCCAGTCCAAGAACGCTAGGACTTTTTTATTCTTAGCCGCCGCGGCCGATTGTTTTAGCTGTTCAAGGTATTTAGATAATAGGTGTTGGGGAGTATACGGCACAGCTTTCAGGAAGGACAAAACTTCGTAATCAGTAACCGAAAAATCCTTGTTTTGCCATTTTTGGAACAAATGAGATTTTTCCATTTCTAAAACGTCATCTTGCGGAGATCGTCCGCGCGAACGTTTTGATGATGAAGCCGCACTTAGTTTTAGTCTGGTGGGATGTTTTAGTAGATCCTCAGTTTGTAATGCAACCTCCTTTCCCGTTTCTGTCAGACAAAATCCATTCTCGATGTTACCGGTTGCCCAATTTTTTCGTTTAGGATCCGCTAATCTTCTAAGGGACTTATTGATCCTGTTCGTATCTGGATACTCTTTGAAATTAGCCATGGAGAATTTATTTGGAAACATTTTGAAAAGACCAACAACTATGTGATCGAAATATAGGGGTATTTTTTTTCTTTCTAAGACGATGAGGCTATAAACCACCAATCTGTCCAAATCAAAATTTTCGTAGCTCTTAACAGAGAGTGGTCTGAAACTAAATATTATTTTTTTGTAATCGATGTTTTTCATAATTTAAATTCTGTTCCGCGTTTTTGCTCACCTCTAAATCTGGCTTCGGCTTTCATTAGTGAATCACGGAGCGCTCCGAATATTTTTCGCAGCTGCTCCGGTGTATATTCGTATAAACTTTTATTAGACAGATTTGAAAGGACCCTGATCTCGTTTAAGACTTTTCTGGTCCTTTTTTCTGCCAAACGTTTAAATCTTTCACTTTTGTTCTCCATAATATTTAATATACTCTTTAATATTATGTTGTAAAGTATATCACAAATACTTTTATAAAGTCAATACCACGACCTGTGGATAACTTCCCTCCGAGGATGCGCCGAAAGGAGGGGTTTTAGGGGAGGAATTGCGGCGCGCCCGAGGCGAAGCCCCGAAGCCCCGAAGGCCGCCAGCAGGCGGACGAGGGGCGGAGAGGCTGAACAGCTTAATCAATCCCCGAATCAGGGTATTGTCGGGGGTAACGACTTTCCAGAGAAGCCGCATTTTAATTGGATAAAAATTAGATTTACCCCTTCGTTCTAGAACGTAGGGGTCAACGAAGGGGTAGACGACCCCCTTTTGGGTCAGGAATTTTCCATAAAATACCCTCGGACTTGTTCATATGAGCGAGCTAATTATTTTTTAGACTGTTTCCACATGTACCAAAACCACGTGCGATAACTTTCGGCGAGGTTTTTGCTTTTTATGATAAAGAACGCCGTATTGTCACTGAGTTTTTTTATTTCCAATCCGGTATAAGTGATGAAATAATCGCTAAAAACATGAATGAGCGAATTTGTCGAATACTCTTTGGGTAAGAAGCGGTATTGCAGATTCCCCGGAAATTTTTTTGGAAATCCCGGGTCAATAACCTTAATTTCATGGTCAAATAATTGGAAAAATTTGATTTTCTTGCGACTTGCTTCCTTAAAGAAAGTGATTCGACTTGCTTCAAGCTTGGGCTCAAACCAGCCGCCCTTGGCGCCGACCGCATAGCTGTCGGCTCCGGTTCTTATAAGATCCCGCCAGATGTTTTTCTGCCCCTCAAGACCGCGATAAATATAGGCCTCTTCCGGGGCAAACCGCTCACTAAATTTCTTCTTGAGGATGGGAAGGGCTTTTGAAAGCTCCTTTTCTTTTTCGGCGACTATTTCCTTAAGCTTGTCGGGGTCAACGGCGTTGTATTTGTTTTCTACGGCGGAGAAAACCTGAAAACACAGTCCTTTATTAAGTAGGCGTTGAATTGCATCGTAAGCATTGCGCCTGTGAATCTTGGCCGCAACGGAAATATCACTCACGGAAGATTCCCCTCTTTCAACGAGTGTTTCGTAAATTTTTGCCTCGTTGGGGCTCAACCCCAATTCCTCCAGCAGTTTTTGATACATAGATGATAATTATATGGCAGGTGTGGTGGTGTTGGCCACTCCATAAGGAGGATATACGATGCGGTTTAGAACGTCAACAATCTAACGAAGGGGGTTTCCGATGAACCGGTATCTCTTGATTTTGGGCGGTCTCTTGAGCTTTACGGCACAGACGGGACTGGCCCAGTCCGGGCCGGATTACCAACTGCGAATCCCGACCCACTTCCAGTTTGGGGCGAGCGGAAACGGAGAGACCGGGAACCAATTTGGACTCGCCGGTTGGGCCATCTTCCCTAACGTCATGGCGGACAAGGGACAGGGCTCATTCCTGTTTGTAGCCGGAGCGCTGTGGCGAGCCAACCCGAGCGGGAGCTGGATTGAGTTCATGGTTGGGAACCGGTTTAACCGAAGCGGCTACACCGACCCGCTCGTAAACATCCGCTTCTCCAACAACCACCCCAAAGGCGTCAATCTCTATGGTGAGGCAGGATACTTCTTCCGGGAAATAAGGAAAAGGTCCTACGCGCTGGTAGCGGTTGACGTGCCGGTGCCAATCGGCAAATCGGGCTTGAGATTGGGGATCGAATCGGAGAACACTCACTTCCCCACCAAGCCGGATTCCTGGGGCATTGGTCCTCGGGTCGTAATTCCACTTCCACCGGTGCTGTTCTCTAAAATGAGGTTTTCGGTTGCGACGGCGTATCAGTGCTTCCGGACCGACCGGGCCTTCATAAGGACATACGTCACCACCACCATCAAGAACCCTTAGTGGTAGGAGAAGAGAGCTTTTACCAAACGCACGCAGACCGTGCAAGCACAAGAAAGACCGTATGGTTTGCCCAGCGGTCTTTTGCTTTATATAAAAGCCAAGACTTTTTCTAAATCTAACTTGATTTGATACCAATCGATGGTTCTAAACGCGTCCAACAGAGCAAGCAAAGTATTAACGGAGTATAATAACAAATAATAGAGTTTCTAAAGGTCGCAAGGTAAATCAGAAAGAATTAAAATAAAGATAATAATATGAGCAAGAAAGCAATTATTATTGCTTTAGTTGTAATTATCCTTTTAGTCGGCGGCTATTTCATCTTTATAAAGTCGGGTTCGACTCCGGTCACCGGTCAACCAGAACAGACCAACCCGATCGCCTATACCGATGCGCCTGCTTTCGCCCCAAGCTTCTTGCAATGCAGTCCAAGCGAACTTAAGATACCGTTTACTGGAAACAATACGTACGTGATTACTGTCTTTGGCGTAGAAAACGGTAATTGCCATTATGCAGTTAAGGTTGTGGATCAGAATGATGTAGTAATACAAGGCGGAGTAGTCGGAATCGATTGTAATGTTCCAGAAGGATTAATCACCGAAGATGTTCTCGGCCATCTCTTTGGCGTGGATAAGGCCGAGGGCAAGGAAGCGGTGAAAGCAGTGCAGGACAAAGTAGAAGCCGACTATTGCAAGAGTTCAGGCCAGTAATTACATCTGAAATCTCGACAGTCGAAGCTAAACCAAAACCAGCGTGACGATGGCAGCCGAGGCTAAGTGGCGTTAGATTCCTGGGCTTTTAAAGAATCTTCTTTAGATTCTTAATCATTTCCTCCGAAATCCGGTCAAGGTTGAATTCGTGCCGCCAACCCCAATCGCTTCTCGCTTTTGAATCGTCGATCGTCTTTGGCCACGAATCGGCTATTTTCTGCCGGTCATCCGGCGTGAAAGTACACTTAAAACCCGGAATGTGCCCTGCGACGTTCTCGGCAAGCTCCTTGGCGGAAAAACTGATGGCCGCCAAATTATAAGAAGTCCTTACCGTTATCTTCTCCGGCGGAGCTTCCATCAACTCCAGGGTGGCCTTGACTGCATCGTCCATATACATCATCGGAAGAACCGTTTTTTCGCCGACGAAACAATCGTAGCTCCCCTTCCTTAGGGCTTCATAATATATGGCCACCGCATAATCGGTGGTTCCGCCGCCCGGCGGGGTTTTCCAGGATATTATCCCCGGATACCTCAAACTCCTTACATCCAATCCGTATTTAATGTGGTAATACTGGCACAATAATTCTCCGGCAACTTTCGTAACTCCGTACATGGTTGTCGGTTCCAGAACCGTTTGCTGGGGGGTGTCGTAAAGGGGGGTGGTCGGGCCGAAGGCGGCAATCGAACTTGGCCAGAACATTCTCTCTATCTTGTATTCCACCGCCAAATCCAGAACATTTTTCAAGCTCTTCATATTTACATCCCAGGCAAGGTTGGGACTTTTTTCTCCGACAGCCGACAGGATACCAACCAGATGGTAAACGGTATTGATTTGGTATTTTTCCATCAGTGATTTTATTTCCTCCTTATTGCCGGCGTCGGCTTTCTCGAAAGGCCCGGCGGCGCGGAACTCATCGCTCGGCTCTTTGCTGTGGCCTACGGCAACAACATTACCGCTGCCGAATTTCTCCCGAAGAGCCGGGATAAGCTCGGAACCGATTTGGCCCAAGGCCCCCGTTACCAATATTTTTCTTTCCATACGATGATTATACCTCTTCGAAGCCAAACGCCGTTCCCACTGTACGCAAGTCGTATCTTAATACAAAAAAGCGCCCGTAACGGGCGCTTTTTTGTATTGCAGAGACTTTATTTTAGGTAACTTTCCTGGAACGGATGAATTTAACGTAACCCAGGACAAAAGCGATTATGATGCCGATAGTCACGACGAGAAACCTGAACTCGGAATTCTCGGTCATAAGCCCCCGGACGATGCTGTACATGGTGGTAAAAACTCCGCCCAAAAGAATTCCGTCGGCAATCACCTGAATTTTATTGAGAAGAGTCAAGCTCACCACCAAGATGATAATGGAAGCCGCAAGCGAGACAATCGAGACAGTTTGATTATAGGGTTTTATGTCCTCCTGGTATTTTCTCTGGGCCTGGTCGAATTCCAATCTTATTTCCCCCTGTTCCGCCGTTTCCTCGCAGCAGGATTCCACCTTTTCCAATTCCACCGGGTACTCGGGGGCTTTGGGGCCGGGATAAAAAGTATCGATACCCAATCCCACGAAAAGAGCGATAAGCAGAGCCAAAAATATCGTATAGATGAATTTTATTGCCATATCCCTATCTTAACATAAACGCGGTAAAGGTGTTAGAATAACAAAACAAAAATGGACCGGAAGAAGCGAATATTGATTTTAATCATCGTTCTTATCGCCTTTGCCGGTATTTTTGTCTGGCCGAAAATTTCCGACAGAAACGGCGATACTGGGTGGCAAACCTTCACCGATAATGAAACCGGAATTTTCTTCAAGTATCCGGAAAAATTCTCCACAACCTACATCGAGGCCTATGACTGGCCGCCGCGGGTGGAGGTGCTCGACGAACGCTTTTCCTGCACGGAGGCGGGAGAAGAAACGGCCCGGGCGGGAGAAACCAGGAAAGTCGCGGTTGGCAATCGCGAGTATTGCGTAACAAGCGTGGTTGGGGCGGCCGCCGGGAGCATCTACACCCAATACGCTTTTGCCTTTCCTAAAAACGACAAAACGGTGATTTTGACTTTCACCGTCCGTTCGGTCCAGTGCGGCAACTATGATGAGCCGCAAAAAATATTATGCGAAGCCGAACGCGAAACGTTCGACGTCAACATCGTAATTGATTACATCGCACAATCGGTTTCATTAAATTGAGAAGGCAAATGAAAGACAATATGCCAAAAGTAGGTTTGGGTGTGGTTCTCGTAAATAAGGAGGGTAAAATTTTGGTGGAGAAAAGAATAGGAAGCCATGCCCAAAAATATTCAATTCCGGGTGGCCATTTGGAGCTTGGAGAAACCTTCGAACACGGCGCCATCAGGGAAATCAAGGAAGAAACAAGTCTTAATGCCAAAAACCCGAAAGTGATAGGCGTAACGAACAATTTGGAAACTTACGAGTCCGAAGGAGTACACTACATATCCGTGATATTATTGGTAACCGAATATACGGGTGAACTGAAAATAATGGAGCCCGATAAGTGCGAAAAGCAGTTATGGGTTGACCCAAAAAATCTCCCGGAGCCCCACTTTGACGCAAGCAGGCTGGGAGTGAAGTGCTATCTCAACGGAACTTTCTACGAACAACCGCCGGAAGTGCCGCCGCATTCAAGACATGTGTAGCAAGAACCGCTCTGGATCATCATGCCGCCGCAGTTGCGGCAAACCGTGCCGGCAAGAGCAAAGCCGTTTTGAAGCTTTTTGCCGTTTACGGAAACGACGCGAGGCTCCGGTTTTAAGAAATCCTTGTCATCGGGGAGCATTGCCGGCATCTCTTCCTCAAGATGGGCGAGACCCAGTTCGGCCAAATCTTCTTTCGATAAGTATTTCAGAGCGAGATAGCGGAAAATATAATCAACGATACTTGTCGCAACCATAATGTCCGGGTTTTCGGTGTAACCGGCCGGTTCAAAACGGCTGCGAATATATTTATCCGCGAAAACCTTGAGCGGCACGCCGTACTGAAGGGATATCGAAATCGAAAGAGCGAAAGCGTCCAGGAGTCCGGCAAGAGTGCTCCCCTGCTTCGCCATCCGAATGAAAATTTCCGCGAGGCGTCCGTCGTCATAAGCGCTGTAAGTGAGATAACCGTTGTGACCGGCGATAACGAACTTGTGAGTTTCGGAACTTCGGGTTGCCGGCAGTCTTTGCCGGCCGTTGGTTTTCACCGCTCCCTTCTTCGAACTCTTTGAGTGCTCGGTCTGAAGCGGTTGGGAATGCTTCGAACCGTCACGGTAAACGGCAAAAGCCTTGATGCCGAGACGCCATGCCATCACGTAAGCTTCCTGAATTTCTTCTTTGGTTGCCTCATAAGACATATTGAAAGTTTTGGAAATGGCGCCGGAGATGAAAGGCTGGACGGAAGCCACCATCCTCACGTGGCCCTGCCAGGAAATCGCCCGCTTGCCTTCCTTCGGCTTTACGGCCGTGTCAAAAACCGACAAATGTTCTTCCCGAATGTGCGGGGCGCCTTCGACCGTCCCGTGATTTTTAATCCGGTCGGAAATTTCGCTTACTTCTTCCGGAGTGTAGCCGAGATTCAAAAGCGCCTGCGGCACGGCTTCGTTCACGATTCTCATCCAGCCGCCGCCGACCAATTGCTTCATCTTGACGAGTGAGAAATCGGGTTCGATGCCGGTCGTGGCGCAGTCCATCATGAAAGCGATGGTGCCGGTCGGCGCAATCACCGTCACCTGCGAATTCCTAAAACCCTGCTCTTTGCCCAATTTCAGGGCTTCGTCCCAAACGTTTCTCGCTTCACTTAAGAGGTTCGCGTCGTCAATGAAAGAATCGTCGATTGCCAAAGACGCTTCACGGTGCTTTTTGATTACTCTTTCCATCGGTTCGCGATTCAATTCGTAACCGTTGAAAGGCTTCATTTTGCCGGCAATTTCGGCCGAGTAGCGGTAGGCCTCGCCGCCCATCAAGGATGATATCGCCCCGGCCCAAGCCCGAGCTTCATCCGAATTGTAGGCAAAGCCCTTGGTCATAAGAAGCGCCCCCAGATTGGCAAAACCCAAGCCCAATTCCCTGAAATCGCGGGCGTTTTTGGCGATTTTGTCGGTGGGATAGCTTGAACCGTCAACGATAATATCCTGGGCAAGAATGAAGACGCGAACCGCCTGCTCGAATTCCCGGACGTTGAAAGTGCCGTCGGCATTCAAGAATTTCAAAAGATTAATGGAAGCCAGGTTGCAAGCGGAGTTGTCGAGATGCATATACTCGCTGCAGGGATTGGAAGCGTTAATCCGGCCGGAATTGGGGCAGGTATGCCAGTCGTTTATAATCGTATCGAATTGAACGCCCGGATCGCCGGACTCCCAAGCGGCTTGGGCGATTTCCGAAAGATACTCGCGGGCTCTGCGGGTTTCGGCAACTTCTCCCGAGAGCCGAAAACGGGTTTGCCAGTCACCGTCCTTCTCAACCGCTTTCATGAAATCGTCGGTGATGCGAACGGAGTTGTTGGCATTCTGAAACTGAATTGAATTCCAAGCTTCGTTGTTCAAGTCACTCATGTCATAACCGGCTTCCATGAGCGCTTTGACCTTCTTTTCTTCTTCGGCTTTGCAGCGAATGAAATCCAATACGTCGGGGTGGTCGATGTTCATCACCACCATCTTGGCGGCGCGACGAGTAGTGCCGCCGGATTTAATCATGCCGGCAACCGAGTCGGCGCCGCGCATAAAAGAAATCGGACCGGAAGAAGAACCACCGCCGGAGAGAAGTTCGCGCTTCGAACGGAGCGGTGAAACGTTGATACCCGAACCGGAACCGCCTTTGAAAATAATCCCTTCGGTTTTAATCCAATCGAGAATGGAATACATGTCGTCTTCAACCGAGAGAATAAAACAAGCGGCGCACTGCGGATTTTCTTTGGCGCCGACATTAAACCAAACCGGCGAGTTGAAAGAAGCTTTTTGAGTGACGAGAAGGTAAACAAGTTCGTCTTCAAAAATTTGGGCTTGAGCTTTCGTTTCGAAATAACCGAAGTTCTCTCCCCAACCGCGAATCGTTTTCGCCACCCGGCTTATCATCTGCTTCACGCTCCATTCGCGCCCGGGAGTGTTCAGTTTTCCGCGGAAATATTTGGAGGCGGTGATGTTTACGGCGTTTTCCGACCAAAAATCGGGAAATTCAACGTCTTTTTGCTCGAATTTGCCGACTTGAGCGGCGCGCTTCACCCAATTTATCTCATCGTAAGGGTGAACGTCTTTTTTCGTAAAAAATCTTTTAATTTTAAAACCGAAATCGGCGGCGACTTTTTTGGAAACACTGATTGTTGGGTTTTTTATTTCCGACATATTAAGAAAAAAAATGGGGGTTGACCTCCCTCATTATGGAGGGGGTGGGGGTAAGACCGCAAGTGTTGATAACTCCCCAAAACGACATAACTTGACAGCGTTGTCTATTTTGAGCTCCGGGGAGTGGGCGCGGATTGGACTTCGAACCGGTTTTCTTCCCAGGACGAACGTTCCAAGCTCGAGCCCTTGGGAATTTCCGTCCAAAAAACCGAATCGGCAACAGTCCCATCACTCTTATATAGGTAAAGACCGTTTTCGGCATAAGCCAAAGCATAGGAAGCCGGCCATTCGAGGTCCGGCGACGGAGTCCCCGGCCAGCCGACCGGGTTTACGATGAGAAAATATCTGTTCGCCCCGATGGTTTTCCCCTCCAGGCGGCTTGCGACCACAAAACTTGACTCGCTGCCGGTCGAGCTCCGCTTCTTTATGTTCCACCCAGTCATGTCCACGGCCAAGGAACCGGGATTGTAGAGTTCCACGAATTCGTATTTTGAATTTTCCGCCGTTCCGACCATAATTTCGCTGATTAAAATGCCCACCGCTTCGCTTTTCGGAAGTTCGACTTCCGAAACGTTGCTTTCAACTTCGGAAGTTTTAACTTCTTGGGAAACCGAACCTGAGGAAGGCGCGGAATTTTCCTTATCGGGCGTACCACCGGCAACGCTTGCGGTGTACCATGAAAAATCCTTACCCGCTCGCTCCATCGTAAATTTGTTTTTATTGTCGCCGGCCGGCCAGTCGGGAGCGGCGAGTACTTCGTCGATTAAGTTGCACTCATCGTCGAACAACCGCAAACCCTCTTCGCTGTTTCTCAAGTTGCCGCTAAAATCTTCGTCGCGCCGGAGAACCAAGAATTCTCCTGAATCTATTTCGTTTGCGGAAAAAATAATTTTTATCTGCTCGTCCTTGTCCAAAACCTGCCAGCCGGAAATATCAACCGCCCGCCCGCCGATATTTTTGAGTTCAATCCACTCGTTCGAAAAATCTTCTTTACCACCCATCCAGGCGACTTCGTTAAAAATAATAGGACCTGTAAGGTCTATGGGACTTATAGAATTAATAAAAGAACAGGTTTTTGTTTTAGAGAACTCTTCCGAACTTACCGTTTTCTTTTTTTCCGCCGCTTCTTCGCTTTTGCCGCTCAAGGAAATTTGGGCAATCATCTTTTCTTCGGGGAAAAACGTCCGGGTAACGACATCGGTATTGCCGGCAATAAGAAACCCCAAGATAAGAAAAACGGCCGCAACGAGGGTATGCTTAATCCCCCACATAACAAAAGTATATCCCGCCGCAAACCCGCCCTCAACCGGGAATTGGTATAATTTAATCAATGCCAAAGAAACTGCTTTTTATCTTCCTTTTCTCGGCGGCTCTAACAATTAGCGCCTACTTGGGCTTCCAGGAAATCCAAAGAGCGGCGGCCGACGACAATCCCGGCACCGATATCAGCTCCACCAACAAATACGCCTGGTCGGACATAAGCGAGTGGTGGGATTTTCACTATTACCACAACGTCGACGTGGGAACGTCCACTATTTCCGGCTACGCTTCCTCCTCGGTCGGCGAAATATCGCTTGATTGCGCGACAAGCCCCTTGGGCAACATCTGCGGTACTTCCAATTATAAGGTCACCAACCCGTCGGGCTCCGGCAGTCTTTCCGGCTGCGGCTGGAATGATTCCATCGGCTGGGTAAGCTTTTGGTGCGGCGACGGCAATTGTGACGGCAGCGGCACCGAAGATGCCTCAAGCGTTTGCGCCAGTTCCAACTACCGGGTAACGATTGACGCGAACGGCCTTTTTAACGGTTACGCCTGGAGCGACGTTGACGGCTGGGTAAGTTTCAATTGCGCCAACCCGGGTGTCTGCGCCGATTCCAACTACAAAGTTGAGACAAGCTGGCGGGCGGGAGAACTCACCGGTACATTGGAGTCTTCGATTTTCGACACTCAGGTCGTGGGGGGCGCCACCTTAAACAGCATCCTCTGGCAAGGAGTGCAACCGGCCGGCACCTGCGTCAAATTCCAAATTGCCGTTTCCGAAAATTCGAGCGGCCCCTGGAATTTCTGGGGACCGGATGCGGCCTGTGACGGCTCGGGCGATACCAATCAATATTTCGGCAGTTCTTGTCCGGGGCCGGACAGCACGATTCAAATTTCCGGCTGCAACCGCGATTGGATAAAAGACAATCGTTATCTCCGCTACCGGGTGATTCTCGAATCCGACACGGCGCAAAGTTTGACGCCGAGAATCGACGACATCATTTTGAACTGGTCCAGATAATGAAATTATATAATTCTCTTTCCAGGAAAAAAGAGGTTTTCAAGCCGATTAACAAAAGTTACGTCGGGTTGTATACCTGCGGCCCAACGGTTTACAACTACGCCCACATAGGAAATCTCCGAACTTTCATTTTTGAGGATGTTTTAGAAAAAACTCTTCGGTGGAACGGCTATGACGTGAAAAGAGTAATGAACATAACCGATGTCGGACACCTAACCGGGGATGTCGACACGGGCAGCGATAAAATCGAAGAAAGCGCCAAAGCTCAAAAGAAAACGCCGGCACAAGTAGCGGCTTTTTACACCCGCGCTTTTCTTAACGACCTCGAGAAGGTGAACATCAAACGACCGCCCGCCCTTGCTCCCGCAACCAAGTACGTAAAAGAGATGCAGTCGCTCATAAAAGAGCTTTTAAAAAAGGGTTACGCTTATGAAACCCCGCAAGCGATTTACTTTGATGTGACCAAATTCAAAAACTACGGAAAGCTCTCCGGGCAGTCGCTGAAAGAAAAAATAAAATCAGCTCGCAAAGAAGTAATTGACGATCCTGCGAAAAAAAATGCGGCTGATTTCGCTCTTTGGTTTAAGCTCGCCGGTCGTTTTAAAAACCATCTCCAGTACTGGAAGTCGCCATGGGGTGAAGGGTTCCCGGGCTGGCACATCGAGTGTTCGGCGATTTCCCGCAAATTCCTCGGCCAACCGTTCGACATTCACACCGGCGGAGTCGACCACATCGGAACCCACCACGAAAACGAAATTGCTCAGTCAGAAGCCGCTTACGGAAAACCGCTCGCAAAAATATGGATGCATGGGGAATTTTTGATAATAAACAAAAAACGTATGGGGAAATCCGAGGGTAATTTCATAACGCTCAAGGATATGGAATATAAAGGATACAACCCTCTCGCATTCCGTTATCTGGTTTTAAACACGCACTACAGAAAGGGATTAAACTTTGACTGGGAAAGTTTGAAAAATGCGGCTAAAGCATTGAAGAGCATTTATCAATCCATCACTGCTTTTGCGATAAGACAGGGCGACGATCCTGGAAAATTTGCACTGCCTAAGAAAGCGGAGGAATACAAGAATAAATTTGAGTCGGCAATAAACTCCGATTTAAACACTCCCGGCGCGCTTGCTATCCTGCATTCGGTAATTAACGCCGAAGATATAAGTCTCGCTGAGAAGATTTTTTTAACCCTGGAGTTCGACAAGGTTTTGGGACTCGGGTTTGGTAAACACGGAATCGCTCCAAAAATACCCGCGGAAATAAGGAAATTAATCGAAAAGCGGGAGTTATTCAGAGCCAATAAACAGTTTACGCAGGCCGACGCCTTGAGAAAAAGAATCCGGGTGTTAGGATATGAAGTGGAAGACACGCCCTTAGGGCCGCTAATTTTCCCCATCAGACAAAATTCGTATGGCTAAAGACAAGATAAAAGTTCCGCCGCAGGACCTTGAAGCCGAACGCTCGGTTTTAGGTTCGGTTCTCATTGATAAAAACGCGATTCTTAAAATCGTGGACACCTTGGAGCCTTCGGATTTTTATCATCCCCACCATCAGGAAATATACGAATGCGCAGTGGAGCTTTTCGAGAAAGGCGAACCGATTGATATCTTGACCGTTTCCACCCGCCTCAAGGAAAAGAAAAAGCTGGGCGAAATCGGCGGCGCCGACTATCTTTCGGAACTGGTGAGCGTCGTCCCTACCTCCGCTCACGTAGATCATTATGCCAGCATCGTCCGGGAAAACCGGGTCCGTCGCGACCTTATTAGGGCCTCATCGGAGATAAACGAGCAAGCCCTCGACCAGGAAGACTTCGAATCGCTTTTGGACAGGGTTGAAGAAAAAGTTTTCAACATCTCCAGCCGCTCCAAGGCCCAGAAATTCATCCACGTAAAAGACGAATTGACCACTGCCTACGAACGGCTGGAAAATCTCCACCGCGGCGAAGGTAAAACTCTCCGGGGAATCCCGACTTATTTCAACAGCCTTGATAATATCCTCTCCGGCTTCCAAAAATCGGACCTCATTATCATCGGCGCCCGGCCTTCTTTCGGAAAAACTACTTTCGCCCTCGATGTGGCAAGACAAGCCACCCTCCACGGGCACACGGTCGGCGTCTTTTCGCTCGAAATGTCCCGCGACCAGATAATCGACCGCCTGATTGCGGCTCAGGCCCAAATCCCGCTCTGGCGCCTCCGGACCGGCCGTTTGAACGACGAAATAGAGTTTGCCTTGATCCAGCAGGCGCTGGACGAAATTTCCAAAACGAACCTCTTTATCGACGATACGCCTTCGCCGGACATTCTTCAGATGCGGTCAATGGCAAGGCGCCTCCAGGTTGAGCGCGGGCTTGATATGCTCGTCATCGATTATCTCCAGCTTATCCGGCCGCGAACCGATTCGGACAGCATGGTTCACCAGGTTACCGAAATTTCCCGGGGCCTGAAATCGCTTGCCCGGGAACTTTCTATTCCCATTCTCGCCGTTTCTCAGCTTTCGAGAGGGGTTGAACAAAGAGAAGGCAAAGTCCCCCGCCTCTCCGATTTGCGGGAATCCGGCTCGCTCGAACAGGATGCCGATGTCGTGCTTTTCCTCTACCGCAAAGACCGCGGTTCAATCGACGTGCCGGAAGAAGACCAAAACATAGTGGAGGTAATTATCGCCAAACACCGGAACGGGCCCCTGGGCACCGTAAAACTCCGATTCGACCAGGAGAAAGTAACTTTCCGAAACATCGACACGAAACATATCTTGGAAGAGTAAATGTTGCCGGAGCCGATTAAAAAATTCATAGAGGTTTTTTCCAAACTCCCCGCCATCGGCCCCCGGATGGCGACGCGGCTTTCTTTTTACCTTTCCAGCCTGGACAAAAACAGCCTGAAAGAACTGGAAGACGCCTTGGGCGACCTGAAAAAAATAAGCCGCTGTCCGAATTGTTTCTTTTTGAAAAGCGGCGGTCACCTCTGCCCGATTTGTTCCGACCCCAGAAGGGACAAGAGCCTCATTGCAGTTTTAGAGAAAGATACCGACCTTTTGTCGATTGAAAAGACCGGAAATTTCAAGGGGCAGTATCTTATAATCGGCGAGTTGAACGAAAGGGAAGGTTTGGGCAGCGCCCACAAACTCCGAATCAAGCACCTGAAAGAAAGAATCAAGCGCGACCTTAATGGAAAAGCGAAAGAAATAATTCTGGCCTTAAACCCGACCGTTTTCGGAAATTTCACTTCCGACCTCCTTCGCAAAGAGTTTGAGGGTTACGCCCTAAAAATCACCCGTCTTGGCCGGGGAATCCCCACTGGCGGCGAAATAGAATTCGCCGACGAAGAAACCCTCTCGCAAGCGCTTGAGAGACGGAATTAAACTCCGCAAGAGGGAGGGAATGGTTTTCCCGACTATTTAGGAAATCTTGGTGATTTCCACCTCGGTGTAATACTGGCGGTGAGTGTTTTTCACGCGCCGGCGGGTCTTCGAGCTGTATTTAAAAACGATTTTCTTCCTGCTCCGGCCGCTCCCTGCAACCTTCGCCTCCACTTTGGAGCCTAGGATATAAGGCGAGCCGATTTCCGCATTCTTACCGTCGCCCTTGAAGAGAACTTTGTCAAAAACCACAATCTCGCCGTCCCCGGTTTCAAGCTTTTCCACTTTCAACTTGTCGCCCGGGGCGACTTTATATTGCTTGCCTCCTGTTTCAATAATCGCGAACATAGAACGAAATATACCAGCACTCCTTAAAAAACGCAAACCCCGCCTGTTCATGGACAGGCGGGGTTCTTTAAACAAACAATAGCTCGAGCTACCTTTCCGTGTGCTCTCTCAACTTACCGATGAGATGCACCGCGTAATCCTTACCACCCAGGCCGAAAGCAATACCGCCGGCAATGGCGAGCATCGCTACAAACCCGGTCACGATGGAATTAAGGATGGAAACGGCAATACCGAGCTGGGACAGAGCCGCAAAGAATCCGAAGATAACAATCGCCCACCACGTAAGCGTAGCCAAAAAGCTCGCTCCGTGAAGTTTGGTGCTCTTTACGGACGCTTTGACGACGTGGCGAAGGAAATTACCAACCACAACGGCCGCCAGCATTATAAGGACTGCTCCAATCACATTCCTGCCGATAAAGGTCGCAATGTCTCTCAAGAAACTGGAGAGAGTAAAGAGGCCAAGAATGTCAGTAGCCGCCAAAAGGAAGACTACCACCAAAAACCAGTAAACCAACCGCCCCAGGAATTTGCCGCTGTTTATGGAAAGGCCTGCTCTCTCGAAGTATTCCTCGATACCTAAGCTCGTAAGAAGTCTGTCGAGTTTGACAGCCGCGATTATTCTCTCAACCAAAGCTCCCAAGCCGGAAGCGACGATAAGACCGACGATGAGCACGATAAGCGCGCCCACGATGTCGCCCAAAACGCCGACTGCCGCGACCCAAAGGTCTTGCAGGGATCCCACAATAACCGATACCCAATCTTGGATAACCATAATCAATAACTTATGACTTTTGACTCATAACTAACGACAAGTTACTTGTCATTAGTCATTTGTCGTTTACAATCGACCTTTTAGCTTTAATGCTTTGCTATTATTATAAACAATCGCGATTGTTATGGAAAACAAACATTTCCACAGGCAAAAAGGGCTTGAAAAGGA
Source organism: Candidatus Jorgensenbacteria bacterium (assembly GCA_043797305.1). Taxonomy (GTDB): domain Bacteria; phylum Patescibacteriota; class Minisyncoccia; order UBA6257; family GWB1-50-10; genus CAZGHF01. Next base: position 71,368 of record JAZDPW010000024.1, read on the forward strand.
GTTAATTGCCGTAGGTTTGGTCCTGATTTTGGGTCATATTCTCGGTTCGTTTTATGACGGGTACGACCGTTACTTCTTCCTTGACATCATCGTCCATTTTGCCGGCGGCGCCTGGCTTGCCCTTGCCGTTCTTGCTATTTTCCCTTTCTTCAAGAAAGTTTCCGGTTTCAAAGGATTTCTGCTACCGATGATTCTAATCATTTTTGCGGCCGGAGCGGCTTGGGAAGTTTTCGAATTCGCGGTTGAACGATATTATTCGGTGAATTTCCAGGGACCGCCGCTTGATACCCTATCGGACTTAATAATTGACACGCTTGGCGGCATCACCGCCGCGCTCTACGTTAAATTTCGTGGCTGACCTTTTCAAGAAGTGACTTGTCCCGCTCCCGAAGCTGGTCCAACATTTTCATTTCCGGGTCAATGGCAATCGTTTTCCCCAAATACTGACCGGCGGTAAAGTGGGGAAGAAGAACATAATCGGCGCCGGCCTCATAGAGCGCCTCCGTTTCCCTTTCGGTTCTTGCCCGAACAATCACTTTCGGCCGGCGCGGTAGTTTCCGCATTTCCTTAAGCAGAACGACGCTGCTTTCAAAATCTGGACTGGTTGAAACAAGCAAAGTTGCATTTGCCAAATTCGCCTTTTCGATAATTTCGGGGTCGGCAATATCACCGAGTAAGACATCGAAACCGTGGCGTTTCAGGGAAGCGACTGCTTCGGGGTCGAAGTCAACGACAAGAAGCTTGTCCTTGGGAAGGTTTTGGGCAATGCTCCGGCCGGTCCGGCCAACGCCAGCAAGAACAATCATTTTTTCGAATTTTTCCTCAGCTCCTTCTTCTTTTGCGTTCTTGCGTTCAAAAATCGAAAGCGGTTTTGAAATTACTTTGAAAATTTTCTCGGCGTGCAGAATAAGGTAAGTCGAGAGAGTGATGGTAATAATGCCTACGGCGGTAACGAGCGCGACAACGTTCTCGCCGATGTGGCCGACTTTGAATCCCAGGGCGACGATAATCAAACTGAACTCCGAAATCTGAGCGACGGTCACGCCCGACAAGAAGCTTGTCCGCTTCCGATAACCCAAAAGCCCCATGATGACAAGGACGATAAGCGGGTTACCAATTAAAACGAAGAGGGATAAAACAATAATGGGGACGGTGAGACCCTCGAAACTCGTAAAAACAATTGAAGAACCCAGGATTACGAAGAAAATGAGGATGAAAAAGTCCCGCAGGGGCCGAACCCGGCTCGCGATTTGGAAATTCTCCGATGAGTTGGCAAGAGCAAAACCGGCCAGAAGCCCGGCAATTTCAATCGAAAGGCCGACTTTGGAAACGGCCCCGGCAAAAAGAAATACCCAAGCCAGGCTCACAATGAAAAGGAGGTCTTCGTGACGAGCAATCTTGTCGAAAAGCCAGGGGAAAAACCGCCTGGAGAGCCAAAAGACCGCTGCAAAGAGGACGAGGCCTTTCAAAACGGCAGAAACCAGAGTGCTGACGGCAAAACTGCCGCCGGATTCAACGCCGGCCAAAATAATCAAAATCAAAACCGCCGCGAAGTCCTGAATCAAAAGGGAGCCGATGCTTATCCGGCCGTACAAACTCGATAAGTCCTTTTTGTCCGACAGGAGCTTAACGATAATAATCGTGCTCGAAAAAGTGAGCGCTGTCGCAATATAGGCGGCCGGCAGGTAACCAAATCCCAGCTGGCCCGCGATTAAAAACCCAATGAGGAAAGTGAAAATAATTTGGCCCAAACCGACGAGGACCACCGCCTTGCCGGAAACGAGGAGAGACGAGTAGTTCAACTCAAGACCAACGAGAAACAAAAGAAACATTATTCCCAAATCGGAAAAGACTTGGAAAGTTTCCTTGTCGGCAAGATTGAAAAAATCGAAATAAGCGATTAAAACTCCGGCGGCGAGATAGGCCAAAATTACCGGCTGGCGCAGCGCTTTGGCGAGAATCCCCAAGATGGCCGCCACAAGCACCACAATCGCAAGTTCCAGAACGCCGGTTGTCATTATTTTTTATGATAGCACACCGCCCGGCCGGAATTCTTTCCCCTACGCGCTTATAACGTGCTGCATCTGCATTTCCTTTTTGGAAAGGTAGAAAAACAAACCAACGACGAGAAAGGTGACAAGGGGCGGCACCCAAGAGTAAATGTGGAGCCCGAAACTTTCGAAAATCATTATTAATCCCAAAAATCCCACCGAATACATCGCGCCGTTTTTGAGATAAGCGTATTTCCTTACGGTTTTAACTCCGTGAATCGTGAAATACCGGACTATAAACGCGCCGAGCCCGTTACCGATAAGAATAAGCGGCACGGAGAGGGTGAAAGCGAAAGCGCCGAGGATACCGTCGATTGAGAACGCCATATCAATGAGCTCCAAATAAAGAATCTTGCTGATGTCGGTCATACGCCCCTCCGTCAGTTCTTTTTCCTTTTCTTCGGCGTTTTTCTTAAAACCGCTCACAATAAAAAACGCCGTTGAGCCGATAACGGCGCCGAGCGAGATTAAGGGGTCTGTTTTTATCGTCGACCAGACGATTACGAGCAAAATGATTGAAGCAAGGGCGTAAAACCAAAAATGGTAGTGCTTGTGAAGGTGGCGTTCGAGAAAGAAAGCGTATTTCTTGGTTTCGATGAAAAGCCAATGGAGAAAAAGGAAAATCAGGAAAACGCCGCCGCCGGCAAGTAAAACCGGTGCCTGGCGCTCAATAACTTCGGCCGCTTCCCCGCCCGATTGAAAAGTTGCCGTAAACGCGTCAACGATGCCGATGCCGGGTGTCGATAAATAAATGATGAGAAGCGGCAGAATGCCGCGGACCACGAAAACGGCAAACAGAATCCCCCAAAACAGGAACCAGCGCCGCCATTTTTCCGACATGCCGACCAGGACGTCAGCGTTAACAACAGCGTTGTCAATGCTCGAAATCGTCTCGAAGAGAACGAGTCCCAAAACAACAACGATGATTTCACTTAAACCCATTGAAGTTTTATTTAAGCATTACTTCTTTTCTCCGCCGTATCTATTCTTGTCGCGTTTAATGACTTTATCGAAACTTTTTCTTACGGCTTTGTCCAAATCGATATTGTTAGAGTTTGCGAAGCAAATGAGAGTATAAATAATGTCCCCGATTTCTTCTTCCAGTTCCTGTTCTTTCTCGTCGCTTTTTTTCGGCTTGTCGCCGTAGAGGTGATTGACCAGTCTCGCGAACTCGCCACATTCCTCATAAAGTCGCGCCAAAATCGACAAAGGCGACCAGTACTTCCAATCGTTTTCCTTAAACCACTTATCCAGTTCTTCCTGGTACTTTTTCATACGTATATATTAACGCAGTGGATTTTGTAGTGTTTGTTTGAAAAAGTCAGAACCCATTTTGAACGGAACTGACCGTCTCCGCTTCCCGCCTGCGCCAAGGCTTCGGCGGGCAGGCGCTCCGGCGGGACGCCCGGGCGAATTTCTGAAAAGGCGATTGCAGATGAATTTTAGCAGAGAAAATTCAAAAGAAAAAGACCGATCGGTTGTTACACCAATCGGCCACCTCGTATTAGAGGATTTTGTGAAGAACATCCGCGTAGGGCCTTCCGTCCATCGGCAACCCGACAACTTTCCGGCCGAGGTCTCGGCAAAGAATCGGTCTGCCGGAGTACCGCTCGATTTCATCAAACAGAGTTGCCGTTTGATGAAGACAGAAACGCGAGAAACCCATTGCCTGTTCGGAGGGGATGGACGCCCAACTTTCCGGCTTGCCGAACGGAAGGAGATACGGAACACCGACGTTGTCGCCGCCAACGAGAAGCCGTCCCGAGAGCGGCACGCCGGGGTAAAAATCGCGTTCGCACACTTCGTCAATAACTTCATCGTAAGTGCGAACGCAACGGATCTCTCGCTTCGTGCCGTTGATGCGATTGATTCCCTCGACGATTCCGATACCGGCGCAGATGAGCGGCACACGAATGTGTATTCTTGAGAGTAATTCGATGATTCTCTCAAGAAGCGCACCAGTGAAAACCACATCATCTACAACCACCACTTCGCGCACACCGCTCATCTGCAACCGCCTGATTTGTTGAGCGAGTGGCGGCGTTCCAGCACGATGGCCTAGTCCACGCGCCTTTCCATCTCTGTCCACCAAGCGAGCGATTTCAATATTGAGTTCGCTCTCAAAGTAGACGCGATCCAGCGATAGCGCGGGCAGACCGCTCCCCAAGACCAATTTTGCAAGACCGCGAGAAATTTCATCCTCCGAGACAAACTCGAAGTTTGAAAAAATGCGGCACATGTAGTCCGAGAATTCTCCCCGCAGTTGGGAGAAGAATTCTCTCGCGGGCAACACGAAGCTGTGTTGCGTTGCCCACTTTTCCATCAGCGAGTAGATGTCAGCTGACACGACATATGGCTTGTCCATGACTTCCTCCTTTTTGTGTTTGTTAAAGAACTCTCCCTTCCCAGAAATAAAAAATCCCTTCTGGGAAAAGATTGAACGCGGAGGAGTGCAAAAAATATTTAACACCGCTAACCACAACCAATCTCTTCCAGGAAGAGTTGATTGTGATGGTGCTTATTTTGGGCGGAAAGAAACGCCGAAGTTTTCTTCACGGCATATTTTGCGCTATCAAGAACTTTCGCTGTTTTTGCATAACGCAATACAAAGTAAGCAAAGAATGTATCGCCAGCTCCTATCGTATTTTTGCTTGTGATGATTTTCGATGGTTTAATGGTGTGACGCTTACCGAAAGCAAAAATTTCACATCCTAGTTTGCCATCTGTGATTAACAAAAGTTTTTGTTTTTGAGCTTCTACATATTGCTTCGGCATATTTTGTAATTCCTCTTTTGTACCTTTGAGGCAAAAAATATTTGCAAAAACTTCCTTATTCGGCTTCCAAAATTTTTTCTTCCCAAAATCATCACCATTTCTGACATAACCTTGAACATCCAAAAATACTCTGCCTTTGAATGTAGATAAATTCATTAAATCGAACTCATCGAGTACGGAAGAAATAAGCAAAAGGGGCGTTTTGATTTGAGAAAACCGAACCCCTTTTTGAGTAGGTCTTTTGAGGACTCTACCAAATTCTCCTTTTCTTGTTATTAAAATTTGGACTTTCATTTTGGGTCCGGTTTTCATGGCGAAAGACACCCCTTCATTTTTTAGAGCCCGATTCAGATAAAAAGCAGGCCCGCCATTTTGCTTATCAATGATGAAGCCGTTTTCACTAACAAGCTGATCGGTAGCGAATGTAGAAATAATTGTGATTTTATTTTTTTGTGCCATATTTTTGCCTTCCCAACTTAACAGCGAGATCAACTGCTTCTTTAGGATTTTTGGCAACTTCAATTTTTATTCTGTTTCGGCTATCAAGATATTGGCCTCCAAGTTTTTCACTCCAACCTCCAGTATTTTTTATTACCACAATAGGGATATTTGCTTGATAGGCGATAGCAATTTCTGTGAGCGTTCCAGAGCCGCCGTTCAGCGCAATTATAGCATCACAACTTAAAACAAGAGTTAGCTCTCTGCCGCCGCCGCGTTCAAGCCCGCTTGCAATAACGACATCAACATTCTTTTTCTCAAAAATATCAAAACCTTTTCCATAAGTTACGCCGATAGTAAGACCGCGGGCCTTCTTTGCCCCGCGGCAGGCGGCAGTCGAGAGAGAATCGTAATCTTTTTCCGCGCCAAAAATCAGAGATGCTCCATTTTTGGCAACCCAATATCCGATTTCTTCCGCCAGTTTCTCAAATTTTTTTGAGTATTTGAGATCGGCGACAGAACCCATTACTCCGATTTGTAGTTTTCTTGATGATTTTTTCATATGATTACTTTAGTTTAATAAAGCGACGTGGACAAAAAAATTTAGCGATTCTCTTTCAACCTTTCCAAGATAAGTTTATAACCACCCATGCCCTTTTTGAGCCATTTATGAACTCGGGCAATAGTGGTAGAACTCATTCCGGTTTCTTGTGCAATTTTGGTGTAGCGCATTCGCTTCGCCAACATTCGAGCCACCTTCCACCTTTGACCGAGTTCCACTAACTCCTTTTCGGTGAGCAAGTCCCTGAAAAATCGACGAGCTTCGTCAACGTCTTTTAATTTAAGAATAACTCCAAAAAGGGCGTCCGTATCTTGGTTTATCCACCTATTATGTTTGTTCTTGACTTCTTTCATACGCTTTACTATGCTAAAGTGTAGCAAGGAATTAAATTTATGTCAACTTTGCAATCGCCTTTTCAAAACCCCCTGGAATTTCTTGGCGAAAACCAATGCCGAAGAGTCCTTCCTTCGTCAGGATAAACTCCGCCCCGAGGCAACTTCTTCGGCAAATCAAATTTGGTGGACCTAGCGAGAATCGAACTCGCGTCTCGACAATGCGAATGTCGCGTCATGCCACTAGACCATAGGCCCCTGCCTACCGACAGGCCGGGCATTTTTTAGATATTAACGGACCTTTGGGGAAATTGAAAGACTGACCAAGAAATCCGCGAGGATGCGACTGTATTTTTCCAAACTGGGAATATCGACCCATTCTTCGTCGCTCGCTATTCCCCCGCCGACCGGTCCGAATTCGACTCCCGGACAACCAACAAGCGTGAAATGTCTTGCGTCCGAAGAGCCGTTTGCGGAAAGCACATTCACCCGCTTTTTCGTGAGTTCTTCCGTCTTTTTCTTTAGGAGCCGGAGGTAAGGGTTTTTGGCGTCCGTTGCAAGCGCCGGTTCCTTTACTAAAACTTCCAACTTTAGACCTTTGGGAAGAATCTTCTTTAGGTTACCGACGATTTCTCCCCCTTCTTCCGGAACGTAACGCACGTCGAGCCAAACTTCGCAATCGTCGGGTATTTTATTGAAAGCCTTATTATTCGTACCGATCTTCGCCACGTTCACGGTAGTGACCCATTTCTCTTTTTCGGGGACCGGATAGTGACTCTCCAGGTTTTTTAAGAACTCGCTGATTTTCCAAATCGCATTTTCTCCCCGCCAGGGGTAGGCGCCGTGAGCCGTTTTTCCTTTTGCCGAAACTTTTGCCCAAAGAATTCCCTTTGCCTTGTTTTTAATGTTGAAGTCGGTACTTTCTGCGGCAATAACGAACTCAGCCCCGACTCCTTTTTCTATCTGATATTTCGTGCCGTCGAACCCTCCCACTTCCTCGTCGGTTACAAGCTGCAACCCGAGCGGATAATCGATTTTCTTCACGACCTCCTTAAAGACGGCAATGAGGCAAGCCACATTCGCTTTCATATCCATGGAACCGACCCCGTATAGCCGGTTACCTTTTATCCGGGGCAGATATTGGTTTTCCTTACCCGGAATCACATCCAGGTGGCCGTTTAATATGACTTTGAATTTTTTCGGCCTCTTGGGCGTATTGTAAATAAGGGCGCTTTTCACGCCTCTGCGTTCGAACTTCTCGACCGTGTATCCTTTCAGGTCCGACAGAGCAAGGTTCAATGCTTTTTCTAAAGCCTCCCTGTCATCCGGCGTCGATTTCATCGAAATCAATTTTTTTGCCAGAGGCAATATTTTTTTCAACATAAAAACAATGAATTCATACTAAGGCAGTTTTTCTTCGCTTTCAATACGCTTGTAAAAATGAGTGGGGCCGTGCGCTCGTAAAGTGAGCGCACGGCCCCGTGCTGTAGGCTGGACGAAAGTCAGGGCTCGATTTCCGCACAGACCGTGGACTTCGAACCGTGGTTCCTGCCTTTCTCCGCCTCCACAGAGTCGAGGGGCATGAGCGACCGGAGACCGCCCAGGAACCGAGGCGCTCCGTTGGTGAGAGAGAGGAAGTTCCGGTCGATGAAGTTGTACCCTCTCCCTTCGGTCTCGTTCCACACCACTGGAAGCGAGAGCTCCACCTGAATAACGTAGGAGCCGCGCTTCTTGAGATTCCGGCGAAGCTCGGAGCGGAAGTCCCGGTCCGAAAGCGCTCCGCTCACATGCCCGTAGCACCCGTAAGTACCTTTCATGGGCTTGCAGCGGAGAAACACCCGGCCTGCTTCCACTTCCCCGACGCTTACCCCGCACGAAACGAGGTATCGTCTCATACCGAAGGACAGGCGAGAACCGTCTTCGAACTCCGCATACGACTTCCCTTCCGCCACGTGCCTCGCGAACTCCGGAGAGTAAAAATCCTCCTCGCTCGCGATCGGGCAGGCCATACCCATTGAAGGCATGTACTCCTTGGTGTCGTTGATCCTCCTCGCATGCTCCATCCCGGGCGCATCGACGTTCAGGGTGAGAGTGTGGGCCTTGATGACCCGCCGCACTCCGGAGTCGCCGAGAAGCGGGTGCTCGACCTCGATTTCCGGCCTCTTAAGCTTCCGGACAGGGTCGGAGGTACGGGCATACAAGAGGCAACCGCACTCGCCTCCGTTCTCTTCGAGATGCTTCCGGAAATCTTCCGGACCGAAGAACCGGTCGAAACCGGAAAGCTCAAAGACTTCGGCGTCGGAGAGAGGTTCGCCTTCCTCCTTGCCGAATTCCGACTCCCGCATTGCCCTGTACTTCTCGTCGGTGACCGCGAGGAGTGCAATCGGTTTGCCAAACCTCTGCCGAAGTTCGGCAAGCGAAGTCCGGAACTGGCGCCAGAAGAACGTCTCCTCGCCGTTCCACGCAAATATCCGCTCGAGAAGTTGGTACATGGCCAGCGAATTCTCGAATTCGAAGACCATTCCCCGCAGAACTTCTCGCACTTCGGCGACGCTCATCTCGGATGCGGTGGCGAGGAAGTCCGACGACAGACCGACCATGTCGACCTGAACACCGAAGTTCACGGGCGAGCCACCGGGAAGCCGGCAGTACCGATAGTCGGTTTCCCATTCCCGGTTCGCCTCGATGAGCGGATCGAACGCCCGGTTGTACTCGATGTAGAGCTCTCCGAGCGCCCGGATAATCGCATCGGGATACCGAACCCGGTATTCCGAGAGGGCGAAGAAGGGGCTAAGAGAAGAGCGGATATCGCTCTTCTCCACCACGGGACCCAACGCGGCCTGCGCCGGGCCCCACGCTTCTCCGTCCAAGGCAGCGAAACCATTTTTGCTCTCGAAACTCATAACGCGACCTCCTTGGGGATGATTGGGGTGTTTTCGTCCATCTATTTATAAACGCAACTGCTGTCAGACCACAGAACAGTGCTTTTTTAATGAACTTTCTCGGTCTGAAAGTTATTCACGGATTGCAGCGGACAACTTTCAACTCAAGAAAAACAAGAACCTCCCCGACGGGGAGGTTCTTTGGATTTCAACTTACGAATTTTCGCCTAAACTGCCTTGATTTTTTCCATAAAAACCTCCCGACCTCGTCCCAAAAGGACGATAATAAAAAAGTAGACCAAAAACAAAATGGAACCGGTCGAAAGGTTTAATTTATTCAATTTATTTGCCGTTGTATTCATCGGTCTCTAAATATTAACATCGATTAAATTCAGGTCAAGGGAATTATCAACAGCCCTTTTAGCGGAATCTAATCGGGATTGAAAGCGAATCGGCGTGCTCCGGCAAGCCCGAAGGATTGTCTTTCTCGAGAACCAGGGTACCGGTAGCCGTATCGGGAGCGGAAAACTCGAGTGTTACTTCGTAAGACACGAATTCGGTCGTCATCCAGTCGGATTTCGCCTCAGCCGGCTTTAGGGCGAGGATTTTGCCGGACGCATCATAAAGCTTCACCGGAAAAGACGCTTCAAATCATTAGTATTTATAATACGCAGAAATCCTTGAAATTCCCAGCACGTTTACCTTATTTCCGGTCCGCTCTTGTCTGCCCTAGGTTTTAACCTAGGTTAAAACCTAGGGCAGATTTAGTTTTCAATAATCGGTTTGAGTTTTGATATTTCTACCGCGTTTTCTTTCCTATATTCCCCGACTCTTGTTCTTACGAGTCCCTTCAGGTAGCCCCCGGTCTTAAGTTCCCGGCCGATATCCCGAGCCAGAGCCCGAATGTAGACGCCCGGACCGGTTACAACGCGAATCGTAAGATAAGGCCAATCGTATTTCAAAAACCTTATTTCCCTAATCTTCACGCGGCGGGATTTCAACTCCACCGTTTCTCCCCCTCGAACCCGGCGGTGGGCGGGTTTGCCGCGAACTTTTACGGCGCTAAATTGCGGCGGCACTTGTTCTATTTCTCCTAAGAAGTTTTCAAGGGTGCTCTTTACCATGCCCTGGGAAGGCGGGAAGGAAAATTTGAACGCCTTTTTGTCGCCGGCCTCATCGTCGGTTGAGCTTTCCTCGCCGAGTTTTATCTCGGCAAAGTATTCTTTCTCCTTTTCAACGACGGTCTGCAGTTTTTTGGTCGCTTCCCGGCCGACGCCGATTACCAATATTCCTTCGGCCAAGGGGTCAAGCGTGCCGGCGTGTCCGACTCTGCGCTCGCCGGTAGCCCGGCGCACTTCGTTTACGATATCGTGCGAAGTCGGGCCTTTCGGCTTCCAAACGGCGAAAATTTTGTCCATCAGTGAACCGGGGCGCCGGGCGGCATTTCCTTGTCGGGCCGGAGAAGAGAAATTTCTCCGTTCTCGCCCCCGGCGGCAAGAAGCATGCCGTTACTATCGATGAC
>JAZDPW010000025.1:0-32851 GCA_043797305.1 Candidatus Jorgensenbacteria bacterium
AGCATGGTGTGGACGAGCGTCCCGCCCACTGCCGTCGGGTCGGCGGCGGTGGACACGACGTCCATAATCCGCTTGTACAGAATGGGAGTTATAATGCCTCCTCCCGCCACCGCCACGCCGTAAGAAAAAAAGACGAGCAGGCTGCTCTTTTTGTATTTCGCAAGGTGCGGCCAGTAGTATTTGATTATAAGTTTGAAGCTCATGTGGACCTACGGGGAGTCGAACCCCGGACTCATCCATGCCATGGATGCGTAATACCGCTTTACTATAGGCCCGTGCGCCCTGGAAGGATCGAACTTCCGGCCTTTTGCGTGTCATGCAAACGCTCTACCACTGAGCTAAGGGCGCGTTGGATAAAATTGATAATAACAAAACTTTACATCACGGGCAACTTAAACTATAAATACTTAAAACCCCTCGTAGTTCAACGGATAGAACGGCTCACTCCTAACGAGCCGATAGAGGTTCAATTCCTCTCGAGGGGACGGAGGGTTGGCAGAGTGGTCTAACGCGCCGCACTCGAAATGCGGTTGGGGAGAAATCCCCTCACAGGTTCGAATCCTGTACCCTCCGCAAATTTGCAAAAACATATCTTTCTAGAGACATGTTTTTGCATATCTTCGGCAAGGATTCGAACGGGAAAGGGGTCGGGAAAACGGGAGTTTTCCCGTGGCGGAAATACTAAAACCGCTGGGTTTTAGAAAATTTTGTGAATACAAAATTTTGTTCGATTCCTTACCCTCCGCAAGTATACAAAAAGTGGTCAGAAATACGGGACTTATTAGGGCTTGACACTTAAGGGGTGTCGTTATATAATCGGAAGCAGCAACTCATTAGAGCTCGAGAACTCGTCTCGAGACAAGACACGCTTTTCTCTACCCAGGGAGGGCGCTCCGTGAAGAAGATCAAGCTGTTGGCGGTTGCGAGTTTCGTGATCGTCACGTTCGCGGAGACACTCTCCGCACAGGCGTTCCCAATGTGGAGGAAGTCAATGTCGCCGGCCGAGGTGGCGGAAGCCATCGAAGACGACGACGACACGCGACTCCTCGCAACTCCCGCTCAGATCCTCACCGCGATCCGGCAAGCGTTGCCGGAAGCGAAGATTGAGGACATATCAGGACTCGTCGCATACCTCCGCAGTCTGGAGGTACGACTCTGTCCGAGGGGAGAATACCAGCTTTCCCGAATTCTCAGAGGGAAGCTGGACTGGGACTTCCGACGGCACTTCGGCGTCGGCGAACCCTGCTTCTTCGACAGGAACTTGAACAAGTTCGTCCTGTCGGGAAGCTGCGGCAACGTCATCGCGTACGACACCGTAGAACCGACGCCCCCGCAGGTCGAGCCGACGTCACCGATACCGGTGTACGTCAGCCAAACGGTCATCCTCGTCGCCGACACCACGGCGCATGAGGAACCGCCTCCTCAAATCGTCGTGAAGAAGGAGGGCGACGGGTGGCTCAAGAAAGTCCTTATCGGGACCGTAGCCGGCGCAACCATTTACGCTGCCGCTGACTACTTCCTCGGTGGGGACGACAAACCGACCGATCCCCCGATCGATGGAGGCGGACCGGTCAACCCACCGAATAGGGCGAGGATCAAGATACCGATTTCCTTGCCTTTCGGCGGAAGGTAGCACACGGCTGGGTGCGGGTAGGTCACACCGACCCGCCCGCACCCTAGCCCAACACGTTAAATCGAATATGAATATGAAAAACACATATATGAAAAAAACAAAAAAGGTTTTAATAAAAATCGGTGCGTTTGCGTTGGGAGCAATTCTTTTGTTTCCAAACATGGGGTTTGCCGCTTCGGCGAGTTTTAACAACAACTCTGCCGACTTTCCGACGGTAAGAGCCGCAAACTACACGCTCTACCCGAACTCGACTACCAATTGGTCAACCTACACTTCGGCCGAAGCGGGCCAAATTATCGGTGTTGCCATCTATTACCACAACACTTCAAGCGTAACGGCTGAGAACACGATAATCAGAGCCAACCGGCCGTCCGGCACGAGCAATATTTTCACAATCACGGGAAGCGTGGGAGCGAGTAATGCCCCGACCGTAACCGGCGCGACAACAGTGTCGATATCCTCGAACGAAACTCTTACTTACATTCCCGGTTCGGTGAAATGGTTTCCAAACCAATCGCTTTCGGAATACACTCTGCCGAACGGTCAGGACGGCATGGAAATTTTCGGCAGCGGTTTGAATGTTGGAAATATTGCCGGTGGTTGGAATACCCAAGGCAGTGTGGTTCTTCAATTCCAAATTTCAAAATCCACCACGCCTCCCCAAGATTCCCAACCGTCGGCTACCACAAACGCCGCTACAAATATCTCTCAAAGCTCCGCTACCTTGAATGGTTACGTCAATCCGAACGGTTCGACGGACACGACCCGCTGGTTCGAATGGGGTACGAGTTCCGGAAACCTGAATTTTTCAACCAATCACAACAATCAAGGTTCTTCGGCTTCTAATTTCAGCGATTCCATAGCGGGACTTTCCGCAAATACAACTTATTACTTCAGAGCCGCAGCCAGAAACTCCGCCGGAACGATATACGGAAGCGTCCTTTCATTTAGGACGGATTCGGCGCCGACCCCGAATAAGCCGGCTGTGAGCACATACGCTGCTTCCAACGTCGGTGAAACTTCCGCGACATTAAACGGTTATCTTGCCACGAACCAGTCAATCGACACGGAGCGGTGGTTTGAGTGGGGCACGAGTTCCACTAATTTGAGCCGCTCAACCAGCCGGAACGGCCAAAGCTCGGACGGGACTTTTTCCGAAACAATCTCCGGCCTTTCGGCGGACACGACTTATTATTTCCGGGCGGCGGGAGAAAACTCGGCTGGCGTTGATTACGGCACCACGAGGTCTTTTAGAACCAGTGGTTCTACACAAACCCAAAGCCAACCGAGCGTTACCACTTCCAACGCTTCCAATATCAGCCAAACTTCCGCTACCCTGAACGGTTACGTGAATCCAAATGGCTCGACGGACACGGCTCGGTGGTTCGAGTGGGGCACGAGCTTGGGAAGCTTGAGCCGTTCAACCAGCCGGACCAACCAGGGTTCGTCCGCTTCGAACTTCAACGAAACGATATCGGGTCTTTCGGCGGATACGACCTACTACTTCAGAGCGGTGGCCCAAAACTCGGCCGGAACGGTTCAGGGAAACGTACTTTCCTTTAGAACGGATACCGGGCAACAGACCGATTCAAATAAGCCGGCGGTGAGCACTTTCAGCGCCTCCAACGTGGACGAAGATTCAGCCACCCTTGGCGGTTATCTTTACACGAATGGCTCGACTAATACGACCCGGTGGTTCGAATGGGGTACGAGTTCCGGAAATCTGAACCGCTCAACCAACCGTATCAGTCAGAGCTCAGACGGATCTTTTAACGAAAACATCTCCGGACTTACGGGCGGCACAACTTATTACTTTAGGGCCGCCGCCGAAAACTCGGCTGGGACCGACTACGGCAGCGTGAGGTCATTCCGGACGGACGCCGGACAACAACAGACCTCGGATTTGCCCGACGTTACCACTTCAAGCGCTTCCAACATTGACGAAGATTCCGCCACTTTGAACGGCTATCTCGACCCGAACGGTACAACGGATACGGATCGCTGGTTCGAGTGGGGAACGAGTTCCGGAAGCTTGAACCGTTCGACTAATCGGGTTGGCCAGTCTTCAAGCGGAAACTTCAACCAGACCATTTCCGGACTCTCGACTAACACGACCTATTATTTCCGGGCGGCCGCCGAAAACTCGGCCGGGACCGAGTACGGCATCGTGAGGTCTTTCAGAACCGATTCTTCGGAGCAGTCTTCGGATTTGGCCGATGTAACCACACTGAGCGCCACCAATATTGACCGGGATTCCGCTAGGTTAAACGGCCGCGTTGATTCAAACGACTCGAATACGGATGTCTGGTTTGAGTGGGGCACAAGCTCCGGGAACTTGAGTCGCACAACCAGCCGAATTAATGAAGGTTCGTCTTCTTCGGACTTCAACGATTACTTGTCGGGTCTTAACTCGGACACAACTTATTACTTCAGAGCCGTAGCCGAAACTTCGGCCGGCACCAATTACGGCGCCGTGAGATCCTTCCGGACTGATTACTCCGACAACTATCAGCCGAACTATAATCAACTTCCGACGGTAACGACCTACAGTCCGACTGGCGTCTACCAAAATACAGCGACCTTCAACGGCTACGTGAACCCGAACAGCTCTTCGGACACCTATCGCTGGTTTGAGTATTACGCCTCCGGCACCGGAGTTCTCTCGACGAGCAGGGTTTATCAGGGCAGCGGTTCTTCGAACTTCAACCAGTACGTAAGTAATCTTCAGAACAACACCACTTACTACGTAAGAGCGGCAGCGCAGAACTCGTCCGGCACCGTTTACGGAAACTACATTTCTTTCGGGACCGGTTCCGGTTCCGGCACCTACTACGGTGATTCAAATCAGCAACCACTGGCTTTGACGAACAGTGCCACGAGCATATTTACGACAAGCGCCCAGTTGAATGGGCTTGCACTTGTCGGCAGTGCCGCTACAACCAATGTCTGGTTCGAGTGGGGCACCAATTCTTCTTCGTTCAACAGTCAGACATCACTTGCTTCAATCGGTTACGCGGCCTCTTCGCCTTTTACGGCAAATCTTACCGGCCTTGTACCGGGCACCACTTATTACTTCCGGGCAGTTGCCCAAAACGTTTACGGCACCGGCCGGGGAGTTATATTGAGCTTCCGGACTAACGGTTCGGTTGCCCAACCGGCGGTGGCCGCGTCGGGAACATCGGGCGGTTCAAGCCTTTCCTTGAGAAAAGAAGTTGAAAATCTTTCCTTCCCGAACGGCACCAAAACATCGGTTGCCGCTGCGGCCGGCAATACCATTCGCTTCAACATTACGGTGACAAACACCGGTAATACCGAACTCGACAACGTTACCGTAACCGATGAACTTTCTTCCTTTCTGGATTTCGAAAGCGCCACCGACGGCGGCACCTGGAACGAAACCAGCGAAAGGGTAAGTTGGAGAATCGACAATCTTGATTCGGGAGAAAAAAGAACGGTAAGCGTAAATGCGGAAGCGAAAGAGCTGCCGAATAACGTCGTTGCCGAAAACACGGCCGAAGTGACGACTTCGGGTCTGAAAACAAGAACCTCGAACGCCGTAATCGTTCTCATTAACACTCAGCACGTCATTCTCTCGATTGCGAACGAAGACGAGGTGGTTAGCCCCGGGGAAAACATCGATTACGTAGTGACTTACAAAAACGAGGGCGAGTCGGAAGTGAAGAACCTCCGCCTTACGGTCGTCCTGCCGAACGGAATTGAATTTAAGAGTTCGGACTTCGCTTTCTCCAGAGAAGAAAATATTCTCCGGCTCGATGTGCCGGACCTCGGCGCAAAAGAAACCGGAGAAGCGACGTTTAGAGCGAACGTAAACGGCGACTTCCAGGAGGAAACCTCGGTTACCACGAACGCCCTGCTCGTCTACACCGACCTCCTCGACAACAATCAGAGAGGAGTTAACGCTTTCGTCATTAACGTGGTCCGGGCCGGCATTGGTTCGTTTGCCGCATCGATTTTCGGCTCAATGCCCGGAAACCTGCCCTTCCTTCTCCTCGTAATCTTCGTCTTCATAATCGCCATTTATCTCTTCCGCCGGTTAAGGAAAGCGGAAGAACAGCAAGCTATTCCGGCCTAACGGCTCTTTGGCGTCGGCCAAAAACCGAGCTTAAACCTGCCTCCTAACATCAGGCGGGTTTGAGCTTCAACCGCCGGAACGGCGCTGAAAACGATTATAAGAACCGGAGCGAGTACCCAATAAAGAAAATAAAAAACGTAATGTTTTCTGCGGAACCAACCTGGTTTCGGTGGAAGAAGCACGACGCTCAAGACGGCCGAGGCGACGAGTCCCAAAACGGAGAAGTTCAGAATCGGGCCGACGATTCTCCTTACGTTGTATGAAATGAGAGTCAAACTGAATTCGTAGCTTCCCAAAACAAGCGGCAGCCAACCAAGAGCAAAGAGAATAAAAGCCGCCGTCGCCCAGGAGTGAAACCCCTCCATAAATATGAAAGTCCAAAAAGCCTTTTTGCGAAAGGGGATTTTTTTGTTTTCCACGAAACCCGAGAGCATATAAGGAATGTTTTCCGCTCCCCAAGCCCAGCGCCGCTGCTGGCGGTAAAGATTGCCGACTGTTCCCCAAAAAGTCGGGGCGTGGGTGGCATCCATTGAAACCGGGAAGTGGAGCGGTTCGGTCCGCCAGTTGCCGTCATAGTGGAGATAAAATTTCCAAAAAATGAGCGAATCTTCCGACACATACTCCGTATCCCAAAAATCGACTTCAACGAGGGCTTTAAAAGGCATCGCTTGAGAAGTGAAAGTCGAGAGCTGTTCGGGGCGCGACTGCTGCATCATCTGCCAGAAAGTCGGGAAAAAGGACATCACTTTCGAAAAAGGAGGGGCGTCGTAAATATTGTTGGTGAAAAGCGGAATCGGCTGATAGCTGGAGTGTTGGGGGTCTTTACAGGTTAAAAATAAGTAAGCGAGCCGGCCGAAATATTCCGGCGGCACCTGAGTATCGACGTCGAGAACCGAAACGACTATGTTTTCATACTTCAAACCGAGTTGGTTAATAATCTCCTCTTTCGCCCGGCGGACCATCCAGGTTTCATTCGAACCCTTGCCCGGTATCTCGCCCGGGAGATTCGCCGGATGCCGGGTAATGAGAAACCGAAGGAAATCCCCGCCAAACTCCCGTTCCATCTTTTTTGCGGTTTCTATTGCTTCCCTACCGGCTCGTTCCTCGATTCCCAAAACCACGATAATTTTGTCTTTGGGATAATTCGAATTTCTAAGAGTAAGAAACGTTTCCTTTACAACGGAAGGGGGCTCTTTATACATCGGCAAGACAACCAAGTGACGGATCTCTCGCCAATTTTCGATTCCTTCCAACTTATCGCGCCAATTAATTTTCAGGTTCTCCTTGGTCCTTGAAAACGAATAGCGCAGGTGAAAGTAAAGATAAACGATGCGAATCAGCCAAAAAAGAGAGTAGAGAACGAAAAAAACCGAAACAAAAACAGGCGCTTTGAACGAAAGCCAAAAAATTATGGCGAAAGTAGCCCACGTAAGGGCGCCGGGTAAAATTTCAAAAAGACGTCTCATCCCGTTAGAAACCTGTTTTTTAGTATTTGACTTTGTCACAGCAGTAACATGGTAGTTAATTTGGTTTATCCTCGCTAGAGGTGAGCATAAAAATTTCGACGAAATTTTTATGCCGAGGATTTCTAACGGGACTCATAGATATCGCTTCATATATGTTAATATAAAGTAGTGCAGAAAGAAAAATCGCAAATAATTGAAACTATCAGGAAAGTGATGCCGGCAGTGGTATCAATCACCATCTCCAAGAAACTGGAGGATTTGAAAAAAGAACTGCCGGAGCTCGACCCGGCTTTCAGCGACCCGCGCTTCCAGATTCCGCCGGACAAAATCGACGCCCACGGCATGGTCCAGGTCGGCGGCGGCTCGGGTTTCATTGTTGACGAAAAAGGAATAATCCTTACGAATAAGCACGTTATCGCCGAGCCGCGCTCGGAATACACAGTAATCCTAAGCGAAGGCCAAAAACTCGGCGCCGTTGTCCTTGCCCGCGACCCCCTGGACGACGTTGCCATTCTAAAAATCAGCTCGGCCGGCGGTAATCTGCCGATTCTCGAACTCGGCGAATCGGGAAAATTGGAGCTTGGCCAAACGGTGCTTGCTTTCGGAAACGCCCTCGGTATTTTCAGGAACACCGTCTCAACCGGCATCATCTCCGGTCTTTCCCGCTCGATAAGCGCCAAACCCGACCCCCTGACGCCGATTCAGGAAATGAGAGGACTGATTCAGACGGATGCGGCCATAAATCCGGGAAACTCCGGCGGACCGCTGACCGATATTTTCGGAAAAGTCATCGGCATAAACGCCGCCGTGGTATACGGGGCCCAAAACATCGGTTTTGCCATCCCGGTAAAAGCAGCCGAACGGGATTTGGCCGACTTGAAGCGTCACGGAAAAATAAGGCGTCCTTTCTTAGGATTAAGATACCTTACGTTAAACGAGGACTTAAGCGACAAACTCAAGCTTTCTGTTTCCTACGGGGCGCTTATCGCCAAAGAGCACCTGCTCGACCAGGCAATTGTCGAAGGAAGCCCGGCTGATAAAGCCGGCCTGAAAGAAAACGACGTCATTCTCGAGTGGAACGGCGAGAAAATTACGACCGAGAAAAATATCCAGGACCATCTTGAAAACTGCGAAGTCGGCGACAAAATCAGTTTGAAGGTTTTAAGAGGTAAAAAAGAAATAAGCGCCAAAGTGGTGCTCGCCGAACGCAAGTAAAAATCCGAAACCTAGTAAATGTACTCGTCGACGATTAGGTTGTTTTCGTCAAGGAGAAGAAGACGGTCGTGTTTGGGGTCAAAAGGTAATCTGTCGCTCGTCCAAACCCGCCAACCGTAGGAATAAAAATCGGAATTGCCGGAGTAGTCGTTGATGCAACCCCCGTAATTGAGATTCCTCAAAAGCTCGCGGCAGGCCAAATCTTCCGGCTTGGTAAAACGGCTGAGTTCCGCGCCGGTCGGCTGCTCGCAGGAAGAAAGTGAACGGACGAAGTCCTGACAATCGCCGGAGAAAGTGATGGCTTCGCTCCGGTCCGGCCGGGGGCAATTGTTCGGCAATTTCGGGTTTAAAGTAAAAACGTTATTGAGATAGCCGGTGCATTTATTGAGCTCGACATTTTTAACAACGGAGTTTACACCGGCGTAGAACACCGCCGAAGTCCGGGGCCGGAGGACTATTTGCGAAAGATTTACCGGCGGCGAGAAAGAGGTATCGCCTTTTATTACGATTTCCTTTTTGCTGTTGGCTCTTATTTTCCAATTGGTGATATTCAAGGATTCCTTGAGAGCGGTATCGGCTCGGAGCGTAAAACCGCCGCCGGTCCCCGAGCTCGAGGGACGCTTAAGGGAAGTGATTTCAACCCTGCCGAAATCCGGCGAGAGATCGGCGGCCGTAAAACCGAGAGGAATGTCTCTCGCGATTCCCGAAGGTTTTTCGAGATCAACCGTTACCTGTTCCCCTTCCCCGTTCACCTCCGCGCTAAGTCCCACCTCCGGTGACGTCGAAGAATTGCGCCACCCAGAAAAAAACCCGCCAAAACTCACCTCGCCGGCTATCCAACGAACGCCGGAATAAACAAGAGCGATAACGATTATGATGGCCAGTAAGATGCCGAAGATACGCATGTTGTTTGGTTAAATCTTATACCTAAACAACGAAATTGATAAGGCGGTCGGGAACGAAAACGACTTTTTTCGGCTTTTTGCCGCCGAGAAAACCACTTATCTTGTCATTATTAAGAGCCAGTTTTTCGGCTTCTTTTTGGCTCAATCCTCTCTCTGCCGATACCGTCGCGCGAACCTTGCCGTTTATCTGAATGACCAGTTCGAAGTTTTCTTCCCGGATAAGTTTCGAACTGTATTCGGGCCACTTTTCCTTGTGAATCGATTTTTCGTTGCCCGATTTTTCCCAAAGCTCTTCGGCGATGTGGGGCGCGAAAGGAGCAAGCAACTTAATAATTATTAACCTATCTTCCTTACTTATAGGCCTTAACTTAACCTCTATCGCGCCCTTATACTTTCCCGGGGTAGGAGCTGCTAAAGTGTTTAGAAGTATCATGAGTTGACTAATGGCAGTATTGTAACTCAAGCTCTCAATATCTTCGGTGACTTTTTTAATGGTTTGGTGAATAACCTTACTAATATCCGAGTCAGTTTTTACCTGATCTGAAAAGAAAAAATTTATATCACCGAAATAATTCCAAATCCTATTTAAAAACCTCTCTATACCCAATATGCCCGAATCGCGAAAGTCGCCGCCCTGCTCAAATGGCGCAAGAAACACAAGATACATCCGCAATGTGTCGGCGCCGAATTTTTTGATGTATTCGTCGGGATTCACGACGTTGCCCTTGGATTTGGACATTTTCACACCCTCCTTAATCAGAAGGCCGTGAGCCCGAAACTTCGGAAACGGTTCGCCTTTCGGCGCATCCGATTTGCCGAATTCCAAAAGTTTCAAATCATGAAGAGCGAGCGCTAGAAAACGAACGTAGAGGAGGTGAAGCACCGAATGTTCGGCGCCGCCGGTATACAAACCGGCCGGCAGCCATTTCTTTGTTATCCCTGGATCCCAAGGGACTAGTTCTCTACGAACAGAACGAGTCGAAGGGTATCTCAGGTAATACCAAGCCGAGTCAAGAAAAGTATCGGAAACATCCGTTTCCCGCCGGGCCTTACCACCGCATTTCGGACATTTTGTCTCGTAAAAAGATTTGACGGAAGCAAGCGGCGATTCGTTTCCTCCTTTGGGGCGGAAATCTTTCACGAATGGAAGCAGAACCGGTAGATCCTCCTCCGGCACCGGCTGCCAGCCCTGCCCACCGGGGAGGTAGGCACATTTTTCACAGTAAATCATCGGAATAGGCGGACCCCAGTAACGCTGGCGGGAAATAAGCCAGTCGCGCAGGCGATAACGGGTTTCGGATTCGCCGCTTACGAACTTCGTAATTGCCGTTCTCGCTTTTTCCGAATCCATACCGTCGAATTTCCCGGAATTAACAAGCTCCCCTTCTCCTGCCCAGCAATCGGAAACGATTTTCGTGTCGGGAACGGCCTGACCGGGCACCGACTCCGGAACAATCCGGGGCGGCTCAACGACTTTTACAATCGGCAGCCGGAACTTTTTGGCGAAATCAAAATCCCGCTCGTCGTGAGCCGGAACCGCCATAATCGCGCCCGTACCGTAACCGGCAAGGACGTAATCCGAAACCCAAACCGGAATTTCTTTTTTGGTTGCCGGGTTTGCGGCGTAAATACCGGTAAAAACACCGGTTTTTTCTTTTTGTTCTTCACTACGATTCTTTAACGCTTTGGCAATATATTTTTCTACCTCCTCCGGCGCCTTCCAACCAGCCTCAGCCCAATCTCCAGCGAGCTCCGGCGAAATAACCATAAAAGTTGCGCCGAAGAGCGTGTCCGGCCGGGTCGTAAATACTTCAATTTCCTTAACTGAAAATTGAGAATTGAAAATTGAAAATTTTATTGAAGCTCCTTCGCTTCTACCGATCCAGTTCCGCTGGGCGATTTTCACCCGTTCCGACCAATCGATTTTTTCGAGATTATCCAGGAGCTTATCGGCGTACTTGGTAATCCGGAAAAACCACTGCTCTAGTTCTTTTTTTATTACTGGCGTTTCGCATCTTTCGCAAACTCCTATCCCTCGCACCTGCTCGGGATCATTCTTCACTGCGCGAAGAATGACCTGCTCGTCGGCAAGCACGGTTTTACACGATGGACACCAGTTGACCGGGGCTTTTTTCCGATAAGCCAAGCCGTGCTTGAACATCTCTACGAAAATCCACTGCGTCCATTTGTAATATTCCGGGTCATAGGTTTCCAATTTTTCGTTCCAGGCAAAACCGTTGCCTATCATCCGAAGCTGTTCGTAAAAGCGCTTTTCGGAAACTTTGGCCTGCTCCATCGGGTGAGCACCGATTTTTAAGGCATAATTTTCCGAGTGGATGCCAAAACCGTCCAAGCCTATCGGCTGGAACACGTCATATCCTTCCATCCGTTTCATCCGGCCGTAGATGTCGGCGCCGGTGAAAGCGTACATATTACCGACATGCAAACCCTCGGCCGAAGGATAGGGAAACATCATCAGGTTATAGAAGGGCCGCTTCGCGTTTTTGATGTCGGGTTCGTAAACCCCGCTCTTTTGCCAGAACTCCTGCCACTTTTTCTCGATTTTCCGAAAGTCGTATTTTTGCACTATATAGTGTATTTTAGTTTGAAAACTCACTTTCCTCAAATGGGTGCCTAAAAACGAACGCCCGCCGGATCCTGAAGAACCCGGCGGGGTAAAGCTCGTTGAGCCAAGAACAGTCAGCTCCAGAGAGAGAATCTCCGGTCGCCGCGCCCCAGGCAGAGATTGTCCGGCCCGGGGACGGCCAGACGCCAGTCGTCGCAGACGAGTCGGCGAACAGAAACCGTTACCGGACAACCATTCTCTGTCGGCCGAACCGGGAAGACGTTGCGGTGGCCGTCTGTGGAGAGGAACTCCTCCTCTCCCTCTTCGGGCTGATGACAAACAAGTCCGCGCACGACCGAGGCGAATTCAGGCGGCGAAAATGGCTTCAACCGCCCGAGTCCGGTGAGAAATTCCGAAGCGAGATCCCCATTGATTGCTTCGATCATCACGACCTTGCCCTGGAAAGCAGGCACAACCTCGGGAACGTGGGCGAACACCTGTTCCCAAAAGTTGTCCCCAAAGTAGAGGGGAATCGGACAACCGTCACCGAAGAACGAGTTCCTCGCGAAGGGCTCGGACTCAATGAGGGCGATACCGCTAGCGAATGCGCTCACGGTCTGCTCCTTGCATGTAGTTTATGCAGTGGTTTATGTAAACGTTGGCTCGAGGTCCGCTGCCAAAACCATACCAAATAACTTTGTTCTTATCAATCAATAAATATCTGCCCCATGTTTTAACATATGTTAAAACATGGGGCAGTCATGCTATAATAGAATTATGGGGAGAAGAATGGTCGAAGATGAAAATGTCAGAAAAATCCAAAAGGTGCGCCGGAGTTACTACGTGAGTCTACCGGTGCGAATTATAAGACGCCTTCGGTGGCAAGAAGGACAAAATGTGGTGGTAGAAGATCGCGGCAAAGAAATAGCGATTAAGGACTGGAAAGAATAAAGATTACCTTATTTTAATACCAAACACACGTTCTACGTTTTTCAAAATTTGCACCCGCATCTCCTCTTCGGAGATGTTTTTGATTTCGGCGAGTTTCTTTACAACTTCAATAACGTGAGCCGGCTCGTTGCGCTTGCCGCGATACGGAACGGGGGCGACGTAGGGAGCATCCGTCTCCGACAACATCCTCTCCACCGGAATTATTTTTATCACCTCGTCATAATCCCGGACAAAAGTGATAACACCGCCGAAAGTGAAATAAAACCCCATCTCCAGGAGTTTTTTGGCATCCCCGACCGTGCCGGAGAAAAAGTGAACAATACCGGGATTTCCGGGAGTTAAGAATTTCGAATTATGAATCAAGATTTCTATTAGGTCAGGAAAAGCGGAACGACAGTGAGTCATCAACGGTTTTTTGACGTCGTAGGCCAATTCAATCTGCTTCAAAAATGCCTCCTTTTGTTTTGCGATTTGCTCCTCACGATTCGCGCCAAGCCGGAAATAATCCAAACCGCATTCGCCTATCGCAACGATTTTGGAGTCGAGGGCCAGTTTTTTGTAGTATTCGTAATCGAACGTTTCGCCTCGGCTCGTAAACCCCGTTAGAGGCTGCCCCGCCTCTAACGGGGCGAGTCCCTCTTCGCCAAGTTCTTGAGAGTCATGATAAGACTTGGAGGTATGAATCGGGTGGAGCGCAACCGCGGCGTAGAGATCCGGGTATTCCCGGGTAAGCTCCACCGCCCGGCGGGAGGTGTCCTTTTGAGTGCCTACCAAAACCATTCCTACACCAAGTTCTGCGGCGCGCCCTATAACTTCGCGATAATCGTTATCAAACGCCTTAAATTGGACGTGAGTGTGAGCGTCAAAATACCTTATCATCAAATTCCGAGAGCGGGCCGGCTGTCTTTTTTCTCAGCCAAATAATAGAAGGTTTCCTGAACCGCAACCGCAAGCGGCACGGCAAGAAGCACGCCCACAAAACCGGCGATTTGGGCACCGGCCAAAATCGAGACGATTACAATCACCGGGTGAACGTTCATCGTCTTCCCCATCAAGACCGGAATCAAGACGTGGTTTTCAAGCTGTTGGATGATAAAGGTAAGACCGAGGACGTAAAGACCAAGAGTGACGGAGTCGGTAATGGCAATAAGAAAAGCGATGGCGCCGGCGACAATCGGACCGATGAGAGGCACCAACTCTAAAATGGCGGCGATGATCCCGAGGGTAAAAGCGTAACGGACGCCCAAAAGCCAAAGACCGAGGCTCGTAATAACGCCGATAATTAAGCTCAAGCCCAACTGAGCCGCGAACCAGCGCCTTATTTTCAGTTTAAAATTGTTGAAAATGGTAAGAACCGGCTTTTCGTAAGAATCCGGTAAAATCACCTTCAAAAGCCGGTCGGTGCCTTCCTTCTGAACCGCAAGATAGAAAGAAAGAACTACCGTTGCAAGAACGAGAATGATGCGGTTGAAGATGGCGCTGATGGCAACGGTAATCGAATTCTGAGCGGCAGAGAGAAATCCAAGCGTCTTGTCGAGCGAGAGCGAAAAATCTTGAATAACTTTTTGGGGAAGACCGAAACCGACAAGGTCGGTAACGACCCGGTTAACATCATTTATGAATTTCCCGGCTTCGGTGGTAAGAACGGGAACGATGAAATACAAAGCGGTAGTAAGAATTAGAAGACCGGCCAAAAAGACGAAAATAGTTCCCAAAAGACGGTTAATCCCCCGCTTTTCCAAAAAACTTATAAGCGGGTCGAGACCCAGAGAAATCACGATGGCGACAAGAAGGACGCCGAAGGCCTGGCGGGCAAGATAAAGAACCAAAACAACCATGCAGAAAGCAAAAATCTGCCAAAATATTTTCCAGCTTACTTCGAAACGGGTGATTTTCTCCATTACACTTTCAGTATACCACTAAAAGATTTTCCCTTGAAAGGGCCGATGACCGCCAGGTTCAGATTCTCGTTTTTGAAGAGGTCGTTCGCCACGCTCCTTATTTCCTCGGGCGTAACCGCTTTGATTTTCGCCGACAGGTCCTCGGGCGTCATAAGCGGCAGTCTCTGGATTTCCTGGAGAGCGTAGTAAAAGCCCAATTCGTCGGAGGTCTCAAGCGACAGAAAAAGCTGGCCGATTAAGTGTTCTTTGGTACGTTCAAGCTCTTTCCTGTCCACTTCTTCTTTCCGGAAACGGTCGAATTCCCCGAGAGCCGTTTCGATAACCGTTTCTATTTTTTTATGGTCAACGCCGGCCGCCATCGAAATCAGGCCGTGGTCGGAGTAAAGGTCAGCTCCGGCGCGGACGTAATAAGCCGCTCCGAGCTCTTCCCGAATCTTCTGGAAAAGCCGGGAAGACATCCCACCGCCCAAAATATCGGTCAAAACCTCAAGAGCAAAACGGCGCTCGTCAAAAGTATCGAAAGCCCGAAAGCCCATAACAAGATGAGTTTGGTCAGAATCTTTGTGCTTTATAAGTTCGGCGGGTTTCCCTTGCTTTTCAAACACCGCCACTTTCGGCGATTTTTCTCCTTTCGAAATCGAAGCAAAATATTTTTCAACCTTTTCTTCGATGTCTTTCCCCTTGAACCCGCCGGCAACAACAACCGCCGTAGCTTGACCGACATAGTGAGCTTCCCGATATTTGATGAAATCTTCGCGAGAGAGTTTCCGAATCACTTCTTTCCGACCGGCGATGTCCCAACCGGCCGGTTGGTCGCCGTAAACAAGAGTCATAAAAAATTCCTGGACGCGGCGCTGAGGCGTGTCCTCATACATGTTTATTTCCTCGATAATCACGCCGCGTTCCTTTTCGATTTCGTTTTTGTCGAAGACCGGATTCAAATACATATCGGCGATTACATCCAGCACCTTGTCCAGCGATTCGTTGCGGGCTTTGACGTAGTAGGAAGTCATCTCCTGAGCGGTGAAAGCGTTAAAACTCGCCCCCATCCCGTCGAGCTCGGAAGAAATATCAATCGCCTTCGGCCTCTTTTTGGTTCCTTTGAAGCACATGTGCTCCAAAAAATGAGAAAGGCCGTTTATGTCTTTGGTTTCGTATTTGGAACCGGCTTCAACGGAAACCGCAACCGTGGTGGCCAGACTGTCGGATTTGGGCACCAAAATAAGCCGCATCCCATTCGGGAGGATTTTTCTTCGGAAACTCACCCCGTTAGAAGTCGAGCTATTCCTTGTTTGGTTTTCAATAATCTTGCTCATGATTGCAGAAAAAAACTTGACGCTTGCTCCGCAGAAAAATTTTACCAAAATTTTTCTGCCTGAGACTTCTAACGGGGTTCATGAGCTAAGTTTATCTTTCAGGTAAGCAGCCAGTTCCCCGATTTTCACTCTCACCTGTTTCATTGAATCACGGTCGCGGACGGTAACGCTCTTATCTTCCAGACTATCAAAATCAACGGTGATGCAGTAAGGCGTGCCGATTTCGTCCTGGCTGTAGTAGCGTTTGCCGATGTTCCCGCGATCGTCCCAGGCGACGACGAAATCCTTTCTCAAGTCTTCGTAAATTTTCCGGGCGGTTTTGACAAGTTCCGGCTTATTGGCAAGAAGCGGGAAAACGGCGGCTTTATAAGGCGCGATGGCGGGGTGGAGCTTCAAAACCACTCGGTCTTTTTCTTCCGTGTAGGCTTCGCAAAGAAGGGCGAGCATAATCCGCTCCACGCCGGCCGAAGGCTCAATGACGTAGGGCAAATATTTTTCCTTGGCTTCTTCGTCAAAATACTTCAAGTCCGCGCCCGAACCTTTCTCATGTGCCCGGAGGTCGAAATCGCCCCGGTTGGCAATACCCTCAATCTCGTCCCAACCAAAAGGAAAGTTATACTCAACATCAACCGTTGCTTTGGAATAATGGGCTCTTTCTTCGGGTGACTGCTCGCGAGGCTTTACGTTTTTCAAACCGATTTTTTTGTACCAATTCAATCTTGCCTTAACCCAATCTTTGAAAGATTTGTCGGCCTCTTTCGGGCGGACGAAATATTCCACCTCCATTTGCTCAAACTCACGGGTACGGAAAATGAAATTTTTGGGATTTATTTCGTTTCGCCACGCCCGGCCGATTTGGGCGATACCGAAAGGAATCTTCAACCTCATCGTATCGATATAGTTTTTGAAATTTACGAAAATGCCGCCGGCGGTTTCGGGCCTAAGATAAGCAACCGATGCCGAATCCCCGGCCGGACCAACGAAAGTTTTGAACATCGTATTGAAATCGCGAGGTTTAGTAAAATCAGCATCTTTAAAACACTTGGGGCATTTTTCACCAAGTTTAGCTAATCTCTCATAAGCACCGTCTGATCTCTTTTCCCAACCAAGCTCATCTGCTCTAAAACGTGCATGACATTTTTTGCACTCGATGAGCTTGTCGGAAAAACCGCCGACGTGACCCGATGCCTCCCAGGCCCTCGGATTTAAAATCGTTGCGGAACTCAAGCCCACAACGTCATCGCGCAACTGAACTATCTCGCGCCACCAGGATTGCTTGATGTTGAATTTAAGCTCGTTGCCCAGATGGCCGAAATCGTAAAAACCGGCGAGACCGCCGTAAATCTCCGAGCCGGGATAAACAAAACCTCGCCTTTTCGCCAACGCAACTATTTTTTCTAAATTCGTCATAAGTCCCGTTACGGCACAACCCGGCCGCCGCCCTGGCCCACAGTTACATCATCGGGCAAGGATGTGGTTAAAGCAATATCGGAACCGGTAAGCCCTGACCCGGTAAAGTCGTCGGTTGCCGAAAGAATTGTTGCCGAAAGAAGCCCTTGGAAATTACCCAAATCCGAAGAGCCGGGCGTCGCCTTAATCTGAAAAACGGCGGCAAGCGGCTCGTCCAAAACTCCTTTGGTTGCCCGGATTTTATCGACTTTCCAGGAAACCTCCCTTGTCTCCTCGTTATAGAGCGGAACCGTGTCGATATTACTCTTCACGACCCCGGTCCACTCCACATTTTGGGGAAGATATCCTCTCACCAAAACGTTGTTTACGTCCGTCCCGTAATTGGTAAGAAGCCAGTGAATGGTGTATTCCGTAGGTTCGCCCGATTTGGGCGGCATCGGCCCCTCATTCACTATTTTCGATAGGCTGTCGCGGTAAAAAGCCCGGGCGTCAACCTGAATCAAGCCGGCAACCTTGGTTTCCAAACCTGTTTCGGCTCTTGTTTCGGAAGCGGAGAGATAATAAGGCACCGAAGGCGAGGTGAGTTCAACGCCAAGACCGAGGGAAAAGTTTTTGTCGTTCAAGCGGCTTATTGGAAATTGGTCCTTGAGTTTTATTTCGAAACTGACCTCGCCGGCTGAGCCGGCATCAACCAACCGCAGAGCCGGAATGTTCGACACGTCCCAGGTAACGACGTGAGCCGCCGGATTGGCTTTCCCGTTCGAGGTAAGGCTCATAAAATCAAAGAGGTCGCCGTTTAACTCCGCTTTTATCACGACGTCGGTTAAGGCAATACCGCTTAAGTTTTCGTACTGAATCGTATAACTCAGCCGGTCGCCGATTCTCGCCACATAATCGCTCCGGCGGTTGACCTGAAGATTAAGATTGACCGGCGAGGGAGAAACGGTAAGCTCCACTTCTTCTTCGGCTATGGGGAAGTCTTCGCCCAAGAATCCGGCGCTGAAAATCACGGGCAAAACGAAAGAATTACCGTCACTGCTTTCAAGAGTACCCCTTACGTCCAGTTTACCGCTCGAGCCGCTCCGCAGCTCGCCGAGCCGCCAGTAATTATTCAGAGAATCGGGGCTCAGGCTCGCACCCGAGAACCTGAAAGAAGACGGGTATTTAAGCTCCAAAATTCCCTCCGGCACATCGGAACCGGAAGTGTTTTTATATTGAATATTGAGCTCAAAAACCGAGCCCGGCAAAATTTGTTCGGGCTTTTCAACCGAAAGCTCGACAGCCGAACCGCTGATTTTCGTTTTCCAGTTCGCCTTCGTTTCGAAGCGGTTCTGATGGGAAGAAAAATAAGAAAGGTCGAAAACGGCTTCTTCCTCTCCGTTGTCGCCCACCGCCAAAAACCGGTACGTTCTCTTGGCTAAGCTCCCTTTCCCCAAATCGCCAATCTGGTCGGTAAAAACGCCGCTTCCGTCCAAATTGCCCAAATTTTTTATTCCTTCGCCCAAAGAAAGATTCAGTTCGGCGCCGCTCACAAGCGAATCGGTTTCGTTGCTCACGCTCACATCAACCTCGAAGGGAACGCCTCTTAAAACCTCCTCCGGGCCTTCCACCTCAATAACAACCTTATTCCCGCCGCCCCCGAAAATATTTATGAAAAAAGCGACGGTGCCGAGAATGATAAGAAGAGCAAAAACCAAAACGCCAACGAGGAGCTTTTTGAACCACGAGGGCATGCTCGGTTCGCGAACTTCTTCCTTTTTCGGTCTGGGTCTTTTTTTGTCCTCAATGGACTTTTTCATGGTTTCGGCCATAAAGTTGGTTCCTTTAATTATATAGAAATTGTTTCGAAACGACGGGACGGCATTTTGTTGAAACATCGGCGGCAAAGAAACGTCTGGTCGGTCACGGAGAAATAGCCGATCTCGCGGCTCTCGCAGTTTTCGCATCTTGCAAAAAGAGCGTTGTAGCCAAGAAATTTCAAAAGAGTTTTTTTATCCAAATTTCTCCTCTCCAAACCCTGAAGAAAGCCGTGCCATAACCTCAAATCGGGAGCAAGTTCCGGCGAAAGGGATTTCAACAGAAACAAAGCCTCAAAAACGGCCGGGGTTTTACCGAATCTTTTTTTCAGCAAAGCGTCGGCCAAAATGAACTTGTTCTTCTCGACAAGGCGCACTTCAACGAGATTCCCCTCTTCGAGATGAGGGGAAAGTTTTGAAACTATTCTTCTGCCGCCGACGACTCTCGCTTCCAACCGGCCGAAATCCCTGGTGTATAAATTAACAATCCGGTCTTGCGTACCGGAAGGTTTCTGCCCCAAGACCACGGCTTCGGTGAAGTATTCGCGCATAGAGCCCGCTTAATAGATTATCAGACCGAAATAACTGTCAAGACTAAGAGCGCCGCTGCCCAAAGTCGCAAGAATAAGAGCGGCGGCAAAAACCAGAAGATCAAGCTCGTAACCGCCAACGAGACGGGCGCCCGGCTTCAGCCTGATTTTTACGAGGATTACGGCAAACCCGACAACCAGAAGCAGGGCAAAAAACTGGGTAAGAATACCGAAAATTATCGCCAAACCGCCGACAAATTCGGTTAAGGCGACTACCGTGGCCCAAAAAAGCCCCGGCCGAAATCCCATCCCCGCAAAACCTTGAGCCGTTCCCCTTAAATCCCTGATTTTCGGGAATCCGTGGGCGATTATGATAAGTCCCAGGGCGATCCTTAAAACCAGAATGCCGAAATCGCTGAAAACTAAAAGAGGTTGAATCATGACTTTAGTAACTTGGATACGTATTATATTATAACAACCATGAGTCTCCCACACAATAGAAGTTTTTGTAATTCTCGAACGGTTATATTATTGTGTGGGGGATGAGGATATTGGCAATTGAAACATCGTGCGACGAAACGGGGATTGCACTTCTTGAGGCAAGCGGCGGTTTAAAAGCGCCAAAATTCAAAATCATCAAGAATCTGGTTTCTTCCCAAATCAAAATTCACCGCCCCTTCGGCGGCGTTGTCCCTAATCTTGCTAAACGCGAGCACTTAAAAAATCTTCCGATTTTATTCAAAAAGCTCCAACCTAAAACCCGCAGCATAAAAGCCGATTTGGTTGCCGTAACGGTTGGTCCCGGCCTTGAACCCGCTCTTTGGACCGGCGTCAATTTCGCCAAAGAAATTCGTAAAAATCTTTTTTCGAAAACAAAATTAATCGGCGCAAACCATCTGGAGGGACACCTCTATAGTTTTTTGTTGTCTGAAAACTATAAACTAAAAACCAAAAACTTATTCCCGGCAATCCATCTTTTGGTTTCGGGCGGGCATACGATTCTGGTTTTAATGAAATCATTAACCGAATGGCGGAAAATCGGCGAAACCCGGGACGACGCGGTTGGCGAAGCGTTCGACAAAGTCGCCCGAATGCTCGGCCTTTCGTACCCGGGCGGGCCGGAGCTCGAAAAACTCGCCCTTCGGCAGCGGACGGGCAAACCATCAATAGAGTTTCCGAGACCGATGATAAACTCCAATAATTACGACTTCAGTTTTTCGGGCCTCAAGACCTCCGTCCTTTACTACCTTCGCGATCACAAAGAAGCGGATAAAGTTAATGTCGCCGCTTCATTCCAAAAAGCGGCAATCGACGTCCTTGTTTCGAAAACGGCGCGGGCGACGAGAGAATTCGGCGCCAGGTCTATTATGTTGTCCGGCGGCGTGGCCGCCAACAAGGCCTTGCGCCGGGAGTTAAAAGCCGCAAGTTCCGGGCTGAAAGCCGACTTTTTTGCCGCCGCAAAGAAATTCAATACCGATAACGCCGCCATCATCGCCGTTGCCGGCTACATCCAAAGTTTGAGAAAGAAGAATCGGACCATTCGCGCTCAGGCGAATTTGAATTTATAATTATTGAATGCTCGAGAAGTCCTATAATCCGAACAAAACCGAACGGAAAATCTACGAACTTTGGGAAAAGTCGGGATATTTCAATCCCGACAAACTGCCGAAAAGGCATAAAAAGCCTTTTACAATTATCATGCCGCCGCCGAACTCGAACGGCGCCCTTCACATCGGTCACGCCCTTTTCGTGACCTTGGAAGACCTGATGATAAGGTTTTGGCGGATGCGCGGCAGGCGAACGCTCTGGCTCCCGGGTGCCGACCACGCCGGCTTCGAAACTCAGGTGGTCTTTGACAAAAAACTGGAAAAGGAGGGGCGCAACCGGTTTCAAATCGAGCGGGAAACTCTCTGGAAAGAAATCTGGAGTTTTACCCAGGAAAACAAAAAAGTGATGGAAAATCAGTTGCGTTCCCTGGGTGCTTCCTGCGACTGGTCGAGGGAAAAATTCACTCTTGAACCCGAAGTCATAAAACAGGTTTACACAACCTTCAAACAAATGTATGAGGATGGATTGATTTACCGCGATTTGAAAGTAGTGAACTGGTGTCCTAAACACAAAACCGCCCTATCCGACCTGGAAGTCAAATACAAGGAACAAAAAGACCCTCTTTATTTCATTAAGTATGGACCCCTTACGCTTGCAACCGTCCGACCGGAGACGAAATTCGGCGACACGGCGCTTGCCGTAAATCCCAAAGACAAACGCTATAAAAAATACGTGGGTAAAATCATCGAAGCCGGAGGCGTGCTGGGTCCGTTGAAATTCAAGGTTATCGCCGACGAGGCAGTCGACCCGAAATTCGGCACCGGCGTCATCAAAATCACTCCCGCACACGACGCCACCGACTTCGAAATCTGGACTCGCCACAAAGGGGAAGTCCCAGGACCGAAAGTGATTATCGACGAAAACGGCCGGCTCACGGGCGATGTCGGCGAATTTAAAGGCCTGAAAGTCGCGGAGGCCAGGAATTTGGTTGCCGAAAAAATGAAAAAGGCGGGTATTTTGGAAAAAATCGACGAAGATTACCTGCACCTAGTCGCCACCTGCTATAGATGCGGAAACACCCTGGAACCCCTGCCCAAACCGCAATGGTTCGTCAAAATGGAACCTTTGGCCAAACCCGCAATCGAGGCGGTCAGAAAAAATAAAATCGTTTTCTACCCCGCTCATTCCAAGAAAGTTTTTCTTCATTGGCTTACCAATATCCGTGATTGGAATATTTCACGGCAAATAATCTGGGGCATCCGCATCCCGGCTTGGTTCCGCGGCGACGAGATTAAAATCGGAGAAGAAAATCCGGGAGGCGACTGGCGGCAGGACCCGGACGTTTTCGATACCTGGTTCTCGTCGGGCCAGTGGCCATTCATAACTCTGGGCTACCCGAACGACAAGGACTACAAAACATTTTATCCCACCGATGTTCTGGAAACGGCCGCCGACATTCTCTTTTTCTGGGTAGCGAGAATGGTAATGTTCGGCATTTACCGCACCGGCAAATTGCCTTTCAAAACGGTCTATCTGCACGGCCTCATCCGCGACAAGGAACGCCAAAAAATGTCCAAGTCCAAGGGCAATGTTATCGACCCGCTTGGCGTTGCCGACATCTATGGCACGGACGCGGTAAGAATGGCGCTCGTTGCGGGGAACACGCCCGGCCGGGATTCGGCAATATCCGAAGATAAAATCCGCGGTTATCGCAACTTTGCCACTAAAATCCGGAATATCGCCCGCTTCATTAAGATGAACGAGGTAAAAAATAAAAACAAACCGAAATTCACGGCCAAAGACAAAAAGAACCTAGACCATCTCAAAAAGGTTAAGGCTCAGGTTACCAAGCACTTGGAAAAATTCGAATTCCACCTGGCCGCCGAGAAAACTTACCACTACATCTGGCATGAATTCGCCGACGTTATAATCGAGGCGGCAAAACTCCGGCTCCGGAGCGATGACCCCAAAGACAAGTTAGCGGCTTACAAAATGCTCGAGGAAATACTCCGGGAATGCCTTAAAATGCTCCATCCATTCATGCCTTTCATTACGGAAGAAATTTATCAGGAAATTTTTGGCGACGGTAAGAAACTTCTTTTCGTCGAGGAATGGTAATATAAAGAAATGCTTGTCCTTGCGGGAATCCTCATCATGGTCGGCGCAATTCTGCCCAGTTTGGCCTGGCTTGTTTTTTTCCTGAGGGAAGATGTTCATCCCGAACCGAAACGGCTCATCGTCTATGTTTTGAGCCTGGGCGCCCTTTCAACCATTCCCGCTCTCCTTGCCCAGTTCGGCATCCAGGAACTTTTAAGCGTGCTCGTCGTGAATCTGCCGGCGGTTGTTCTTCTGGCTTTCAGCGAAGAAATCTTTAAGTTTCTGGCCGCCTGGTTCGGGGTAAGAAAAAATCCCGCTTTCGACGAACCGATGGACGCGATGATCTACATGGTCGCCGCCGCCCTCGGCTTCGCAATGATTGAAAACCTTTTCGTCATCGGCAGCGCACTTGAAGGCATTTCTCTTATATCCTTTACTACCGCGTCGAACATCCTGATTTTGAGATTCGTCGGCGCGACTTTTCTTCATGTTCTCTCCTCAACCTTTGTCGGTTTCTACTGGGCCCAAGGGAAAACCGCCTTTGGCCTTTTCGTTGCCACCTTAGTCCACTCCGCTTTCAATTACATGGTGCTTATTTTCCCAAATAACAACCTGCTTTACGCCGCTCTTTTCCTGATTGTTGCCGCCTTCTTCGTATTTCAGGATTTTGAAAAGCTGAAAACAGTGTGATAAAATTACGGTATGGCGGAACAAAATAACAAGGACGATATATTCGTGGAGTTGGCCAAGGTCAAAAGCGAACCCAAGCCGCTTCAGATTGAAACCAAAGACGAAAACTTCGAGCTTGACGAAGAAAGCGAGGGTCAGCTTACCGTCGACGTCTACCAGGATAAAGAAGGCATTATTGTTCAGTCGACGGTTGCCGGCATTGACCCGAACGACTTGGAGATAAACATCACCAACGAGTCGGTCACTATAAGGGGGAAAAGGGAGAAAATAGAGAAAATCGAGGACAAGGATTACTTCTACCAGGAGTGTTTCTGGGGAAGATTTTCCCGCTCGATAATTCTGCCGGAAGAGGTAGACCCGGAAAAATCGACGGCGGTACTAAGAAACGGCGTCTTAACGATCAAGATGCCGAAGCTAAACCGTAAAAAAGCGAAAAAGCTTAAGGTTAAAATCGACTAACCGAGGTGCTTTTCGGCAAGACGGCTGAATTGCTCTCCCCTGTCAAATTCGTTTTTGAATTTCTCAAAACTCGTCGCGCTCGGACTGAAAAGAATTACGGCTCTTGGCTTTTTATTCACCGATTTGACCAGAACGGCGAGATTATCAAATGTTTGCGGCTTAACTTTCCTAAAGTAGCCGATTTTTTTTAGCGCTTCAACCATTTTCCTGGTAGCACTGCCCTCAAGCAGGTAGAGATTCTCCGGCCCAACGAGTTTTTTAACCGTTTTTGCCCAACCGGAAAAATCGAGTCTTTTGTCCGTTCCGCCGGTAATAAGAATGAGAGCGCCCCGGCCGGCCCCGAAGGGGCCCTTTTCGGGGGCAAACCTTCGAAGCGCCGCCTGGCCCGCTTCCGGCGTGGTGGCAGTCGTGTCGTTTATAACGGTCAAATTCTTCTTTTCCAAAATCGCCTCCTGCCGATACTTGAGCTCCGGCAGGCTTTTAAGGGCGGATTTGATTAGAGAACCCGGGAGGCCAAACGCCTTGGCGGCAAGGACCGCGGCAGCCATATTTTCGAAGTTATGTAAACCGTACTTTCGGATGATTTCTTTCTTATCAACCGGCAGTTTCCCCGGAAAGTACGAGATTCCGGCTTTCGGTTTCATCTTCAAGAAAAACTTCGTCCACTCATTTCCACGATTCAAAATCAAACGGTCTTTTTTGTTCTGATATTTGAAAATACTGGCTTTAGCCGAAGCGTAAGAGCGCATGCTTTGATAGCGATTGAGATGGTCGGGATAAATATTGGTGATAATCGCGATACGCGGAGATTTTTTTACTCTCGGCAAAAATTCAAGATGCCAGGAAGAGAGTTCAACCACTACCGGGTTTTTACCGTCAAGCTTGTCGAGAACTCCAAGCATCGGATTTTCGGAAGAGTTGCCGGTTAAAACCGCCCGGCGGTATTTCTTTTTTAAAATGCGGTAGAGCCAATTAGCGGTGGTGGTTTTGCCGCGAGTGCCGGTTACGCCGATTATCGGGTTCCGACAAATCCTGAAAAATATACTCGCTTCATTCTCGAGCTCCACGCCGGCTTTCTTCGCAATTTTCAAATATTTACTGTCCCGCGGGACGGCCGGATTTACGATAATAATTTCGTTGTTCTTGAAATCGGCGATTCGGTGCTTCCCTAAAACAAAACGAACCTTTGCCGCTCCCGGACCAAGCGCTTTAATTGACGATGCGAGTTCTTTTTTCTGCCTTAAATCCGTAACCGTAACTTTGGCGCCGTGACGCACAAGCCACCTAGTGGCCGCCACACCGCCACCCAAAAGCCCAAGACCCATTACAAGAACTTTTCTGTTCTTAAAATCCATTAAAGAAATGGAACTATAAGAAGCGCAACGATGTTTATTACTTTAATAAGCGGGTTAATGGCCGGACCGGCGGTGTCTTTGTAGGGGTCGCCGACCGTGTCCCCGGTCACCGCCGCCTTATGAGCCTCGGAACCCTTGCCGCCGTAATTGCCGTCCTCGATGTATTTTTTGGCGTTATCCCAAGCCGCCCCACCGGAAGTCATGGAAATCGCGATAAAGAGCCCCGAAATTATTGAGCCGATTAAAAATCCGCCCAGTGCTTCGGCTCCCAAAACAAAACCGACCAGCAAGACGGAAACGATGGGGAGAAGCGCCGGCACTACCATTTCGCGGAGAGCGGCCCTGGTTACGATATCAACCGCCCGGCCGTATTCCGGTTTCACTTTGCCTTCCATCAATCCCTTGATTTCCCGAAATTGCCTTCTGATTTCCTCAACGATGGAACCGGCGGCCCGGCCAACCGAGCGCATCGCAAGAGCGGCGAAGAAATAAGGCACGGCCGCTCCCAAAAAGAGGCCGACCAAAACATAAGGGTTTTCGAGTTTGAAAACGATACCCCCGGTAAATCTCGAGAGTTCCTCGACATAACTGCCGAAGAGAACGAGAGCGGCCAGTCCCGCCGAGGCAATGGCATAACCTTTGGTTACGGCTTTCGTCGTGTTACCGACGGCGTCCAACGCATCGGTGTGTTTGCGAACATCATCCGAGAGTGAGGCCATCTCGGCAATACCGCCGGCGTTATCGGTTATCGGCCCGAACGAATCAATGGCGACGACAATACCGGCAACGGAGAGCATCGAAACGGCGGCAATGGCGATGCCGTAGAGACCAGAGAGCGAGAAAGAACCCAAGATTCCGAGGACAATCACGATGATCGGCAGAAGAGTGGCCTCCATCCCAACCGAGAGACCGATAATGATATTCGTTCCGTGACCGGACCGGGAAGCGTCGGCGATGGATTTCACCGGCCGATATTTTTTGGCGGTGTAATAGTCGGTTATGACAACCATAAGAATGGTGATGATAAGACCGATAAGGGCGGAGCCGAAAATTTTGAGATATTCGGCGCCGAAAAATTGCCGTGAAACAAGATAGAAAAGAATTCCCGAAATGACGACGGAGGCAGCAAGCCCTTTGTAGAGCGCGTTCATAATTCCGCCGCCTTTGCCCAAACTCACGAACAAGCTCCCAAGAATGGAAGCGGCAATAGCGAGCCCCCCGAGAATGAGAGGGAAAATAAGCTGAGAACCGGTAAAGCCCAGTGCCGAACCGACAAGCATGGCGGCGATAAGCGTAACGGCATAAGTTTCAAAAAGATCGGCGGCCATGCCAGCGCAGTCGCCGACGTTGTCGCCGACGTTGTCGGCAATGACCCCGGGGTTCCGCGGGTCGTCTTCGGGAATACCGGCTTCAACTTTTCCGACCAGATCGGTACCAACATCGGCCGCCTTGGTGTAAATACCGCCGCCAAGACGGGCAAAAATCGAAATCAAACTCGCCCCGAATCCAAGTCCGATTAAAGAGGCGACGCTACCGGTCAAAATGTAAAAAACGGAAACGGCAAGAAGCCCCAAGGCGACTACTAGAAAACCGGTGACCGAGCCGGCTCGAAAAGCGAGCGCAAGCGCGGCGGCCAAGCCTTTTCCGGCCGCCTCAGCCGTCTTTGCGTTTGCCCTTACCGCAATACTCATGCCGATATAACCGGCTAAGGCCGAAGCAAGGGCGCCTACCAGAAACCCGGCGGCCGGAGTCCAGCCGAGGGCAAAACCGATGACGAAAAAAAGAACCAGCGCTACCAGAGAAACGGTTTTATACTGTCGATTGAGATAGGCCGAGGAACCGCTCTGTATTGCGCGGGATATTTCAACCATCGCCGCGCTCCCCGAAGGTTTTTGTTTCAGCCAAAAAATAAGGTAAGCAGTATAGGCAATTGCGGCGAGTATCGGAACAAATATTAAATAAAACATTATTCGTCGTCTCTTTCTTCCGCGACGTTTTCAATTATATCACCCCCGTTTGCCGACTCTACTTCCGCCACGCCGCCGGAGAGAACTTCTTCCGGCCGCGACTGGCTCCGAACGTCTATTTTCCAACCGGTGAGCTTGGCGGCAAGGCGCACGTTCTGACCACCCTTGCCGATTGCAAGCGACAGCTGGTCTTCGGCAACAAGAACCCGTGCTTCCCGGCGGGGAAGAACTTCAACGAGTTTGACTTTCGCCGGTGAAAGAGAGTTGGCAATGTATTTTTCAGGGTTCTCGGACCATTCGATAACGTCTATTTTTTCGTTGCTCAGTTCGTTCGTCACCGCCATCACTCTCGTTCCCCGCTGACCGACGGCAGAACCA
This sequence comes from Candidatus Jorgensenbacteria bacterium, assembly GCA_043797305.1. GTDB lineage: Bacteria > Patescibacteriota > Minisyncoccia > UBA6257 > GWB1-50-10 > CAZGHF01. The sequence goes on from JAZDPW010000025.1 coordinate 28,277, forward strand.
ACCGGGTCAATACCTTCTTCGTTGGAAGCGACGGCGGCTTTGGTGCGGCTACCGGCTTCCCGGGCAATGGCTTTTATTTCCACGACCCCGTCGGCCATTTCCGGCACTTCCAATTCGAAAAGTTTGATAACGAATCGCGGATGGGAACGGGAAAGAACTATCCCCGGCCGCTTCGGGTCCTCCTGAACGGCAAGAACGAGAAATCGAAGACGGGACCCTACCCGATAGTGCTCGCCCGGAACGCTCTCGTTATGAAACATAACGCCGACGGCTCGGCCCAGATTGACGTAAACATTGCCTCTCTCAAACCGCTCCACCGCTCCGCTTACAATTTCGCCTTCCTTATCGGCAAATTCCTCGCGGATGGAGGTTCGTTCGGCTTCCCGCAGCCCCTGCAAAATGACCTGCTTGGCGGCTTGGGCGGCGATTCTCCCGAAATCTTCGTGGACATCGAGCGGAAATTCTATTTCGTCTCCCGATTTTGCGTCTTCCTTTATTTTCTTCGCCTCCTCAACAAAAATATGCCGGTCGGGGTTGTAACGGGGAAGAACGATTTCGCCTTCTTCGGCCACCGGTCGGGGTTCGGTTTTTTCTTCCTCCGTCTCTTCCGTAACGATTCTCACTTCCGAGGGTTCCACGACAAATTTAACCTGGAAGAAGTTGATGTCGCCGGTTTTCGGATTGAATTTCGCCCGAATAAACTCACTTTTCTTCCGGTATTCTTTTTTGTAAGCGGTGGCGATTGCTGACTCAATGGCGGCAAAAATAGACTCGGGTTTTATCCCTTTTTCTTCGGCAATTTGAGTCACCGCCGATGATAAATTTTTCAGATCCATGCCAATGTGATTAAAATTTACGAACCCAATGTGAAGTAAATTTTACCATCACATTGAGCACTTCTTCGAGCCTGAGGATCTCTCAGAACCGAAGGTCTGAATCTATTGAAGAGTTACCTCCCTCAAATTCAAAGGGTAATCCTTCAATGAGCTCAGGATAAAGGTTTTCTGACTAAATTTCCAGAGGAAATTTAGAGAAAGCCTTTTACTAAACATCCGCTCATGGGAAGAGCGGATAGATAAAACCAATATAGGAAATAATTCCCGAAAAGTCAATCCCCCACATAAGTACTTATGTGGGGGATCAACCCCTACTTCAGGCGCTTCAGGACTTCTTGAAATCCCTGGTAAGAAGAACCTATGACGAGCGTGTCGTTTGACCAGCCGTAGTTAAATCCTGCGCCAGCCAGACTGTAAGTAAGATATCGGTTGGAAACACCCTCGGTCGTCCCGCTCTTCCAGGCAGAAGCCGTACCGGCATCGGACAAGAACATATTGGCTAAGCTGGTACTCTTCTCAATCTCCGCCACTGCCGTTTTTACGTCGCTAAGCGTCGAGTCGGCTTTCGCTTTTCCGATAAGCCCGAGCCAGGTGCCCTTGTCGTTCGTGTAAGTGTAAAGGGTAAAATCGCTTTCAAAATAAGCGGCGGTGGTTGCCGTAAAAACATCCGGGAAGAGAATGCCCGCCACCTCGCCAAATCCGAGAATTACGTCATCCGAATCCTTAAGAACAACTTCCTTAAGAACGGGGACTTGGGCGGTAGAAAATTCAAATTCGCTCTTCACGGCGCTCACCGTCAAAGCCTCCAGGGTAACATTCGTGCTGGCGTCAGCCGCGGTTTTGAACAAAGAAACGTGCTCGGTAATCGCGGGTTCGGCCGCCGGTTCTTCCGTTGCCGGTTCTTCGGAAGGCGTCGTCGTCCCATCCTCGGTTACGGTGGGCACTTCGGGAACAGTCGGTACTTCGGGCACGGGCGTCGAGGTGGTAGGAACCTCCGCAACTTCGGCTGCTTCCTCACCGAAGAAAACCGGATAAACGAAGAAGTAACCCAAAGCGGCAAGACCGACAACTATTATAAAAACGAGGATGCCAATAAAAAGCCCTTTGGGCGATTTCTTGGTTTCCATTCCTCCGGTAGTTCCAATACCGGCGTCAAAACTCATCGGCGCAGGCGATGATTCCTGCCCAACGGAAGCTTTCGGGAAGACTTGGTCGAAGGACTGCTTTGTTTCGGGCTGCTCTTGAGGCTTCGGCACTTCAATTGGAGAAGGTGGGGTGGGAGTATAGGGCTTTGGCGCTCCGCCGCCGGACTCGGATACCGACTTTACGTCGGAACCAAAAGTTCTCACGTCAACGTTGGGTTTTACCGGCTCGTTCTTATTTCCTCCAGGCCACTGAGACTGATTGAAAGTGTTGTCTGGCATTTCCTTTATTATAAATCATCCACTTCACGTCCCCTGTGGATAAGCCCCTACTTCACGCCTTTCAACGAAAGAGCAATGCGGCCGTTTTCAACCCTTACAACCTTGGCTTTAACGACATCCCCCATTTTCACAACGTCTTCAACTTTCTTCACGAAACCGTCTTTCAGTTCGGAGACGTGAATCATGCCGTCCCGGCCGCCACCCAAATCAACGATGGCGCCGAAATCAAGAATGCGGACAACCGGCCCCTCGACAATTTCACCGATTTCATATTCCCTCACTATCTGGCTCACTATTTGAAAGGCTTTCTCCGCCGATTCCCGGCTGGAACTCGCGATGAAAACCCGGCCGTCGTCTTCGATATCGATAGTGGTATCGTTCCCAACCGAATCAATGATGCCGTTTATGGTCCGTCCCCCGGAACCAATTACTTCGCCGATTGATTCCGGTTTAATGTTTAAGGTGAGAATCGTCGGCGCAAAAGACGATATTTGCGGCCGCGGCGCCGGAATGGTCTTTTCCATCAAGCTCAAAATTTTCTCTCTTGCTTCTCTCGCCTGGCGAAGGGTTTTTTCAAAAATTTCGGCCGTTATCCCCTTCGTCTTCACGTCCATCTGAACGACGGTCACGCCGTCATGAGTACCGGCCACTTTAAAATCCATGCCGCCGTGTTGGTCCTCGGGACCCTGAATGTCGGTCAGTAATTTGAACTTGCCGCTCGATTCGTCAAGAACGATACCGATCGAAATACCGGCAACATGTTTCTTCAAGGGCACGCCCGCGTCCATCAAAGAAAGCGATCCGGCACAGGTAGAAGCCATTGAGGTTGAACCGTTCGAGGAAAGAGTCTCCGCTACCACTCTTATGGCGTAGGGAAATTCTTCTTCGGAGGGCAAAACCGCCTTCAAGGCTTTGGCCGCAAGCGCGCCGTGACCGATCTCCCGCCGGCCGGGACCCCGGGAACGACCAACCTCGCCGACTGAAAAATTAGGGAAGTTGTAATGGAGCATAAATCTTTTCTTCCCGGTCGATTTCATTGTTTCAACGAGCTGGCCGGCCGAGAGCGGCGCAAGAGTGGTAATGGCAAGAACCTGGGTTTCGCCGCGGATGAAAAGTCCCGAACCGTGAGTCCGCTCGAAAATTCCGACCTCGCCGTAAAGCGGCCGGATTTCGTCGAGCTTTCTTTCGTCGGAACGCCGTTCGTGATTCAAAACTTCTTCTTTAATGAATTTATCAAGCTCGTCTTCAAAAGCAATATCGGCCACGGCCAAGACCTCGGCCTGTTCGCCTAATTCCTTGAGGTGATTCATAAGGTCGTGCTTTAGGTTACCCAAGGTTTGTTCTTTTACGGCTCCTGCCAGGTCGCTCTTTACAAATTCCCGAACCAAGCTCCGGACTCTGGAGTCGACTTCCAAAAGGATTATCTCTATTTTCGGCTTGCCAACTTCTTTTATAATTCCGCTCTGAAATTCGATAAGTTTATTGATTTCCAGAACGCTCTCGTTGAACATCCCGATGAGTTCTTCTTCTTTCGTTTCCCGGCCCTCAAACTCAATCATGTTCACTTTTTCCGCCGGTCCGGCAAAAAAGGCGTTGTACGAAAGATTCTCTTCACTGTTCTTCGCTTTTCTTACGCCGGCCACCGGTCCGTTCCAAGGAATGTCGGAAATGCCCAGAGCGGTTGAAACGGCAATCAAGGCCGACACGTCGGGGTCGTGCTTTTCATCGTAAGCGAGGATGGTTACCGTCACCTGAATTTCCCTTCTTATCCGCTCGTCAAAAAGCGGCCGGATGGTCCGGTCGATGAGCCGGCCCGAAAGAGTGGCTTCGTCCGAAGGACGGCCTTCACGCCTTATGAACCGGCTGCCGATTATTTTCCCGGCGGCGTAAAACCTCTCTTCGTAATCGACGGTAAGGGGGAAGAAATCGCCCGGCCGGTCTTCGGGGGCCATTACGACCGTGGCGAGCACGGCGGTTGCGCCCCAGCGGGCAAGGACCGCGCCGTTCGCCTTGCCGGCCAGGCCGGAAATCTCGAGCGACAACTCCTCTCCGTCTACTTTGGTTTTATAAATTTTTCTTTCTAAGTTCATGATTATCTTTCCGTTCTTTGCCTGATTTTCAAAAGAGCGCGGGGGATGTGTTCCAACTCCGTAAAACTGTCCGCCGATTCCCTGAGCCGCGAAGATGTCGTCCGGCTGAAAGCCGCCACCTCAACCTGTTTGCCCAAACCCCATTTCAGATATTCGACGAGCGGCACGAAGTCGCCGTCGCCGGTCACGAGAACCACGACATCCAGGGCGCTCGCCATCCGGATG
>JAZDPW010000026.1:0-25381 GCA_043797305.1 Candidatus Jorgensenbacteria bacterium
GGGCAAGACACGGTTCGATTCGGTCTCCGATATGGGTCGGGGGCGGCGTTACCCACGGTCCGAGGCCGGAAAAAGATTACGGAAAGAAAATCAACAAGAAAATGAAGCGGACGGCGATTTATTCCGTTTTGTCGAAGAAAACATCGGACGGAGAGGTAAAAATAATCGACGACCTGAATTTAACCGAGCGCAAGACGAAAATATTTGCCGGAATAATGAAGAAATTTTTCCCCGCCCCGAAGGGGCGGGGAAAAACAAGGACGAGTCTGCTTGTCGTTCCGAAAAAGGACAACAAGGACGTCGTTCGGGCGGTAAGGAATATTCCGAAAACAAAAGTGGTTTTTCCGGATTCATTGAATGTTTCCGATTGCCTTACCTATAAAAACATATTTTTCGAGAAAGAAGCCGTAAAAGAAATTTTATGAAAACAGTAAGAAAAAATTGGGTTAGCGAGAAAGCCACTGATTTACAGGCGAAAAATCAGTACGTTTTTTTGGTTCGGGAAGAAGCGAATAAAAACGAAGTCAAAAAGGAAATCAGCCGTAAGTACGGCGTGAAAATAAAGTCCGTAAACATGATAAGCATCAAAGGAAAGAGGAAAAGATTTTTAAGAACGCTTGGCAGAAAACCGGCGATAAAAAAAGCGGTCGTGACCTTAAAACCGGGAGAGAAACTGGAAATCGCCTAAACTGAATCATGATTACAAAAAAGTACAAACCGACTACACCGGGCAGACGAGGAATGATTTCCACGGACTACAGCGGCCTTTCGAAAACCGAGCCGTTTAAGAAACTTTTGATTCGCCTCAAAAACAAAGCCGGCCGCGGCCACGGCGGGAGAATTACCATGCGCCATCAGGGCGGCGGCGAGAAGGCTCTTTACCGGATAATCGATTTCAAGCAAAATAAAATCGGCGTTCCCGGCCGGGTGGAATCGATTGAATACGACCCTTACCGGACCGCTTTTATCGCCCTTGTTGTCTACAGCGACGGCGAGCGGAGATATATTATTGCGCCGGAAGGTCTCAAAGTCGAAAGTCAGATTTTAACTTCCGAAGACGCGCCTTTTGTGCCGGGAATGAGGACAACCTTGAAAAGAATCCCGGTCGGCACTTTCATTCATAATGTCGAGACAAATCCGGGGAGGGGCGGCAGTCTGGCCCGTTCCGCTGGTTCGTCGCTTCAAATTCTCGCCAACGAAGACGGCTACACTCATCTTAAAATGCCGTCCGGCGAGATAAGAAAAGTGCTCTGGTCGTGCCTCGCTTCCATCGGACAGGTTTCCAACCCCGGTCACAACCTTATCGTAATCGGCAAAGCCGGCCGTTCCCGCCAAATGGGAATTAGGCCGACCGTCCGGGCATCCGCCATGAATCCCCGCGACCACAAATACGGCGGCGGCGAGGGTCGGGCCAAACGCGGCACGAAACGGCCCAAAGACAAATGGGGGAACATTACCGGCGGCCGGAAAACGAGAAAAAGGAAAAAGTGGTCAAACAAGCTGATTATAAAACGCAGAAAATAAAATTATGACCAGATCGCTGAAAAAGGGTCCTTACGTCGACCCGAAATTACTGAAAAAGATTTCGAAGCTTTCGCCTACCGAAGGGCAGGTTATTAAAACCTGGTCGCGGGATTCGGAAATTTCTCCGGAGATGGTCGGCTTTGTTTTTGGCGTTCATAACGGCAAGGATTTTGTGGAAGTGAGAGTCAACGAGGACATGGTGGGACACCGGCTTGGTGAATTTTCGCCGACCCGGAAGTTTGTGAGGCACGGCGGCAAGATTCAGAAAGACCTGGAACAGAAAGCCAAAGAGACGGAAGTAACCAGCAAAACGACCAATAAATAAATTTCATGACCGAAGTAATCGCCAAATTAAAACATTTAAACATCGCGCCCCGGAAGACACGGTTCGTTGCCGATACGCTGAGGGGACTTAGCGCAAACGATGCGGAGGCCGAACTCATGCTTCAGAGCCGTCGGCCAAGCGTTTCTCTTTTAAAGCTTCTCCGTTCGGCGGTTGCGAACGCCAAAACCAATTACAAGGTTGAACCGGCAAAACTTTACGTCAAGGAAATCAAAGTTGACGAAGGGCCGGTGATGAAACGCTATATGCCGCGGGCTTTCGGCCGGATGAACCTGATTCAGAAAAAAACCAGTCACGTTACTTTGATTCTGGGAGTATCGGAGAAATCGAAAGAATCGAAGTTTACGGTTACTCCCAAACCGAAGAAAGAAAAGAAAGAAAAGGAGCACAAGAAAAAGAAACCGGAAGAGGAAAGAACGGAACCAGACAAAAACAAGCCCGTTCTGGAGAAAAAGACAGACAAAGGTCCCGGCTTTTTCCGCCGAACTTTCAGAAGAAAATCCGTTTAAAATATGGCTCAGAAAATAAAACCAACCTTATTGCGTTTAGGAATAACGAAACCCTGGCAGAGCCAATGGTTTTTCAGGCGTTCGTTGAGATTTTTCATCGAGGAAGACAATCTTATAAGGGAGTTTATCCGGGAAAAAATTCTTACCTCCGGCATTGATGCGATTGAAATCGAAAGAACGGGCGAAGTCACCAGGGTGACCATCCGTTCGGCCCGCCCGGGACTCATTATCGGCCGGGGCGGCAAGGGGATAGAGGAGCTGAAAGAGGGGCTCTTGAACTCCATAAAATCTCTCCGCCGAAAAAACAAATTCAAGGGCAACCCGATTTTGAACTTGAACGTCGAGGAAATAAAGAGAATGGAACTCTCGGCTTCGGTTCTCGCCCAGCAAATGGCTTTTGACATAGAAAAAAGATTTCCTTTCCGGACGGTTATGAGGCGCCATCTTGAAATAATGAAGCAAAACCGGACCGTGAGAGGCGCGAAAATCAGGATGGCCGGTCGTTTGAACGGCGCGGAGATTGCCCGCCGGGATTCGCTTCACTTCGGCCAGATGCCGCTCCAAACTATCCGGGCGAACATCGATTACGGCGAAGCGGTTGCTTTTACCACTTACGGAACAATTGGTATAAAGGTATGGCTTTATAAAGGCGAGATATTTAACGAGAAGTCAGAAAATAGAAAGTAGAAATTAGAACATGTTGCAGCCCAAGAAACAAAAATACAGAAAAATGCAAAAGGGACGTTCCCGGAAACGTTTGAAAGAAACGAGGGGCTTAAACCTCGCCTTCGGCCGTTTTGGCATTCAGGCGGCCTCACCGGCCTGGATTACCGGTCGCCAGATTGAAGCGGCCCGCAAAGCCATTACCCATTCCCTAAAGAGAGAAGGCCGGGTTTGGATTCGCATTTTCCCGGACAAACCGGTAACAAGACTTCCGCCGGAGGTCACCTTGGGCGGCGGAAAAGGCGACGTCGACCACTATGTGGCGCTGGTGAAGCCCGGCCGGATTCTTTTTGAAATTGACGGCATTTCGGAATCGGTTGCCATGGAAGCTCTTCGCATCGCCGGCCACAAACTGCCGGTTAAAACGAAAATAATTTCAAAACAATAGGGATGAAAAAGAAAGAACTGGAAAATTTTAAAAATAAGACCATGATTGAGATAGACAAAGAAATCCGCGAGTGTCAGGAGAAACTTCTTAACCTCAAGATGGACTTGTCTTTGGGAAAGGTAAAAAACATACACGAGATAAAAGAGCTGAAAAAAAGCGTCGCTCAGCTCCTGACCATTAAAAACCTGAAAGAAAAAACAAAAATATGAGGAAACTACAAGGCACGGTTGTGTCGGACAAAATGGCAAAAACGAGAGTGGTGGCGGTGGAGCGCCTGAAAAAGCACAAGCGTTACGGCAAGTATTATAAATTGACGGAAAGGTACAAGGCCCACGACGAAAAAAACGAGTATAAGACCGGAGATAAAGTTGTTATCCAGGAATCAAGGCCGTTATCCAGAGAGAAAAGGTGGATTATAGTCGGGAAAGTAGAAATTAAAAAATAGAAACATGATTCAAGAAAGGTCCATACTTAAAGTGGCAGATAATTCCGGAGCGAAAATCGTCCGTTGTTTCCGGGTTTTAGGCGGCAGCAGGCGCCGCTACGCGGGAGTGGGTGACATTATCGTTGCTTCGGTTCAAATTGCCGAGCCGAGAAAGTCGACCATCAAGAAAAAAGACATTGTGAGAGCGGTTGTGGTTCGGACGCACGCGCCGATTCGCCGGCCCGACGGTTCTTACGTCAGGTTTGACGACAATGCCGTCGTTATCGTCGACAAAAAAGAGCCGCGGGCGACGAGAATTTTCGGCCCCATTCCGAGAGAAATCAAGGAAAAAGGTTATGATACAATCGCTTCGCTTGCCGAAGAATTGGTTTAACTATGAAGATAAAGAAAGGCGACACAGTGAAAATTTTAACCGGCAAGGACCGCGGCAAGAACGGCAAGGTTATTAGGGTTTATCCGCAAATCGGGAAAATCACTATTGAAGGGATAAACGTTTACAAAAAACACAGCCGGCCGAAGAAGCAAGGCGAAAAAGGCGAGATAGTTTCGGTAGTGAGGCCAATCAGTGTTTCAAACGCGGTTTTGGTTTGTTCAAGGTGCGGTAAGCCGTCCCGGGTCGGTTTTCGTTCCGAGGGCGAGAAAAAGTTCAGGTACTGCAAGAGGTGCAAGAGCGAAGTTTAAATAAAAGTTTATGAGCAAGATTAACGAAAAATTGGAAAAAATCGTCGTAAACGTCGGCCTGGGGAAGCTCCGCAACCAGCCGAGTTTTGAAGACAAGATTCTTCCGGCTATTGAAGGGGAGCTGGCCATAATAACCGGCCAAAAGCCGGCAAGGCGTCAGGCCAAAAAATCAATCGCTGGTTTTAAAACAAGAGCCGGTGACATCATCGGTCTTCAGGTTACGCTCCGCGGAAAAATGATGGCCAATTTCCTGAAACGGCTTATCAATTTGGTTTTCCCGCGGGTCAAGGATTTTCGGGGAATAGATCTGAAGAACATCGATGAAAGAGGCAACTTGAACGTCGGTTTTCGGGAGCAATTCGTTTTTCCGGAAATATCGGCCGAAAAATCGAAGATGAATTTTGGTCTCCAAATCACATTGGTTATTTTTGCGAAAAGCAGGAACGATGCGATTGATTTTTATCGGTCGATTGGGGTACCATTGAAAAAACCGAAATCCTAAAACAGTCAACATTTATGGCAAAGAAATCGGTAATAGCGCGAGCAAGAAAAAAGCCGAAGTTCAGCACCCGTATCGTGCGGCGCTGTTTCCGTTGCGGCCGAAGACGCAGCTATATGCGCGATTTCAACATGTGCCGGATTTGTTTCAGAGAGTTTGCAAGCCGGGGCGAAATTCCCGGAATTAAAAAATCAAGCTGGTAAAGGTTTGGTTGAAAAATCTAGAATTCTATTGTAATATTTTTCACTACCAAGCCTTTATCCTGAGCGAGGCGAAGGATTACTTTAGAGAAGGTAACTCTTCGGTGAACCTCAGAGTGCTCAATGTGATGGTAAAATTTACTTCACATTGGGCTCGCAAATTTTAATCACATTGGCATGTACATCGATTTACTGATAAAAATAAAAAACGCCCAGAACGCCGGCAAGAAAACACTGAAGGTTCCTTACACCCGTAACGACCAGGCTGTTTTAAACGTTCTCGAGAACGCCGGTTTTTTGAAGAAATCGGAAGTGAAGGGACGCAGCGTCAAAAAAATCGTGGAAATAAGCTTGAATCCGGAGCGTCCGATTCAGGGCGTGAAACTCATAAGTCGCCCGTCGTTACGGCGTTACGCCGGTTATGGGGATTTCAGGAAAGTTAAAGGAGGCAGAGGTATTCTTGTCGTTTCGACGTCAAAAGGAATTTTAAGCGGCGATAAGGCAAGACGCGAAAAAGTCGGCGGAGAAATGCTCGCGGAAGTTTGGTAAAAGAATATGTCAAAGATAGGCAAACAATTGATTAAAATCCCGGAGGGAGTGACCGTGGCGGTTGATGAGGAAAAGATTTTGATAAAGGGGCCGAAGGGCGAGCTTGGCGTTCGCCGCATTCCTCATGTTTTGCCGGAGTTCAATGAAGCTAAAAAAGAGCTTAAATTTACCGCCGAGGCGAATCACAAGCAGGCCCGGAGCAACTGGGGAACCATAAGAGCTCATGCCGCGAACGCCGTGGAAGGCGTAACCAAAGGCTTCGAGAAAACTCTCATTCTTGAAGGTGTCGGCTACCGCATCGTGAAAGTTGGCGAGGGTTTGGAGATGACGCTCGGTTTTTCTCATCCGGTAAAATACGAAGCGAAACCGGGAATTTCTTTTGAGGTTGAGAAAAATACGACTTTGAGAATAAGGGGAATCGACCGGGAATTGGTCGGCCAAGTGGCGGCCGAAATCCGGGCAATCGAAAAAGCCGAGCCTTATAAAGGCAGAGGATTTCGTTATTCCGACGAGGTGATAAGAAGAAAAGCCGGCAAGAAAGCGGTTGCCGCTTCCGGAGGCGCTTAAATTAAAATCCCAAGAACATGAATCCCCCACATAGTCATCTATTGAACATTCCTATTTTATGTTAAAGCTAAAAACAAACAAAGGTCCGTATAACAAAGAGCAAGGATACGCCATATTTGGTTTATCTTTGCTATGTGGGGGATGAAAAGAAGAAAATTACTCAACGATAAAAGGGAAAGAAGAGCGAAAAGAGTGCGGGCAAAAGTCAGGGGTACGGCGGAGACACCGCGGCTTTCCGTTTTCCGGAGCCATAACAACATTTACGTTCAGCTTATTGATGATTTTTCCAAAAAAACTCTCGCTTCCGTTTCGTCCTACAAGATGAAAGGTAAGGAGAAAAAAACCGAAATTGCGAAGAAAATCGGTGAAGCCATTGCCGAAAAAGCCAAAGAATTGGGCATCAGCAAAGCCGTTTTTGACAGAGGTTCGTATCATTATCACGGCCGGATAAAACAGGTTCACGAAGGGGCGAGGGGTAAAGGATTGAAAATTTAAATCAAAATGTTTAGAGGAAAAAGAACCGAGAAAAAAGAGTTTCAGGAAAAAACCATCGAGGTGAGGCGGGTAACCCGCGTTATGGCCGGCGGTAAGCGTTTCAGTTTCCGGGCGGCGGTGGTAATCGGCGACTTGAGGGGAAGAGTCGGTTTTGGGGTAGCTAAGGGATTGGACGTCGCCCAGGCCGTTCAAAAAGCGATAGTTCAGGCGAGGAAGGGGATGATTTCGGTGCCCTTGAAGGACAACCGGACTCTTCTTTTCGATGTGGACGGCAAGTACGGCGCGGCCAGGGTTCGTCTGAAGCCGGCCCGGCCCAGCCATGGTCTTATTGCCGGTGGCCCGGTTCGGAACGTGCTTGAATTTGTGGGCGTAAAGGATGTTTCGGCAAAAATTTTGGGCAGTACCACGAATAAAGTAAACAACGCGAAAGCCACTATTATGGCTCTCAAAAAATTCAAAAATGCAGATTCACAATCTTAAAAATTCCAATAAGAAGGATAAAAAGAGAGTGGGCCGGGGCGGCAAGCGCGGCACTTATTCCGGCCGGGGTCAAAAGGGGCAGCGGTCAAGGTCCGGCCATCGCATCCGGCCGGCTTTTCGCGACCTCCTGATTAGAATTCCCAAACTCCGCGGCGTGAAAAACAGGTCGTTTCGGCCGAAGTTTCTCGTGTTGAACATCGGCGACCTGGAGAAGCTCGCCAAAGACGGCGTTTTGGACAAAAAGGTCCTCTTGGAAAAGAAAATAATCAAAAGAGCCAATCAGCCGGTTAAGGTGCTCTCAATGGGCGACCTGAAGAAGCCGCTTACGATTGAAGGGCTCGCCGTTTCGGAAAAAGCGAAAGAGAAGATATTGAAAAGCGGTGGTACAATAAAATAATATAGATGAAAAAGATTTTCCAAATCTTTAAAATCCCGGACCTCAGGAAGAAAATCTTGATGGTCGCTTTTCTGCTTCTCGTTTTCCGGCTTTTTGCGGCCATTCCCATTCCCGGCATCGATGCGGTGCGGCTCAACGAGTTTTTCTCTTCGAACCAGCTTTTCGGATTCTTGAACATTTTCTCGGGCGGGGGACTGACCAATCTTTCGGTGATGATGTTGGGCGTCGGTCCTTACATCACGGCGGTCATTATCATGCAGCTTTTGACCATAATATTCCCCAGCCTTAAAAAGGCTTACTACGAAGAGGGAGCCGAAGGCAGGGCCAAGTTCAACCGTTATTCGAGGTGGCTTACCATTCCGCTCGCCGCGCTTCAATCCTACGGTTTCCTGAACCTTTTGATTTCCCAAAATGTTCTTATTCGTCCGTCGCTTGTGGGAATCTCGGCCAACGTCGCCGTGATTACCGCCGGGAGCGTGTTTCTGATGTGGATCGGCGAGCTTATTTCCGAGTACAAAGTCGGAAACGGCATATCGCTCATTATTTTTGCCGGTATTGTCTCTTCCTTGCCGCAGATGGTTTCTTCCGGACTTCTCACTTACACCACCGCCATCCTGCCGACTTACATCGCTTTCATAGTTCTTTCCGTCATTGTCATTGCTGGCGTTGTTTTTATAAACGAAGGCGAAAGAAAAATCCCCATTGCTTATGCCAAACAGGTTCGCGGCAACAAGTTGTACGGCGGCGTTTCGAGCTATCTGCCGCTCAAGGTCAATCAGGCCGGTGTTATTCCCATAATTTTCGCCATTTCAATCCTCCTTTTCCCGCAGTTTATCGCTCAGGCCGCTTCCATTTTCTCGCCGGACCTTTCCTTGAAGCTGAACGATATCGTGATGGGGGTGTTTAACAACATCTTTTTCTACAGCGCCCTCTATTTCATTCTCGTTGTCGTATTCACTTATTTTTACACGGCAATCACTTTCGACCCGAAAGAAATCGCCAAAAATCTCCAGCGGGCCGGCGGTTTTATTCCCGGCATCCGGCCGGGCGAGGCGACTTCGGCGGCAATTTCAAACGTTGTTCGCCGGACCACTTTCTTCGGCGCGCTTTTCCTCGGTGTTATCGCCATTTTGCCGAACATCACCCAGATTGTAACGGGCATTAAATCCTTGACTATCGGCGGCACGGCCCTCCTCATTGTGGTGGCGGTCGCGCTTGAAGTAATGAGGCAGGTGGAATCCCAGCTTTTGGTTCGCGAATACGAGGGAATACTTTAATATTGTATTATTAACTCATGCAGAAACAGGCGGTGGTAATCTACGGGCCGCCGGGGAGCGGCAAAGGGACTCAAGCCGACCTTTTGGCGCGGAAGTACAACTTCGTTCATTTCGACACCGGCCGATATATTGAGGCGGTCGTTCGCGACCCGGCTCTGCAGAAAAATCCCGTCATTCGCCGCGAGCGGAAACTTTTTGATACCGGAATACTTTGCACCCCGAAATGGGTTTTGAAAATCGTGCGTGATGCAACCAAGAGAGTCTTTGATGCCGGATACGGCATTGTCTACAGCGGTTCGCCGCGAACTCTTTTCGAAGCTCTCGGCGACAAAGGCCAGAGGGGGCTTTTTGCGGCTTTAATCGGGCTTTATGGAAAGAAAAACATTACTGTTTTGAAGCTGTGCATTAAGTCCCAAACCTCGATTAAAAGGAACTCCAACCGTTTGGTCTGTTCCGTTTGCGGTTTGCCGATTTTGGCGGCTTCAAAACTAAGGAATTGCTCCTTCTGCAGCGGGCCGGCAAGACGGAGGACCTTGGATAAGCCGGAAGTGATAAAAGTCCGCCTTAAAGAGTACGAAGAAAGAACTTTGCCGCTCGTAAAGGAAGCCAAAAAGTTGAGCATTAAAGTAAAGGATGTAAACGGTGAGCCGGCGCCTTACAAGGTTCACGCGGAAATCATAAAAAAGATCGGTTTAAAGTGATTCGTCTTAAGTCGGAAAAAGATCTTGAGTTTTTAAGGCAATCGGGAAAAATTCTTGCTTCCGTTCTCGAAACTTTGAAAAGTTGCGCGAAAGAAGGCGTAAAACTTTCTTATCTCGACGAACTTGCCGAAAAACTCATCAAGGAAGCCGGTGGCAAGCCCGCCTTTTTGGGATATAAGCCGGAAGGAGTGAAAACGCCTTACCCGGCTTCAATTTGCGCTTCCGTAAACGAAGTAGTTGTCCACGGCCTTCCCGGTAGCTATGTTTTAAAGAAAGGCGATGTTCTTAAGATTGACGCGGGAGTAAATTACAAAGGTTACATTACCGACGCGGCGGTTACGGTCGCCATCTTGCCGGTATCATTCGAAGCGGGGGAACTCATAGCTGCTACCGAAAAATCTCTCTATGAAGCCATAAACGTCATGGTGCCCGGAGGACACCTGGGCGATATTGGAGCGGCAGTGGAAGGAACGGTAAAGAAGGCCGGTTTTAAAATCATCAAAAACCTTACCGGCCACGGCGTGGGTTTTGACCTTCACGAAGACCCGTCGGTTTATAACTTCGGCAATCGTGGCGAGGGGATGGAATTGAAGGAGGGGATGGTTCTTGCAATCGAGCCGATGGTGAGCATAAGTTCCTCTCGCGCCATTCAGCATGAAGACGACAGCTTTGTGACGGAAGACGGCAGCTTAAGCGCCCACTTCGAGCACACCATCGCCATTACCAAGGATGGTCCCGAAATCTTGACCAGAGTTTAAGTAAGGCTAAACACACTCTCTCAATAGTAGGCCTCACTCGCTAAAATTATCCTCGCTTGTCGTTGGAAGTCACGAAAAATAACGAACTCAACCTCGCTTCGCTTGGGATTTAGACAGCGTCATTTTTCTACTTCCTTCCTCCTCGCTCGGTAATTTAAACGCTCCTTCAGCAATACTCTTTCGGGAGTGTGTTTAACTCCGGGAGGTTATGTTTCGGCACTACGATATGTCGTAGTGTTTTTTCAGTGAGGGTTTGAGGTGGGAGATTATAGAGGTTCTTCGTCGTCTCCTAAGACACGTCCTCTATGCTCTCTGATCACTTCAGGTTTTGAAGAAATCAAAATAATAATTGCAAGTATTGTAGAAATCCAAGAGGCAACGTAATATTCACGCAACCCAAAAACAAAAGCGGCGAAAAAAAGGAAAATAGCTACTGATGTTGATTTTGAGTATGTTTTTTGGAATTTCACACCTCGAGAGTTTTGATAAATAAATTCCGTTTCAGTTGGTTTTCAGGTATAAAAAAAGCATCTTGTTTCCTTGGGTTTATCCAAATGTATAAATTAATATTATTTATTATTGGTCTTATTCTTTTTGAAGTGTCTTCCCTTCCGTCGTATAAATTGGTTTTATTTCCATCACTATCAGAGTAAATAGCATAACCTCGAATAGCTTGAAGTAAGTCAATATGGTCGCCTTTAAAACCCACAAAGATTAAGATCTTTGGGAGGTTAAAATTTTTAAGTTGCTTTTGTGCTTCATAAATCTTTTTTCTTACCTTCAGCGGCGTATTGTCTGGGCGTGTCCAAAAATAATTCTCTTTTTTTCTTTTCCAGCCAGTTTTTGGTGATGGCTCCACATATTCTAAATCTTTTACTTCGCAAACAGCAACCCTTTTTCCATTTTTGTAAATAAAAAAATCTGGCGTTTTATTTTCACTCTCTTTTATATTCATAAGATTTACTCCGAATCTTTCTTCAAGAAGATCTTGAGCGATTTTTTCTCCCCGTGTAGACATATACTTTAAAAAAACCTACTTACAAAAAACCCTACTTTTCGTTTCTGCTTCTATGCCACCGCATTCTAGGATTTTAGCTTGGGCGGTCAGTCTGATTCGAAATGTTTGACCAGCCGGGATGGTGGGAGTTTCTAATGAAAGCCCTCCAAATTCTACGATTGATAATCGTTCTGCCCAGACGTCGATCAAGTCTGCGCAGGTCATTATTTGTCCTGTGATGTCATCTAAACAACTTCCAGAATTATTGTATAAAGCTGCTTGTAATTTAGCAGGCAATTCAATCTTGGTTATTTTTTCAAAGATTTTTTGCCAAGTATATAGCTTTTGAGGTGGCTGATAAGACAAGTCATAAGGATTTAAATTGGCGGGGTCATTAAATCTTTCTATAGCAAAAGAAAATTCGATTGGATTGTTTCCGCCGTATTTTGGTAATTTACTTTTGAAAATTTCTGGAGAAATTTTGAATTTTAGGTACTGTAGCTTCAGATCTTCGCTTGAGGAAGCAGTGATAAGAAATAGGGCGTTTTGAGTATTTAACGGAGGGTTAATGGAAAGAAACGGTTCTGGTTGGGGTAATGCCGGATTGTTATTTATGTCTTGAGATTGCTGAGTATTATTAACTACCTCCATTACCGGAGCCTTATTACTATCTTCTTTCTCTTTAACTTCCGCTTCCAAATTTTGGACAGCGTTTGTAAGGTTTTCTATTTGTTTGTTTAGTTGCGCTATATTTTCTTTCTGCTCGTTCTGAGAATCAGACTTGATATTTTCTGTCTTTACTATCGTTACTTCAGGTGATGTGGTTGATGAATTATTCTCGGCTATTTGAGGTAGGGTAGAGGGAGTTGGTTGAGCAATAAGGCCGACGCTTATAAGGAGACCGGTGACTGCCGTAGCAACTTTGATAAAAATGGAATTAAAAAGGTCTAGCATTTTCTTATTTATCCCATTTTACTTCCTGTTTGTAAAGACAACCTCTTTTCTTTTTCAAGCCAGCTTTCCGAAAAATCCTATTGTGGTATAAATAAGACAGAACCTCGACTGGAGGTGGATATGTGCTGGAGAGACGATGTTCGGATGCAGCGGTGGTGTTCGTTTTGTGGCCAGCCCTACTACGGCGACTTGGGTCACAGGAACTGTCCCAGGTTTCGAAAAGAGGAGAACAACCCTCCTTCGGGACAGAGGACGGCTCCTCGGACACGAACCAACCGGGCGAGGTTATCGCTTCCGAGACAACCTAGAAGAACTCCGGTTCCTGAGTGAGCATCGAGGGCGGGTCACGGATAGTATCGTGACCCGCCCTTCGCACTTTCAAGATAGACAATTTAAATGAGTTTTCTACTGTATAACCGATCGGTTATACAGTAGAAAAGGTGATATGATACGTCATATCACCGAGTGGAGTTGATTGAATTTACGTTCCTAGTTCTTTAAGTGCGCTTTTGGCGTAATGTTTGATGCTGTCCCGGATTCCATAAGTTGGGTCATCTAACTCTTTGCTTGTAAACCAGTGGAATTCGTCACTGACTTCTCTTTCATTTTGAATCACTTCGTCGGTTTTAGCTTTCGCAAAATAAGTCATTGTGACGTGCTCGTGAGAATCGGTAATCTTATGCCGATTCAAAAATCTTGGTGCTAGAAGTTCCTTGTAGTTTTCCGGTTCTTTTTCGAAACTTGGAACTGCGCCGAAAAGTTCGATATCAAGTCCTGTTTCTTCTTTTACTTCCCGAATAGCCGCTTGGTTCGGGTCTTCGTTGAGCTCAACATGCCCGCCGATGCTTAGCCATAACTTGTATTTGTCGTGTTTCCGCAAAAGCACGGTGTTTTTATAAACCACGAAAACCTCCACGGTGAAATCGATTTTTTCGTGAATGTGGGGCATTATAAATCCTTTTCCGATTTGGGTTTTTGCCAGGAGGCAAAGTCACAATCCGGCCAGCGGGAACAGCCGTAGAAGAATCGGCCGCGCTTGGTGCGGCGGCGGATTATTTCTCCCTCGTTGCATTTCGTGCATTTCATCCTTTCGCCGTTGTCGTCGGTGATGCCGACATTGTTTTTGAGCGATTTGGTGTTCCGGCAGTCGGGAAAGCCGGTGCAGGCGAGGAATTTGCCGAAGCGCCCGGTCTTAATAACCATCGGCTTGCCGCATTTGTCGCAGACCTCGTCGGTTTTTTCGTCTTGGATGAATTCCTTTTTTGAAACTTCTTCGTATTTTTGCTCAAGATGTTCGGCAAAGGGCCGGTAGAATTCCTCGATTACGGCCTGCCACTTTCTTTTTCCTTCGGCGATTTTGTCCAAATCCTCCTCCATGTTGGCGGTAAATTTGATATCCACTATTTCCGGAAAGTGCTCGGTAAGGACTTTGTTCACGATTTCCCCGATTTCGGTCGGTTCAAAACGCCGACTTTCGTTCTTTTGGACGTAGTTCCGGAACTGGATGACGGAAATGGTGGGCGCATAAGTTGACGGCCGGCCGATGCCTTCGGCCTCGAGAGTTTTTATGAGCGATGCTTCGTTATACCGTGGGGGCGGTTCCGTAAAGTGCTGAGCCGGTTTTGTTTCAATAAGCTCCAGCTTTTCGTCGTTTTTGAGCTCCGGCAGTTCTTTTTCTTCGAATTTCTGCGACCAAACTTTCAGGAAACCGTCGAAACGGAGGATATTCCCCGTGGCGCTTAACATGTAATTTGTACCGCTTTTTCCCCTCCTCTCTGCGGTTATTTCCACCCGGGTGGCGTCAAAGCGGGCCTGGGGCATCTGAGAGGCGATAAAACGGCGCCAGATGAGCTCGTAGAGCTTCCGTTCGCCCGCCTCCTTAAGGTCGGCCGCTTTCGGCGTATTTCCGGGGTTGGTCGGACGTATCGCTTCGTGCGCTTCCTGGGCAAGCCGGGATTTGGTTTTGAAAACCCGGGGAGAATCAATGAGGTAATCTTTGCCGAAATCTTTTTTTATCGTCTCCCGCGCCGCTTCGAGCGACTGCCGGGAGAGATTTACCGAATCCGTTCTCATGTAGGTGATAAGCCCGTTTTCGTAAAGGCGCTGGGCGAACATCATAGTTTGCCTGGCGCTCATTCGCAGGCGCTTGACCGCTTCCTGTTGGAGGGTGCTCGTGATGAAGGGCGGCAGGGGATTTTTTATCGTTTCTTTTTTCTCGACGGCTTTTACCGAAAAGTCCGATTTTTCCAAATCGGCGGTAATTTGTTTTACCTCCTCTTCCGTTTTTATGCCGGGCTTGGGAACCGCTTCGTCGTTTATTTTCGAAAGCGACGCCGTGAATTCCTCTTTACCTTCCGTTTTTAAAAGCGTTTCGATTGACCAGTATTCTTCGGGCTTGAAGCGGCGGATTTCTTCTTCCCGTTCCGCGATGAGCCGCAAAGCCACCGACTGGACCCGGCCGGCGGAAAGTCCCCGGAATATCTTTTTCCAGAGGAACGGGGAGAGCTTATAACCGACGAGGCGGTCCAGGACCCGGCGGGCTTGCTGGGCGTTTACGAGGTTCATGTTGATGCCGCGGGGATTTTTGAGGGCCTCTTGGATGGCTTGCTCGGTTATTTCGTGAAAAACAATCCGCTCGGTTCTCTGATTTTTCAGGTCCAGGGCTTGAGTCAGGTGCCAGGCAATGGCTTCGCCTTCCCGGTCTTCATCGGTTGCGAGAATCACGCTCTCCGCTTTCCCGGCGAGTTTCTTGAGGGCGTTTACGGCTTTTCTCGATTTGGTTGGGATTACGTAAGACGGCTCGAAATTGTGCTCTTCGTCGACGCCGAGCTTGCTTTTTGGAAGGTCGCGGATGTGGCCGTAGGATGATTCTACTTTATAGTCCTTACCCAAGAACTTGCCGATTGTTTTCGCTTTCGTCGGGCTTTCTACAATTACAAGATTCATGTGAAATTTTCTGATTTCTAGTTTCTAATCTTGAATTTTCCGTTCTTTTCTTCAATTAATCCCTCGAGCATGAGAGAGGTCAGCTTTTCGTTTACAACATTGGGCTCAAGTTTAGTCGTCTCCACAATATTGTCAACATAGAGCGGTTCGCGGGCTTCCCGAATTGCTTCGAATATGACGAGTTGAATCCGATCGCTTACTCTTGCCGTTTCGGTTCGTTCGGATTTCGCCGGAATGGAAAAATCAGGATTTATGCCTTTCAAATCTTCCAAAATCTCGCTGGCGCTTGTTACGAGCCGTGCTCCGTTTCGGAGAAGCATATGTGAGCCTTCGTAATTAGGGTGGCCGGCCGGACCGGGAACGACAAAGACTTCCCGGCCCTGTTCCAGGGCGTGTTTTGCCGTCGCAAGCGCTCCCGATTTGATGGGCGCTTCAACGACGACAACAGCAAGAGAAAGTCCGCTTATGATTCTGTTTCTTTCCAAAAACTGGTTTGGATAGGACGGTGTTCCTTCGGAATATTCCGAAATTATTGCTCCTTTGTTTTCCAGGATTTTTCGGGCAAGATTCTGATTTTGGGCGGGATAAATGTAATCGAGGCCGTTTCCCAAAACGGCGATAGTTTTGCCCCCGGCCGAGAGTGCTCCAGCGTGGGCGGCCGAGTCGATTCCCAAAGCCAGACCGCTTATAACGGTTATGCCTTTTTCGGCTAAATCGCGGCCGATTTCTTTCGCCAATCTCATTCCTTCGCTTGTCGCTTTCCTCGTGCCCACAACCGCTACCATTACTTCTTCAACGTTCGGGAGCGAGCCCATGTAAAAAATCTGTTCCGGCCTGCCGGGAATTTCCCTCAAGAGCGGCGGGAAGTCTTTGTCTTCCGGATTTATTTTTTTAATTTGCAAAGGCATTTTGGCGGGGTTTCATTTATGATAAGATAAGAGCTGAAGAACTGTAAATATGTTCAAACGTTTGCTTATTTTCAACGATAAACCTCTCTCGATTTTTACGGCTTTGAGTTTTCTTTTCCTTATAATCGGCTTGGCTTTGGTTTATTTTAATATAACGCGGCTCACTTCGCCGATCGTTCTCCATTTCGACAATGTTTTGGGAATAGACTTCTTCGGCGAGAGAAACTTTCTTTGGTTTGTTTGGCTCACCGGTCTTTTTGTGGTAATCATCAATTTTTTTCTCGGCAAAGTTCTTTTTTACCGGGAAAGAATACTTTCTTATCTCGTTTTTGGGACCACGCTTCTTTTTTCCCTGCTTACTCTTGTCGCCATAAGCCAGATAATTTCTTTAAACTGAAGAAATGGAAACTATTCTTATAATAATCGTTATCGCTTTAGTCCTTATAGTCGGGGCGCTTTTGTGGTTCCTTTTCTTCAAGCGCGGCACCGGCAAGGATGACCAGGCGGTTTTAATCCTTCAGCAGTTGAACGAACTAAACCGGACCATGGATTCGAAAATCGGCGAGTCCACTAAAGCCATGCAGCGGCAGTTCGGCGAGAGCGCCAAAATCATCCGCGATGTGACGGAGCGTTTGACCCGGCTTGATGAAACGAACAAACAGGTGGTCGGTTTTGCCGACCAGCTGAAATCCCTGCAGGATATTCTGAAAAATCCGAAGCAAAGAGGGGTTTTGGGAGAATATTACCTTGAAACGGTTTTAAAAAACGTTCTTCCGCCCGGAGCTTATCAAATGCAGTACGAGTTCAAAGATGGCACGATTGTGGATGCTGTTGTGAAAACCGATAAACATATCATACCGATAGATTCAAAATTCAGTCTGGAAAATTACAACCGTATATTGGAGGCGAAAGATCCAATTGATCGGAAACGATATGAAAACGCTTTCATTCAGGATTTGAAAGCGCGGATAGATGAAACTTCAAAATACGTAAAACCGGAAGAGAACACGATGGGATTTGCTTTTATGTTCATACCCTCTGAAGCTGTTTATTATGATTTGCTCATTAATAAGGTAGGTACGGTGACAGACGATACCAATACGCTAATCACTTACGCCGGCAGAAAAAAGGTGATTATTGTTTCACCGACATCCTTCTTGGCTTATCTACAAACTGTTTTACAGGGCATGCGGTATCAGAAAGTATCCGAGCAAGCGAGCGAAATCATTAAGCAAGTGGAAAAGTTAGGCAAACACCTTTTTTCTTACCAAGAAAACATGCTTCGTGTCGGAAAAAATCTGGGAACGACTGTGTCGTCATATAACAAAGCTTCAAAAGAAATCGGTAAAATCGACAAAGACGTTTTTCAAATTACCGGTGAGGCGGCTGGCTTGAAACCAATGGCTATAGAGGGTCCATCAGAAACCGTGGAGGCAGATTCGCTCTTCGCTGAAGATTCATCGGAAAACAATGAGTGACGGAAATATTCTTGAGGAGAAGTGGCGGAAGTTTTTGCGCCTCCGTTTTATTTTTTCCTTCGTTCCGTTCCTGGATTTCGTTATCGTTTCCGGCTCGCTTGCCACCGGCCGGGTTCACGAGAGTTCGGATTTCGACGTGATAATTGGGGCGCGGCGGGGGAAGATTTTTACCGTCCGGGCTTTCTGCGTATTTATCTTCGGTATTTTGGGCGTGCGGCGGCGGGGGATGGATGAAAAGAAAGTTTCGAGCGACAAAGTTTGTTTCAATCACTTCGTGACGCCAGAATCTTACAGGCTCTCCTTGCCCTACAACGATTACTGGAAAAAACTTTACGAAAGTTTGGTGCCGGTCTGTGGCAAGGAGGACGCAGTCCGGGGGTTTTTCCGGGCAAATGATTGGGCCGTGCCTACCGGCAGGCAGGCTCCACGCGATAAAATTTTTGAGGAAAAGTACTGGCACCCGATGGGTTTCAGTCCCGTTAGGGCATTTTTTGAGCTCGTTTTGTCGGGGTGGTTGGGGCGGATTTTCGAGAAGCTCGTTAAGTCGATTCAAATCCGCTCAATTGAAAAAGGGATTAAAAACGGCGTTTTGGGGTTTAAACCCCGCCTCCGTTACAGCGACAAAGAGTTGGAGTTTCATCCCGACACCCGCCGGATAGAGAAAATGATTAAAGGGGACTTGATTTTTTGAATAAGGCGTGTTATACTGCCCCACAGTGAGTGTTGAGCAGGCCTTTGCGACGATATCGACAGAGGTTTGCCCTTTCAATCCACCCCCCTTGTGGGGGTGGTTTCGTTATTTTATGCTATTAACTGGGCGGATAGATTTAGAGCACTCACTAATTAAATAAAAAATTGGAGGTCACCACTATCCGCCCTTTATCATCCGTTTTTACCCGGTTATATGAGTATTTTTTCCAAAATTTTTGCAGGAAGCGGAATAAAACGCCTTGAAGGCGTTGTTTCGTCTATTAACGGCTTGGAGCCGGAACTCGAGAAGAAGTCGGACGACGAGCTCAAAAAAGTTTCCGAAGACCTGAAAGAAAGGGTTAAAAAAGGCGAATCGCTTGATGCCGTTTTACCCGAAGCGTTCGCCTTGGTTCGGGAAACAAGCCGCCGGACTTTGGGTCAGCGCCATTTTGACGTTCAACTTTTGGGCGGCGCCGTGCTCCACGAAGGGAAAATCGCCGAGATGGCAACCGGCGAAGGAAAAACGCTTGCTTCAACCGCGCCGATTTATTTGAATGCTCTTGCCGGCAAAGGCGTCCATGTGATTACCGTAAACGACTATCTTGCCAAACGTGATGCGGTTTGGATGGGGCAGATATATCATTTTTTGGGATTGAAAATCGGTTGTATCGTTCATGACGCGGCTTATGTTTACGACCCGGTTTACACGAAAGAGAAAAGCGAATTGGATAAGCAACGGGATTTGCTGGGCAGCTTTAAAGTTTTTGAAGAATTTTTGCGGCCGATAACGAGGCAAGAAGCTTATCTTGCCGACATCACTTACGGCACCAACCACGAATTCGGGTTTGATTACCTGAGGGATAACCTTGTTCTTCACTTGAAAGACCGGGTTCAACGCGAAAGGAGTTATGCCGTAATCGACGAGGTGGACAATATTTTGATAGACGAAGCCCGGACGCCGCTCATCATTTCCGCGCCCGACGTCGAATCGAGCGATTACTATCGGGTTTTTGCCCGAATTGTCCGCGATCTCCAGCCGGAAGAGGATTATATCGTTGACGAAAAGCTCCGCATCGTAAACGCGACCGATGCCGGCATTGAAAAAGTCGAGCATGCACTCGGCATCACCAACATCTTTTCACCGGAAAGCGCCCGGTTGGTTCACTTTTTGCAGGAGAGTTTGAAAGCCAAAGCGCTTTTTAACCGCGACAAGGAATATGTCGTCAAAGCCGGCGAAGTGATTATTGTCGACGAATTCACCGGGCGGCTTTTCCTCGGCCGGCGTTATTCCGGCGGCTTGCATCAGGCAATCGAGGCAAAGGAAGGAGTGGCGGTCAAGGAAGAAAACCGGACTTTGGCGAGCATAACCATTCAGAATTATTTCCGGCTCTACGGCAAAATTGCCGGCATGACCGGTACTGCCTCGACCTCCGCCGAAGAATTCCACAAAGTTTACAATCTCGAAGTGGTTAATATCCCGACCAACAAGCCGATGGTGCGTGTTGATTCGTCGGACGTCATTTACAAAACAAAAGACGCGAAGTTCAAGGCGGTTGTCGAGGAAGTAAAACGCTGCTACGAAAAAAAACAGCCGGTGCTTTTGGGTACGGCTTCGATTCAGCACAACGAAATCCTTTCCGGGTTTTTGCGGGAGGCCGGTATTCCTCACGAAGTTTTGAACGCCAAAAACAACGAGCGGGAAGGTATGATAATCGCTCAAGCCGGCGCGCCGGGAGCCGTTATGGTTGCGACCAACATGGCTGGGCGCGGCGTGGACATTGTTTTGGGAGGGAATCCGCCCTCGCCCGATGAAGCGAATAAGGTCCGCGAAGCCGGGGGACTTTTCGTTATCGGCACCGAGCGGCATGATGCTCGCCGGATTGACGACCAGCTCCGCGGCCGCAGCGGCCGGCAGGGCGACCCGGGCGGGAGCCGGTTTTTCCTGTCGCTCGAGGATGACTTGCTTCGGATTTTCGGCGGCGACCGCATCGGAAATCTCATGCAGACCTTAAACGTTCCGGAAGACATGCCCATCGAATCAAAAGTCGTCTCCAGAGCGGTTGGTCAGGCCCAGGCGAGAGTTGAAGGCATGAATTTGGATATCAGGCGCCACCTTTTGGATTTTGACGACGTTTTGAATAAACAGCGGACGGCAATTTACAATAAGCGCATCAAAATCCTTGAAGCCGGGGAGAAAAACGAAATTTTGCCGATTGTGAGAGTAACGCTGGAATCTTTCGTTGAAGCGAACGAGGAGAGTTTTAAAAACGGACTTGAGGCCGGTTTGGTAAAAAGCGAAGACGAAGCGAAATTAAAAGAGTTGAGGGATAAGCTCGCGAAGATACCCGAGAAAATCGAGGACGAGCGGGCGGTTCTTTTGAGTCATCAACTGGTGAGAATTTTGGATACTCTCTGGATCGGGCACTTGGAAAACCTGGATGCGCTTCGGGAATCGGTGAACATTCGAGCTTACGGCCAGCATGAGCCGCTTGTGGAATATCGCCGGGACGCCCACAAGCTTTTCAAGGAACTCGATCTTGGCTACGAATCGGTGGTTTTCAGCATGGCTTTCAAAGTTTTTGAAGTGGATTTGAATGAGGTGGCAAAGCGGCGCGATGAGGAAATGAAACGCCGCGAGGACGCTCAGGCTCAGGCGGTTTTGGGCAAAAAACCCGGCCGCAACGACCTCTGTTGGTGCGGGTCGGGCAAAAAGTATAAGAGGTGTCATGGGAAATAAAGCTACAATAAAACACATAGAATTCTGGGTTTCCGACTCAGAACGATCGATTAATTTCTATGAGGGCATCTTCAGAATTGTTGGATGGAAGAAGATTGAGCCCAATACTTTCAGTAATGGAGAAACGAAGATTTATTTCATCGAGCAAGATGTTAAGCCAGAGAGGACAATTGGTCCTAGACACATATGCTTTTTAGCGGCTTCGCAGAATATTGTAAATGAGGTTGCTAAACTTCTTTCTGAAATCCAGGCGGACATAATTCGAGGGCCCCTAGAATCTCAATACGAAGACAGAAGTTCGTATACTGTAGATTTTAGAGATCCTGATGGATATATAATTGAAGTTGCAACTAAATCGATAATCTTGCGGAAATAACAATAAGTTAAAGAGGTGTCATGGGAAATAATTTAGAGCAACGAATCCAGAAAATTGAAGAAAGAAACAAAGCAGTGGAAGCCGATAAGGGGTGGGAGACAAGCTGGACGAGGCGAATTCTGCTTTCACTTTTTACTTATTTGGCCATTGGAGTTTATCTCTGGGCCATAAAAATTTCCCGGCCGTGGCTGAATGCCATTGTGCCGGCGGTTGCTTTTATGATTTCTACTTTAACGATGCCGTGGTTCAAGAAGATTTGGTTGAAAGTTATACATAGAAAGATATGAAACAAACCACCAAAAGATTAAAACCGGGGGAGGATTTAAGAGAAGAAATAGAGAAAATTGTAAAAGAAAATGATATTCAAGCGGGGTGTATTCTTTCGGTTGTTGGCAGTTTAAGCAGGGCATCACTGCGGATGGCCGACGGCAAGAAAATTAAGTCGTGGGATAAGCCATTCGAAATAGTCGCCGGCACGGGAACCGTTTCCGTAAACGGGTGTCATATTCATATCGCCATATCCGACAACGACGGCAATGTCTTTGGCGGCCACCTTAAGGAAGGATGTGTTGTGAGAACCACCGCCGAAATTGTTCTATTGGTTTTTTCTGAAGCGAAATATAAAAGAATTTTTGATGAAGAAACTGGTTATAATGAGCTTAAGGTGGAATAATTAAGAAAAGCGCCACGGGGAATAAGATTTAAGTAACAAACCAATCTAAAATATGCAATTAAAGGGCTTGAGAAAATTTATCAAGAAAGAGGATAAAAGGCTAAGAAAGCACTATGGGAACTATAAAGACGAGGAGAAACGCATTCTGGCAAGAACGGTAAAACTTACTGAAGAATTAGGGGAACTGTGCGACGAGGTCTTAACTTATAGCTCACTGCAACGCGATGAAAAGCTGAAAAATCACGACAAGGACAACTTATTGGAAGAATTTGCGGACGTGGTAATAACGACTTTGTTATTGGCAGAAGTTATGAATGTCAATATCGAGAAGGCGTTGAAAAGGAAGATCGATAAGATAAACAAACGGTATGGGAAATAGTGTCGGAGTAATAACCTTTTTCAAGAATCTTAAGGAATCTGACTGGAAAATTCCCGTAACGAAAAAGTGGCGAGTGAAAGACGTGCTTTCTCACCTGATTGGCTGGGAGAGAGAATGCGCTCGAGAGCTGGAAAAGGTTTTTGAAACCGGAAATGAACCGTGGTTTATGCTGACCGATGATTATGACGAATTTAACGAAAGGATTTATCGGGAGTTTAAAAATTATTCTTCGGAGGCGCTTATATCCGAACTGGAGAAATGGCAGGAGATTTTGGAAAGTAATATCCAAAAAATTGGCGAGGATAAAATCAGACAAAGACCGCATATGGATTGGGTATTCGACGAGGGAGGCAAACCGCATTTCGAGCATCACCTGAACCAAATCAAGAAAGTATTGGGAATTTAAACGGCTTGAATTGAAGCGCTTTATGCTTTAAACTTTTCTATGTCGGCTTTTATTTATTACCATGACTGAACCTGAAAAAAGCCTATTTCGCCCCCTCGCTTTGGCGTGGGAGCTCGGCTACACCATCGCTATCCCTTTGGTGGCACTGGCCTTGGGCGGCAGGTTTTTGGATAAGAGTTTCGACACCAGCCCGATTTTTCTGCTTATCGGCATTTTTGTTTCCATCTTCATTTCGAGTTTCTTGATTTATCGGAAAACGAAGAAAATTTTGTCCCAATTTTAAATCAATATGAGTGGAGGAGTTCACATATCGCTCGTTGCCGAAAAAGTACTTGATGTTTTCGGGTTTCCGCTCACCAACACACTTCTTACGTCGTGGCTGGTGGTTATTTTGCTCATCGTCGGCGCTTATCTCATCGGCCGGAACATAAAAGCCATGCCGGCCCCGAAGGGGCCCATTTTGGGCGGGGTTCAAAACGCCGCCGAGTTCGTTATTGAATCTCTCTTCGGATTTATGACTGCCGT
The DNA here is from genome assembly GCA_043797305.1 of Candidatus Jorgensenbacteria bacterium. Classification (GTDB taxonomy): domain Bacteria; phylum Patescibacteriota; class Minisyncoccia; order UBA6257; family GWB1-50-10; genus CAZGHF01. Next base: position 23,606 of record JAZDPW010000026.1, read on the forward strand.
CGCCGGCGACCGGAAGACGGCCGAGAAATTTTTCCCGATTGTCGCCACGATTTTCATTTTCGTTCTCTTAGCCAACTGGGCCGGCATCCTGCCCGGGGTGGGGAGCATTGGTTTTTACGAACATGGGGAGCACGGAAAGGTTTTTGTGCCTCTTTTCCGCTCGGTTAATTCCGACCTCAACATGACTTTGGCGCTCGCCCTTATTGCCGTCACCTTGAGCCACTTTTTCGGCATGGCAAGCTTGGGAGCGTTGCGCCATGTCTCTAAATTCATAAACTTCAGAAGCCCAATCCAGTTTTTCGTCGGCCTCCTTGAATTTATCGGTGAATTTGCTAAAATTGTATCGTTCTCCTTTCGGTTGTTTGGGAACATTTTTGCCGGCGAGGTCCTTCTGGTTATTATGACGTTCCTCATACCGGTAATCGCGCCAGTGCCATTCTACGGATTGGAGATATTCGTCGGTTTTATCCAGGCCCTGGTTTTTTCAGTGTTAACAATGATGTTTCTTGTGGTCGCAACGGAGCATCACTAAGTCGATAAAACGACTTATATAAACAAAATAAAAGCATGGAAGGAATAGATGTAAAGTCGATTGCCGCCGCCTTCGCCATTGCCGTGGGGGCCCTTGGTCCGGCTTTGGCAATTGGTAGACTTGCAGCGAAAGCAATGGAGGCGATCGGCCGGAATCCGGAAGCGGCGCCGAAGATACAGACGGCGATGATTTTGGCGATTGCTTTTGCGGAAGCCATTGCAATCTACGCGCTTGTTGTGGCGCTTATAATCAAACTCGTCTAAATCAATCTAAATGTCGGAGTTAATCCACAACCTCGGTATAGAGTGGAAAGTTCTTCTTGCTCAAATTGTAAATTTTGCGGTTCTTCTTTTCATTCTTAAAAAGTTCGCCTACAAGCCGATTCTGAAAGTTTTAAACGACAGGCGGGAGAGGATAGAAGAAGCCATTCGTCGTTCGAAAAGCGTTGACGAGCGGATGGCCGAAATCGATAAATTGAAGGAAAAAATTCTGGACGAAGCCCGGCGCGAATCCGAGGTAATCATAAAGAAGGCGGAAGAAGTTGCGGAACGGGTGAAAGAATCGGTTTTGAAGGAAGCCCACGGCGCCTCCGAAAAAATTATGGCCGATACCGAAAAAAAGGTTCGGGCCGAACGGGAAAAAATATTCCAGCAGGCGAAGAGCGAAATCGCCGACCTCGTTTATGCGGCGGTGGAAAAATCAATCGGCGACCTGGCGGGCGAAAACCTCAAGACGAAAATGGTTGAAGACGCCCTGAAATTCGTCGCTTTAAGAAAATAATGAAATACACCCCCAAACAATACGCTCGCGCCCTCTACGAACTGCTCGCCGCCGGTTCGGAGAAAGATTCCCGCGCCGTCATCAAGAAGCTTGTAGGCGTTCTTTCCAGGAACAACGATTTGTCGAAAGAGGAAGAAATCCTGAGGTGGTTCGAGAAAATTTATCACGAAGAGACGGGGAAGCCGCTGGTGGAAGTAAGCGCGGCCGATGAAAAATTAAAGGAGCTCTTGGGCAAAAAAATCAAAGGCGAACTTGTTTTTAAAAAAGACCCGCGCGTTTTGGGCGGCGTAAGAATTAAAATCGGCGACGAAATGATTGATAATACGATAAAGGTCCGCTTGGAAAGGTTGCGGGAAGCATTATCGAAGTAAAATTTTCATGGATCCCGTTAGAAGTCCTAGGCACTAAAAATTTCAACGAAATTTTTATGCTCGGAACTGGCGGGAACAAACCAAACCAACTAT
>JAZDPW010000027.1:0-5147 GCA_043797305.1 Candidatus Jorgensenbacteria bacterium
CTTCCGGAATTTCGCCGCCACATCGGCGTTATTTTTCAGGATTTTCGCCTTCTTCCCAGGAAAAGCGTTTTTGAGAACATTGCCTTCGCCTTGGAAGTTTGGGGCAAGCCGCAAAAAGAAATCAATGAACTCGTACCCCAGGTTTTGGACATGGTCGGGTTGCGGGACAAGATTTTCAATTTTCCGCCGGAACTCTCGGGCGGCGAAAAACAGCGGGTGGCTATCGCCCGGGCGATGATTACGAGACCGGACGTTTTGATTGCCGACGAGCCGACGGGCAACCTGGATCCCTACAACACTTGGGAAGTAATCAAGCTTCTTACGAAGATAAATGAGCTTGGCAGTACCGTTATTCTCGCGACTCACGACAAAGATGTTGTGACTACGATTGGTCAGCGGGTGATAACGTTGGACAAAGGAAAAGTGGTCAAAGACGACCCAACGGGGAAATTTATTCTATAATTATTTAAATGGTAACTTTATCCCGCATTATCAGATACGCTTGGCATGGATTTCTCCGAAACGGCTGGCTTTCGGTTTCAACAATCGGCATTATGATTCTCGCGCTCCTCGTTTTTGAGAGCTTGATTTTATTCAACGTCATTGCGAGTGGCGCCATTGAATCGGTTCAGGAAAAAGTGGACATCAGTGTTTATTTCAAGAGCAACGTTTCCGAAGATTCCGTTTTGAACATTAAGCGCTCTCTGGAAGGTTTGACGGAAGTGAAATCGGTGGAATACGTTTCCCGGGAAGAAGCGCTGGAGGAATTCAAGGTCCGCCACGCCGGCGACGAAACAATCGTCCAGACGCTCGATGAGCTTGACGAAAATCCGCTCCTTGCTTCCCTGAATATCAAAGCCAATGAGCTTGGTGAGTACGATACGATAGCCGGTTATCTGGAGGCTTCGAACTTGGAGGAATCGATTGAAAAGGTGACTTACGCCCAGAATAAGGTTGTTATTGACCGCCTTGACAAGCTTACCAATACGACTGAGAGAGGAGTGGTCGGGCTTACCGTTTTCTTGGCGTTTTTGGCGGTGCTTGTCACTTTCAACACCATTCGCCTCGCCATATTTTCGAACAAAGAACAGATTGAAATTATGCGTCTGGTCGGCGCTTCCAACAGCTTTATTCGCGGGCCTTATATTGCCGAAGGAGTTCTCTACGGGTTAATCGCGGCGGTGGTTAGCTTTACCGTTCTTATTCCCGTGATAAGTTTTGCCGCTCCCTACATTGCGGGCTTTATTTTGGAAATAGACCTCGGCGAGTATTTTGCCGCCAACTGGGGCAAGCTCTTTCTTTATCAGGTTGTCTTTGGTATCGCTCTGGGAATTATCTCGAGCACCATCGCGATAAGGAAGTACTTGGAGTTTTAAAAACTTACTTTGCGAGGCACCCCGAAAAAGTAGTCGTGTCGTTTTCCGTGATGAAAGCCGTGTCGCCTTTATTCCAAAAGACGAATGATTCGTCGGCTTTCGCGTAGCGCGCGCCGGAGGCGGAAATGGCGCGGGGAACTGAAAGTTTCCTCTCGTCGCTCAAAACCAAATCCACGTACTTGTCGTCGGTGGGATAAAAAGTGGCGGTAATGGTTTTCTCGTCATCGCAATTGAAGACGGCTGTTTTTGGCGTCGCGGCGGTGCAATATTCTTCCCAAATTCTTATGCAGGACTCTCTTGCTTCGCACCAGGAATAGCCGGCTCCGATAAGACAGCCGTGCTCGTCTTTTTGTCCGCCTATCAGTTCTTCACGGGTTATCGTAAACGGTTTGCTCTCGGCCGATATCGGATCGGTTATGGGGATCGCTTCGTAGCTGTTTACGGTCAGCATATAAATGCCGGTCGGATACATGTCGGAAATAGTCCAATCCATGCTCCCGGTATTTTCAAGATTTATGAAAACGATGGGGTCGAACTCCTGTCCTTCGGTTTGGAGCTCCGGCGGCGGGATTCGGCGCAAAGTAACGGAGATTTTATTCCCCGGTGAAATGTTTTTTGTAGTCCAAGTGATAAGTTGCGTCGAACCGGTTGTCCAGGCGTCCCCCTTGCTGGGGGAGGTAATCGTAATTGATGGCTTTCCTCCGTACTTTTCGAAGGCGTAAAGCCCTCCCGCGATAACCAGTACCCCGACTATTATGAGAACGACGCCGACTGGCGCTAGTCCCGCCCGCGAATTTGAATTATTAATCATGCCCTCATTCTACACCCTCGGCTCGTAATTGTTGTGATTTTGCGGTGTTGACGGAACTGGTTGGACGGGCATATCGTAACATTATGCAAATTCAAGTAATAGGTTCGGGCTGTCCGACCTGCAAGAAGTTATTCGACCTGACTAAAAAAGCGGTTGAGGAATTGAATCTGGGAGTAGAGGTAGAATACATTACCGATGTCCGGAAAATCGTGGCGATGGGACTTATGCAAAGCCCCGTCCTTGCGGTAAACGGTAAACCTGCCGTGGTCGGTTTTGTGCCGGATGTCGAGAAAATAAAACAGGTCATCAGCGAAAACATCCGGTAGTTATGTTTTATCCTCTTGAGCTTTTGGCCGAATGGCTTACCCACGACGTGTTTCGTATCGCACCGAACACGCTTCTTGCGGGTACTGTCAGTTTTTTTATCGCTGATATTATCAAGGTTTTTTTGCTTCTTGCCGTTATCATTTTCGCGGTGTCCGTCATCCGCTCCTTTATTCCTCCGGAGAAAGTGCGGGCGATTCTTTCCAGTAAACGGAAATATCTGGGGCACGTCCTGGCTTCTTTTTTCGGCATTTTCACCCCGTTCTGTTCTTGCAGCGCCATCCCGCTTTTCCTCGGACTCGTGGAGGCGGGCGTGCCTTTAGGAGTCACATTTTCATTTCTTATTTCTTCGCCCATGATAAACGAGGTGGCGCTCGTTCTGCTTCTCGGTCTTTTCGGCTGGAAGATTGCTTTTATCTACATCGGGAGCGGTTTTCTCATTGCCGTTTTTGCCGGAATATTCGTGGGCGCCCTGAAACCGGAGGGTCTGGTTGAAAAATTCGTTTTTGAAAACAAGGTTTCGCAGACCCATGAAGCCGGGAAAATAAACTGGAGCGAACGATTGAGTTACGCTCGGACCTATACCGCCGATATCTTGAAGAAAGTGTGGCTTTACGTCGTGGTCGGCATCGGCGTCGGTGCGTGGATACACGGGTTTGTTCCGGCTGATTTCTTGGCGCAATATGCCGGCGCCGATAAGTGGTACGCCGTGCCCCTCGCCGTCCTTATTGGTATCCCGCTCTACTCGAACGCGGCGGGCGTAATTCCGCTTGTTTCAGCTCTCTCCGAAAAAGGCGTGGCGATGGGAACGGCTTTGGCGCTTATGATGTCGGTAACGGCCCTGTCGTTCCCCGAGTTCATGATTCTGAAAAGGGTTATGAAAATAAAACTCATCCTAATCTTTGCCGGAATAGTAGGAGCGGGGATTATCTTGACCGGCTATCTTTTTAATTGGGTCTTAGGATAAAAATATTGGCTGTGTTCTCCGGTCTAGTACCAAAACCTTTCAATCAGTCCTTCGATAAACTCAGGATAAATATATCAAAGATAGTGAGCTTGTCGAACTATATAAGGATTCTTTGAGCGTCAGTTAAGGGGTCGAACTGACCCGTCTCGGTTGCAGTAGTATAATAAAATTATGAAACGGCCTCTGTGGCTTTACGTTGTCGGCGTTATCATCGTCCTCGCGATCGTTAACTGCATCGCGTGGTTCGCTGGTGGAGGAATACACGCGAGAAGCATAGGTATCTTTTCCATTAGCTTCTTATTAGGGATGCTCGCGATGTATATCGCCGTGCATCTTTACAGATACAAATAGAGGGACGGCTATCAGATCGCCGTCGCTTCGGTTCGAATCTGAGATGGGTCACGGGTCTGAAGTTAGAACCAACATTTAAAAAATCTAGGAAACAACGCTCTCCGGTCTGCCTCGATACTGCGCTGACTCGTTCCCTCTCTTTTGCTCTGGACGATTGTAATCCCTCGTCGTAAACTCCTCGGGATGATTAATTTTCTAAGCTCGTTCCTCGCTAAGAAAATTTAATCAGCTGCCGGGCTTGGATTCGAACCAAGGTGACGACTTCCAGAGAGTCGCATCCTACCACTAGATGACCCGGCAATTCTTTAGTATTATTGATAAACTATGCGTAAGAATAAATCAACTTTAGAGTACCTGCGGTTTTTTGCCCTCGAATTGGATTTTTTTGAGTACCAATCTTCCTTCTTTCAACTCGGCTTCCAGGATTTTTACTCGTTTACCCTGAGCTTTGTCGAAGGGCTTTTCTCCATTCCAAATCGTCCAGACACCCGGTTCGGGATTTAAGGCCCGGACTTTTCTTTCGATTTCTATAGCTTTTTCCCGCCCAAGAGGGTGAGGCTCGCCCTGCATTGCTGCTTGCAGGGCGGCCAAGTTCACGAAAGCGTCTTCGGTTTTAATTTTTTTGGTGTAAGTGGCGTATTCTTCGTTCTGAACCTGAAGCTTAATTTCACCGCCAATGAATTTCGGCAATTTTTCCGCAAGCAGTTTCGCGCCCAGTTCTGCGAGCTCCCGCATTAGGGTTTGGGAATTAGAATTTCCGATTTTCAGTTCTTGTCCCGCAATTATCGGTCCGTGGTCCATCTTTTCGTCGAGGAGATACAAAGTGACGCCGGTAACTTCGTCGCCTTCCAAAATCGCGCTCTGAATGGGTGAGGCGCCCCGGTGGCGGGGCAAAAGCGAAGGATGAACCCCGATGGTTCCGAGCCGGGGAATTTCCAAAATTTCTTTGGGAATAATTTTGGCATAAGCGGCGACAATAAAAACATCCGGTTTTAATTTGGAAATCAGGGTTCGGAATTCGGAGTCCAGAATCTCCGGTTGTAAAACCTTAATTCCGTTTTCTATTTTCTGATTTCCAATCACCAATTTTGTTGGCGGCAGAGTAACGATTTTTTTCCGCCCGACTGGCCGGTCGGGATTGCAAACCACGGCGGCGGGAATAAAACCCGTTTTTATGAGGCTCTCCAGTATAATCGCCGCAAACTCCGGCGAGCCGAAGAAGACATAGTTAATCATCCTTAATTATTATAAGATTAAGTGAGATTATGAAGAAATCAACAAACAAGGGAAGTTATTTGGACCTTTTGAAGGAAAGAAA
>JAZDPW010000028.1:0-12812 GCA_043797305.1 Candidatus Jorgensenbacteria bacterium
TTCATTATTTTCTTCTTGTTCTTCTTTTTCTTCGTAACCGGTGTCGACGTCCACGCCGAGTCCCAATGATTTCAACTCCGAAATAAGAACGTTGAAAGACGCCGGAATGTTGGGTTTCCTGATGTCTTCGCCGCGGATAATCGATTCAAAAGCCGCCGAGCGTCCCAAAACGTCGTCGGATTTTATGGTAAGCATTTCCTGCAAGGTATGAGCCGCGCCGTATCCTTCGAGCGCCCAAACCTCCATTTCCCCGAAACGCTGGCCGCCAAGCTGGGCCTTGCCGCCTAAGGGCTGCTGAGTAATCAGGGAGTAGGGACCGGTCGAACGCATGTGAATTTTGTCTTCAACCAAATGATTGAGCTTCATTATGTAAATGTAGCCAACCGTCACCGGCCGGCCGAAAGCTTTGCCGGTCAAGCCGTCGTAGAGCGTAATTTTGCCGTTCTCGGGAAGATTTGCTTCCTTAAGCTCCGCTCTTATTTGTTCCTCATCGGCACCGACGAAGTTAGGGACGATCGCCCGATAACCCAGCCGGGCGGCCGCAAAGCCAAGCTGAGTTTCCAAAATCTGGCCGAGGTTCATACGGGATACGACGCCCAAAGGATTCAAAATCACGTCAACCGGCGTTCCGTCCTCAAGGTAAGGCATGTCTTCCACCGGGCGGATTTGGGAAATGACGCCCTTGTTGCCGTGCCGACCGGTCAGCTTGTCACCGGCTCTTATTTTTCTCAACTGGGCGATTTCAATGTGAATTTTCTTGATAATTCCGGGTTCGAGTTTATCACCCTTGTCGCGGGACTGAATTTTAATGCCGATTATCCGCCCTGTCCGGCCGTGCGGCAGAGTAAGAGAAGTATCTTTGACGTCCCGGGCTTTCTCGCCGAAAATCGCCCGCAAAAGCCGCTCTTCGGAAGTAAGCTCCGATTCGCCTTTCGGGGAAATTTTCCCGACCAAAATGTCGCCGGCTCGGACTTCCGCGCCGATGCGGACTATTCCCTCTTCGTCGAGGTTTCGCAGTTTTTCTTCGGCAATGTTCGGAATATCGGGGGTGGTAATCTCCGGTCCGAGTTTGGTGTCCCGCACCGAACAAATGAAAGTTTCGATGTGAATCGAGGTAAAGAGGTCTTCTCGGGCAACCCGCTCGGAAAGGATTACCGCGTCTTCGTAATTGCCGCCGCGCCAGGACATAAAAGCAACAAGAAGATTTTGACCTAAAGCCAAAACGCCGTGGTCGGTGGCCGCGCCGTCGGCAAGAATGCCTCCCTTTTTGACTTTATCGCCGACTTGGACAACCGGCCGCTGGGAAAGACAGGTTGATTGGTTGGAACGCTTGAATTTAAAAATGGGATAGGTTTTGTCGCCCGAGGCGGTTTTTACCACAATTGCTCTTCCGTCAACCTGACTGATTTCGCCGTCAAAATCGGAAACGAGAACCTGCTTCGAATCGTAAGCGACTTTTTCCTCCTGACCGGTTCCGACAAAAGGCGCCTGAGGCCGCAGGGACGGAACGGCCTGACGCTGCATGTTCGAGCCCATTAGGGCGCGGTTCGCATCATTGTGCTCGAGAAAAGGAATAAGCGAAGCGGCGGAGCTTACGAATTGGTTCGGGGAAACATCAATGAGGTCGAGTTCCTCGACCGGACAATTGCCCGGCTTGCCTTTTATTCTTGCCGCCACCCGCTTTTTGAGAATCATTCCGTTTTCGTCAACCTTTAGGTCGGCCTGGCCGATATTATATTTTCTCTCCTCAATCGCATCAAGCCAGACAACTTTAGAAGTAATCTTGCCTTTTTGAACTTTAAAGTAAGGAGCTTCCAGGAAACCGAAATCGTTCACCCTCGCGTAGTTGGCGAGGTAGTTTACCAAACCGATATTCGCCCCTTCCGGCGTCTGAATGGGACAAATCCTCCCGTAGTAAGTGGGGTGGACGTCGCGCACCTCAAAGCCGGCCCGTTCTCTGGTCAAACCTCCCGGTCCCATTGCCGAGAGCCGCCTCTTGTGCTCGAGTTCGGCCAAGGGATTCACCTGGTCCATAAACTGGGAAAGCTGGGAAGAAGTGAAAAGGTCGCGGACGACGGCGCTCAAAACTTTGTAGTTTACGAGCTGGGCGGGTTGAAGGGACTTTCGCTCGAGAGTGGACATCCGGTCCTGAACGCCGCGCCGCATTCTCGCAAAACCCACTCGTAACCGCGACTGGACCAGTTCGCCGACCGCCCTGATTCTTTTGTTGCCAAGTTCGTCGGCATCGTCCGGTTCTGCTTGAGGGCTGTTATTCAACCGGATAACTTCTTTGACCATCGCTATTATGTCTTCTTTATCCAGTGTGCCTTCTTTTTTCTTCGGAGAAAGACTAAGACGCTGGTTAAATTTAAATCTTCCGACTGCCCCCAAATCGTAGCGGTCAAAACGCTGGAACATCGGTTCAATAAGCGAGCGGGCGTTGTCGGCCGTCGCCAAATCTCCCGGCCTCAATCTCTTGTAGAGTTCCACGAAAGATTCATCGACGGTTTTGGCGCCGTCTCCTTCGATTGTCCGCGTGATGTAATTTATCTTTCCGGTGTCGACGTTCTTGAATTCCTTCAAAATGGCTTCGTTGTCTCCTAGGCCGAAAACCCGAAGAAGCTGAGTCACCGGCGCTTTGCGCTTCCGGTCAATTTTCACGTAAATCACGCCGGCCGAATCGGTTTCGAGCTCAACCCAACTGCCCCGATTGGGAATAATTTTCGAACCGAAAAGCTTCTGGCCTCTAAAAACGCTCGCCGTAAAGTAAACGCCGGGCGAACGAATGAGCTGGGAAATCACCACCCGTTCCACGCCGTTTATGATGAAGGTTCCCCGGTCGGTCATTATCGGAAACTCACCGAGGTAAACTTCCTGAGTCCGGTTTTGTTTCGAAACTTTATCAATGAGTTTGAGGTTCGCCCGGAGAGCCGCTTCGTAAGTCAGGTCTTTTTCCTTCGATTGCTCTTCGGTGTACTTGGGCGGGTCAAGCTTGTAATTCAAAAAGTGGAGCTCAAGTTCGCTCCCGGAGTGGTCTTTGATGGGAGAAATTTCGTCAAAAAGCTCCCGCAGTCCTTTTTCCTTGAACCACTTGAAGGAGTTGAGCTGAATCTCTATGAGATTCGGGGCTTTGAAAGGAGGGGTTTTGAAAAAGGAAAATGTTTTGGTCCTCATAAGTACTTGACTCTGTTTTCGTTGTGCTCGTCAAGCGTTCTCGAAAAAATCGTCTCTCCGGTCTTTTCGGTGGAAAGATAGTAAAAATAGGGGCTTTTTTCGGGTTCCGCCGCCGCCCGAATTGCCGACTGGCCGGGGTTGGAGATCGGCGTCGGCGTCCAGCCAAGCCGCTCATAAGTGTTGTAAGGGGAAGGAAGAGTCAAGTCTCCTCTAGTAACAACTATTTCGCCGCAACCACGAAGTTCGCCGTCACACTTTAAGTAACTTATCGTCGCGTCAACCTGAAGCGGCATTCCTATCGAAAGGCGCTTAAGGAGAATGCCCGCCACTATCCGCCGGTCGTTGAAATCGGGCACTTCCCTCTCCAAATACGAAGCCAGTATCAGTAAATCGTACCAGTTATTCTCGGTTTTTAAAAGGGGCCAGGCTTTTTCTTCAAAATTGTCGAGAAGCCGCCGAAGAACTGTCTCGGCGCCGGAAGAAACTTCAAAACGATAGGTGTCGGGGAAAAGAAATCCCTCGAGCGATTGCGCTCCGGTTAAAAACTCGAAATCCTGTTCCAGTTTTTCGATGGGAAAATTTATAATAGAATCTTCTTCGATGACCTGAGCGGAAACAAGCATTGAGTCGATATCCTTTAAGGCCGAACCTTCCGGTATCGTAACCGTCACTTCGTTTTCGCCCTGCTTGGTGAGTTGCCGGATTATCTGCGGCACGCTCATCTTCGCACTAAGCTCGTGAACACCCGGCTGGAGTTTCCGGGCCGAACCGCTTATAAGCGAATAAGTTTTGAAAACGGCGATTGATTTTATCAAACCTCCTTGAGAAAGCCGGGCGCTTATTTCTTTCAAACCTTCGCCTTTAGAAATCTTGAAAATAATTTCACCGTTGCCGTTTTTATCGGCGTTCGGCTGCAGCCCCCAGAAAAAATAAGCGATGACCAGAATGAAAAATATGATCACCGCCAAGGTAATTGTGAAACGCGAATTCAACAGACCTCTTTTCCCGATTTGAGGGTTCATTATTTACCCAAAAAAATTAATGACTATAAAAACCCACCCCTTTTTCCTTAATGGGATTCTATTTTGATTTTCTGAATTATACTCACCAAGACGGAAAGTGTCAATATGGATGACCCGCCGTAGCTTAGGAACGGGAAGTTGATGCCGGTAATGGGCATTAGGCCTAAATTTGAGCTTACATTTATGAAAAATTGGACCGAGAGCACCAGAGCCAGGCCCAAAACGATGAATTTCGAGTCGTTATTACTCGCCCCTATCCCGATTTTTATGACCCGATAAAGAATAAGGAGAAAAGCCAAAATGACGACCGCCCCGCCGAAAATCCCCCACTCCTCCACGAAAGCGGCAAATAAAAAGTCGGTTTCCGCCTCTGGCAAAAACCCAAGCTGAACCTGACTGCCCGCCCCGAAACCCTTGCCCCAGAAACCGGCCGAGCCGATGGCAATTTTGGATTGGACGACGTTGTAATTTATCCCCAACTGGTCGGCGCTGGGATTTAAGAAACCGATGATTCTTTCTTTTTGATAGGGCTTAAGATACGAAACCCAAAGAAAAGTAAAAATCAAAATTGCGATGAGGAGCCCCAATAAAAGCCTTTTTTTGTTCACGCCGCTCGTAAGAAGAAAGCCGACCCAAATCGCGAATATGACGGCCGCCGAACCGAGATCCGGCTGAACGGCGACGAGCGCCGCCGGCAAGGCGGTGTAGAAAAAAGAGAGAGCGATATTTTTGCCGAGCCAAGCGGCAACGTATCGGCGCGAAAAAAATCCGGCAAGGAGGAGGATGAGCGCAAGCTTGGCAAGCTCGGCCGGTTGAAATTCCAAACTGCCTAAACTTAGCCAGCTTTTCACTCCCCTTACCGTTTCGGATTGGAGATTCACGACAATAAGAAGGATGACGGAAAACCAATAAAGCCCCTGCCGGAAATACGTCTGACTCACAATGCTCCGCCAGTCAAAGCGGCTGCCGCCGACAATCACAGCTACCGCCATGACGTACCAAATAAGCTGGCGGTAAAAAAGAGCGGTGCTCGAGCTAGAGAGCGAAAGCAGGCTCGCCGCGGCAAGGACAATTATGCCGCCCAAGAGCACCCAGTCGAAATTCCTGAACGAATATGTCATACGGGCCTATTGCAGTTTGAAAGACACCTCCGTTGATTCTCCCCAAACATCTTCGGCAATCCCCTGGTCTTCCGGGAAAAAAACCGTGAAAGGTTCGGATTCGAACGCTCCTATGCGCTCCTCCAGTGTTTCCGAAGAATAAATTTCCACTCCCTCTTTGCTTAATAGGGTGGCTTCTATTTTCACGTTCCGGACCACCTGCGGACTCTTGTTTTTGAGATTCCCGGTTACTCTTACTTCATCCCCGCTCACTTCGGTTTTCACGTTTTCAAAATCAAGATTCGGGGCGGGAATTTCGGGAACCAAAGGATTTGGAACGATAATTTCCTCCGGCGCCTTGAAAACCGCCGAATAAATCGCAAACAAAACGAGGGCAAAAACCGCAAGATAACCGATGCCATAGATAAATTGTTTGAAGAAACGTTTCATATCGCGGACTGAACTATTTTTTGGAAATCGGACGCCTTTAGGCTCTCTTTCCCGACCAGGGCGCCGTTTATTTCTTCAGGCGAAAGAAACGCCCGGGCGTTCTTCGAATTTACGGAGCCGCCGTAGAGCACTCTGACTTTTGACTTATGACTAATAACTAATGACTCCTTAATGAAGCGCGCCATTTCTAACGCGTCTTCCGGTTTGTCGGCCCGGCCCGTGCCGATAGCCCAAATGGGTTCGTAGGCAATCAGCAAATTTTTGATTTTCGATATCGATTTCAAGTCCCGCCGAATCTGGTTTTTTACGAAACGCCCCGCCGCCACCCGGCCCTTTCTTCTTACCGATAACGGCTCGCCGACGCACAAGACCACTTTTAAACCTATCTTCAGGGTTTCTTTCGCTTTCTTATTAATTATTTCATCTGTTTCTCCCAGAGCACGCCGCTCGGAGTGACCGATGATAACGTACTTTACGCCGAGCGATTTCAGCTGCCGTGGCGACGCTTCGCCTATACAAATGGTTTCCCGCCCAGCTCTGCTGGGCGAGGCTCGCCCCTTCGGGGCGGCCAAAAACACGTCCTGAGCGCCGAAATTTATCTCTTTCTTATACTTATGCGAAATATCGGTAAGCCAGACGAAAGGCGGACATATCACGATTTCAGCATTCTTTACTCCCCTTACCTTTTTCAGCACGGACTTAAAAAGCCTCTCCGCTTCCGCATAGGTTGAGGGATTCATCTTCCAGTTGGCTATAATGAGTTCTTTCATGATGGGTTCATTTTCTTCCCGTTTTGTCTGAGTGAAACGAAGTTACAAAACGCAATCCTTTAGGGTTCCCAATTTGTCTAAAAACGCAAGCCAACGGCGGACAGTTCGCGACAATGGGTTTTTCACTTTTTTATTTAACCGAGTAAAGATTTTAGGGCTACTAAGCCCTTAGCCAAAGCATAACCAAGAACAACAGAGATTAACAACATAACAACGGTTTGAAGAGAAGGGAGCAACATAAAAACAATCAAGCCGGTCATACCCAAGGTCCAGAAGTAACTCTTATTTATTTGCGTGTCTTTTCCTTTCGCCAAGTTAAAAAACAAAGTTAAGTAAAACGGCATTGCCCCAAACAAACCGGTAAGATAACCTATAAACTCTTCGGGGAAAAAAATGCCCCCCCCCTCCAGTAGGAATAAATTTCCTTATTACTAATCCAAACCAGTAAGCGGTTGCAAGAGATAGTGCTAAAGAAACAAGAAAAACAATCAGGTTTTTCTTAAATGCTGTCAGATTTTTGCTTCTATCCATGTTATTTAATCGAAATTAATACAGTATGAGGTTTACCATCATCTAATGCGACCTTCAGTTGCCAGGTGCCCGCCGGCATTGTTTTTGTTGAAAGATTATAGATATATTGATTTTCTTCTTGGTCGTATCTGAAGAAGTTAGCGGTATCGGCGGAAGACGTCGAAACGGGCGCTTCCTCGATTCCGACTACACCATCTTCAACTTTAGCAATAAACAGCTTGGCAACTGCGGTGGAAATAAATTGATTGTTGATGTCAGTTAATTGGAACCTAACAGGCAGTGTTCTGCTGCCTTTATAAACGCCCCTGCCGTCGGTACGAACCGGTGGAAGAAGACCGCCGAAGTTATAAACGACGTCGAAATTTACTGTTTCGGTGGAAATGTTGCCGACAAAATCTTCGGCTCGGATCTCTATAGTGTGGCGGCCGGGAACGGTAAAATTAATAACGGCTCCATCTTCCATGGTTTGGCTGTCTAAGGTTGTTGATAAGCTAAACACTCCGGTGAGGTCGTCTTGGGCAGAGAAATTGAAAATCATTGAAGGCGCGTTGAGTAATACCTCACTCGGAATGACAGTATGAGTAATAGTCGGCGGCGTGATGTCTTCTGGCACGATTACCGTCTCCTCCGGCGCGGAAGAAGAAAAAACGAATTTCAAATTCTCGATAAGATTATTTGAGGTATTTGCGGTAAAACTAACAACAGTCGAAGTTGCTTCTCCGCTTATCTCCTCACGAACGTAATCGGTCAAAATTTCGTAGGAACCGCTTCCCGTTCCCTGGGTAGTTATGATATATTCGCCGTCAAGCGGCTCGGGAATGAAGATGTTTTCGTTCGGCGTGTTAAAGCCGGTATAAAAAGCGCCGTCAATTTCGTTGAACTCTTGTCCGGTAACAAAATCTTTTCCGATTCGCTTGCCGTCCGGAGCGGTAACCAGAATATCAACGGGCGACAACCCGAAAATCGAAAGGAATTTTTTGACTTCGGACACCGTAATGATTTGGGTCGGTGGCTGACCGGTTAGAATCTGATATATTTCATCGACACCGTTGGTTGGTAAACTGTTATGTTCCCCCACAATGCCAACATTCGTACTATTAATAACACCCAAGGCCAAAGAACTGACTAACGGAACCGTTTCGTCACCTACACCATCTTCAATAACTCTCGGCACACCATGTTCCCATATTGGTAAAGTAGAAAGCTCGTTTTCAACCCTGATAACGCTGATCGTGTCTTGATCGTCACTAAAAATGTTAGTAATTGAAACGCCGCTTTCTTCCAAAACTGAAATAGACGAAGAAGAATTTAACGTTTCGAGAAAAGTATTTTGCGGGTAACCCGAGGGATAGGCTCGCAAGACGCCAGTATTAAAGTCTTTGAGATAATCGTAGGTAGGTAGTAATTCTTGAAGCGAGAGAATAGGAGAAGAAGTACTACGGATATAGTTAAATAAGATTTGGTTTAGGTTTGTAAAGCTACCAAACCCAGCTTCTATAGCCTCCTGACGGAAAATAGCATCCAAGAGCAGATCGTTTATGCTAAACCGAACCCCAGACGTGCCTCCCTCCCATGCAAAATACGCTTTCGGCGCGCCGATATGCGGCGTTCCCAAAAAAATAAGCTGGTCTATATCGTTCTGGTAACTTCCGCTTTGTATATACTGCCTTGCCACTAAACCGCCCATGCTGTGAGCAATAACGTCTACCTTGTTACATTGACAGATTGTTTTTATCTCTTGAATCTTGTTTTCCAGTAAAGAAGCTGTAACCACGTTGCTTTTCCGCCAGTCGTAAGGAAAGTCGAACAACGTTTCGTTTTCGGTGTAACCGTTCGCCAAGAGAGTTAACTTCAAGCCGTCATAAGGTTTGAGGCGCGGCTGGAGGATAAGTTCGCCGTCTTTTTCTTCCGAGCCTAAAAATCCGGGGATAATGACCACCGGGTCAAGAGTTGCTCCGGGGTAAGGGATGTCGGTTATGAAATACCAATCCTCCACCCCGCCGATACCGCCCAAAATAGTTCCGCTCCCAAAAGGATATTTCGAGGGGTCATTCGTGCCGTAAGGTTTGCCATTAAAATTTGTTGTACCGTGGCGCAGAAAAGTAACGACAAAGTCATAACACCTCTCCGGATCTAAAGTTACAGCCGGAAAATTAAAAGTATAAAAACCGTCACCGGTATAAGGGATCTCTATAAAAGCCAGCTGGTTCGTCGGGCCGTCGCACGTAGCTCTTTCCAACGCCTCAAAACGCAGCTTATTGTTACCGTCCAAAGGGACTCCTCCCGTGTCTCCGAAGTGGATTTTTGTAAAACTCCATGTGCCGGTAAGCGATACCGACTTTGGACCCGTGGGACTTCCCAACTGGTTGCGATTCAGCGTTTGGTTCATTGAAGAACCGCTATTGGGGGTCTGCACGCTGTCGTCGGGTTGTTCGACGAAGGCGGCAGCTGAGGCCAATCTAAAACCTGCAAGTACAGCAACAACGACAAAAAAGATAAGTACAAATTTTTTCATATATTAAAAGTAATTAAATCGTTATTTACCCACTACTAAATAAAAACCTAACGCAGAAGTTTCTTGACTTGTATGGCTGACAATAAACTCACGACGAGCAAAGCAAGAAAAGTTGCTAAGTGAGTCAAGGAGGATAGGAATAATAACAGAGGCGCAATAACGAAATAAATCAAAGTGGTGGGTTTGAAACTTTGTGAGAAAGCCTTGTAGAAAAAAGTTATGAAAAGTGTGTATAGGAGAAAAAAGGTAGGAGGATACGTATCAAAGTACGAAGGGAACACAAAACTACCCAGTCCTCCCCCAACTGCAAATAACCTGTCATACAAAGGCTCAATCAGGAAAGTAAAAACCAAAGCAAGCACAACGCTCACCCAAAACACCTGCCAGTTTTTCCATTCTTTTCGAATTTTCATATACATTTAATTATACCATCCAACTGCCTGTGAGTGCCTTCGATCAGAAAATTTCTATTATAACGCGAAAGACACCGCCCCTGATAACAATAAAACAATGGCGCCGGAAATCACATTTCCTAAAAATATCATAACCGCCGCCTGTTTCATGGGGATGCCGAAAACGAAGGCCGCCACCGTCCCACTCCAGGCACCGGTAAAGGGCACGGGAATACCGACGAAAAGCATAAGGCCGATTTCCTTCCAAACCTCAAAATGATTTTCGTGCTTCCGGCGAGTCCGTTCAAAGAGCCAAGAAAAAAAGCGGTTTGGGAAATAAAAGTGATGAGTGATTTTCTCGTAAATGAAGTTCCAGAAAAAGAGAAGGGGCAAGACCGGCAGAAAGCTCCCGATTACGCCCAAAACGTAAGCCTCGAGCGGCGGGAGGCCGAAAGCGAAAATCCCGAGAGGGATTGCGCCGCGAAGTTCGAAAAACGGCGAAGCGGCGATGGCGATGGTTGTAAGCTCCGCATTCATCTGGTTTTTATTTTCTCAAAATCCGGGCGGCATCGTCCGGGTCCATAACGTTAATTTCAATCCCGGTGCCGAGCTCGAAACCGGCCGAAATGTTTGTCTTCGGAATAATCTCCAAATGCCAGTGATAATGGCGGTATTTCCCCTTGTCCTCGACCGGAGCGGTGTGGATAAAAAAGTTGTAATCGGGATCCCCCAGCTTTTTCTCGATTTTTTTCAGGGAAAACTGGAGAGCCGAAACGACGCTCTCAATTTCGGCATCGGGAGCGTCTTCGAAATAAGGCGAGTGTTTCTTCGGAAAAATCCGGAGTTCAAAGGGCTCGCGGGAAACGAAAGGAGCAAAGACGATGGCATTATCATTTTCGAAAACAATTCTCTTTTTTTCTTTCCTCTCAATTTTAATCATTTCGCAGTGGACGCAGCGCCTGTATTTTTTGAAATAATTCGAAGAACCGGTAAGGGAATGTCGAATGTCGGGCGGCACAACCGGCACGGCAATGAGCTGATAATGAGGGTGATAAACCGAAGCACCGGCCGTCGGCCCCCAGTTGTGGAAAATGAGTATGTAAGCGAGGCAGGGATCGTCCAAAAGCATCGTGTAGCGGTCGCGAAAAGCCTGAAAAACCTGGTTGGCTTCGGAAGGGTTTAGATTCGCAAAATTACGGTTGTGGTCGCGCGTCACGACGATGTCGTGATGACCGACGCCTCCTACCAGGGAATAAATACCGTGGCGAAAACTTCTGGCGCAAGCGTTCTTTTTATGAACGACCGCCGGATATTTGTTCTCAACAACCGCCACTTCCCAATCGCCTTTTCGCCCGCCGTTATAAACGGAAATCGGCTTATGGGTTTTTAAAATATTTTCAAAAGGACAGTTTTTGACGGGAGCTTTCCCCCGCTTCTTTCTTTTGAAGAGGGAGTGGGGTTTTTTGCTCCGCTTGGGCGAGATTAAAATCCAGTCGCCGGATACCAGATCTTGTCTTAATTCCGGGTTTCTCATGCTGATTGATTCATATTATACTTGTCCCTCCACAACCACCACCTCACCCTAAAAACATCCCAAAGACTAGAAAGATAACCGCTCAACTTAACCCGGCTGTCGGTATTGTTCACCCACCGAACCGGAATTTCTTTTGTGTGATAACTCATTTCTTTCGCCAAGGCCAACGCTTCGACATCGAAACCCCAGCGATTGATTTTTAAAAGGCCGAAGATTCTGCCGGCCGCTTCTTCGGAAAAGCACTTGAAACCGCACTGCGTATCCCAAAGCCCGGGCAGAAGAAGAACCTGAATAATAATGTTGCCGACGTTTCCTAAAATTCTTTTGTAGAAAGGCTGGGGCGGCACCAATTCGGCGCCCTTCACGTCCCGGCTGCCGATAACGACGTCATATCCTTCCTTAAAATACGGGAGCATTTTGCCGACCTGGTCAACGGAAGTCGAGTTGTCGGCGTCCATAAAGAGTCGGTAGGTGCCTCTTGCTTCAAGCATGCCCTGTTTTACGACAAAACCCTTTCCGTGATTTTCCTTGTTGTCGATTATCCTTAAATTCTTGATAAGCGGCAGAAATTTCGACACCACCTCGTTGGTATTGTCCCTCGAACCGTCGTTTACCACAATTACTTCCGAAGAGTAATCGGTTTTACCGAGTTGTCGGTCAACGTCAATTAAGGTCAGCGACACCCGCTTCGATTCGTTGTAAACGGGAATTATGACCGATAAAAACGGTTTAGGCATTCTTAAATACGAATTTCTTGTAGGCGAAAAAGTTCCAGATTAGGGAAATAATCGTCGCGGCAAGAGCTCCGACATTGGCCCAGGCCCTCGGCCCAATCCCGAAAAGCGGCCCCAAAACCGAAACGATGAATGAAGCAATGGCGACATTGATTAAAAGACCGATAAGGGTAAAGAAAGCGAAACGGAAATATTCCTGAAACGTAACCGGCAAGCGGCTCCCGAACGTCCAAAATTTATTCAGGTAGTAACTGTTGGTCACGGCCGTTAGAAACGAAACTCCCTTAAAAACGCTGAAATAAACCCCGCCGGTTATGTCGGTAAGAAGTATCAGAAGGTTCAAGATGCCCAGGTCAATGAAGGTATTTAGGGCTCCCACCGCCGCAAATTTACCGAACTGAAAAAATCCCGACAAAACGCGGCTCAGCAAATAAGTCGCGGTGAGCGCGAGCGGGGAAAAAATCGAAAAACCGGCGACCGAAAACAAAATGAAACTCGGCGTTATTTCGAAACCGAGATTCTTGGCGGGCAAAAGAACGAGCCAGCCGAACAGAAATCCGATTGATACGGCAAAATAAAAATCTCTGCGT
>JAZDPW010000029.1:0-6617 GCA_043797305.1 Candidatus Jorgensenbacteria bacterium
GATGACGGGCCGGCCGAAATCGGATTTCAAAAAATCCTCAACCTCCTGAGTGATGGTGGTAACGCCGAGATAATACTTCCTTGCCCGCTTTACCAAGCCGAAAAGGAATGAGGCGCTGTCTTTGTATTTCATCATCCACCAAGCCTCGTCGATTACGAGTATTCTCCTCTTCAGTTTGGAGCGGATTAAACTCCAGACGAAATTCAAAACTATATACATCGCTATCGGTCGGAGCTCATCTTCCAAATCGCGGATTGAAAAGACAATCAGGCGATTTGCGATATCCACATTGGTCGGCGCGTTGGTGAACCCGGCGTAGGAGCCATGAGTGAACTTATCGAGGCGCTGAGCGAGTATTCGTCCGCCTTCGGTGTTCTCCAGTACCGTCTGGAGATCTTCCAAAAGCGGTGGATTTATTTCCCGGCCGGTGCCGAAGTTTTCGGCGGTGATGTCGCGGGAAGCGTAGGTTTCGGTAATGACCCTGTCGAGAAGCGCGTCTTCCTCGGGGTTAATTTCACCGAGCATCAATTTGACGAGGCCGGTAAGGTTTAGGATGTGGGACTTAAAAACATCGGCCGGTTCCTCTCCCTCCGGTATTATCGGTATGTCAAAAGGATTGATGTGGTTCGGCGAAGTGAGGGAAATTTTGAAGAAGCTGCCGCCCACGGCATTGGCGAGGTTTTGGTATTCGTTCTCGGGGTCGATTACGATTACGTCCGTGCCCATCATCATTGAGCGGATGATTTCGAGTTTGGTTGCGTAGGACTTGCCGCTGCCTGATTTCGCGAAGACCACGCTGTTTGCGTTCTCAAGCGAGAACCGGTCGAAAATCACCAAGCCGTTGTTGTGGAGATTCACGCCGTAAAGAATTCCCTTATCGGAAGAAAGGTCCGGCGAAATGAACGGGAAGAGCGACGAGGCCGGCCCCGAGTTTAGAGGCGTGCCGACCGCAAGGACGTCCTCGCCGATGGGGAGGACGGAATTTAATCCTTCAAGCTGCCGGAAGAGAGCCGGTTTTACGTACACGAGCTTACTCTCCATTATGGACTCGATTTTGTTCTCGAGCTTGCTCAAACCGGTCAAATCCGTGCCGTAGATTGTGATATAGACGCCGATTTCAAAAAGTTTTTCCGTGGCTTGTTGGAGAGAGTCCCGGAGACTTTCGATGTCCTGATAAGCGGTCTCGAGCACGGGATCGCGGACAATTCCTTTTTCGGTTTTTTCGTTCAACTCCGATTCGATTTGAGCGACTTTTTTCCTCAAGTTTCGGAGAGCGAGAGCGGTGTCCATCGGGTGGACGAAAATAGATACGTCCATCATCTCGGCAAGATTCAAAATCGGCGAGAACCAGCCGCTCGAAACGAAGCGGGGGTAAGTGAAGATAAAAAAAGTTTTTACGAAATAGTCGCCGAGTTTCAGGTAGCTGGAATTTATTTCCAATCCGGCCGGGGCGATTACGTTCGGAATGTCTTCTGCTCCCGGTTCGTATGGTTTTGGTATTTTAATTTTTTCCATTTTAGCCTTTTGTTATTTCCAGGCCCTTTTTCTCGACGAGTTGAGGGTTGTAGAGATTGTAGTAAAGCTCGGTCAATTCCCCGTCTTCCAAAATTGTCGCCCGAAGCCCGATTTGCTCGAGGCCGCTTGCCACCTGCTCGACGCGGCGGTTTAACTGTTCGATATTTTCCCTCTCCTTCTCTTCAGTCGCCTTCTGCTCTTCTTTTTGAGGTGTTTTTTTAAACAATCCCATAATCCCCTTGGCTTGAGAGGTGATTTTAATCGGGTCGTAAGGCACGATTGTGAAGAATGTTTTGCTTATAATCGGGTTTTCTTCCACGAAAGAGCGGATGAATTCGCCGTATTCTTCGATTTGAATTTTGAGGAGCTCGTTTTTTTCCTCCTCCTGCCTGGTTTTCAGGAAATTCAGATAGTTGGTCACATTTATCTTTCTTGAGTGGATGAAAAATTGGACGGAAAAGTCTAAAGTATTCAGGAAATTCTGGAAGCTTGAGAGAATCAAGTTTTGTTCTTCTTCGGATTTTAAGTCAAAGTTCACGCCACTTACAATCAGGACCTTGCGCAGCCCGCCGTCTTTAAGTCGGACAACGCCGTCCTTTATCGATTTTACTTCAACGAATTTTTGAGTCGGGAGACTAACTTCAGCCATGTTTATATTTTATACGTTGTTATCGTCATTGTCAGTAATCGACTCTTTTTGCCTCCTCTTTTTCGCCGGTAAGACGTGTCACGACTTGGTATCTTTCTCCTTCCTCCCGCCACTTTTTTGGCGAGAATATTTTGCCGGTTGTAACATTTAGGGCGATGGACTTGAGTTTCTGCTCAATGCTCATTTTACCCCTCGTTTCCTCGAGCTTTTCGAGCTCCGACGTGTCTAAGGTGGTCTGCATTACCGCTCTCTGCCAGGTATAAGTGCGGGGCCGCCAGACGTAGGAAATAGCCGATTTAAGGACATCCGGCATCTTCTGGCCGTTTACTTTTACGAAGGCGAGGGCGACCGCTGCGCCGATCACGAGGATTGAAAGAAGAAGCGACAGAAAAAAATTGAATATATAAAAGAAAATAAAGCTTAAAAGGCTTGCTCCACCCACATAGAGAAACTGCTCGAGTGTAAGAGGCCCGATTATCTTGGGCTTCTGCTCTATGAATTGCGGTACTTGAAAAGTGGCCATCAGAGATTTTTAAGGTCTATAATGTTTCCTTCTATGGTTGGGGTCGGTTTCAACGGTTCCTGCGGTTTTTTCTCCGCCGGCGGTTCGGGTTTTTTTGCTTCGGGAGGCTTATTTACCGTTATCGGTTGAAAGGCGTCGGTTGGTTGTTGCGGGGCGGCAGGCGGCGATTCACGTTTGGTGAACGTTTGAAGGTCGATGATTTCTTCCTCCGGCGGCCGGTCGAAAGGCGTAAGCGGCGTGCGGTACTCGCTGTAATGAACCACTCGTTTACCCTGAGCTTTGTCGAAGGGCTTGCCCCGAGCTTCGTCGAGAGGTTTTTCTTGTCCGGGAGTTTCCACCCTTACCCGAACCGGTTCTTTGGATATCGTTCCGCCTTTTTCTCCGCCAAAGACTCCAAAAGGAAACTCAAAGCCCTTAAATTTCTTATCCTCGGTTACCGGTCTTTGCTCCTCCTCTTTGTGGATGACGAAAGGTCTGGCTTCGGTTGCTCCCGCTGGTTGTTCTTTTACTGTTTTGACCTCTGGTTTAGAGATAGGGATTAGTGGTTCTTCGGAAGCCGGCGTTCTTTTAATCTCGATTCCTATTTCTGCCGGTTTTTCTGCGCTTAATTTCTCAAAACGAACCACATCCTCGCCTTTAACGTCTTTAACTGAACCAGCCATTTCTTTTTCTACTGGTGGCGAATAAATCTCTCTTATCTCATTTATCACCAGTCTGAGTATTTTCTTTTCGATTTCCTGAGCAATATTGTTGGCGATCTCGCGGTTGATTTCCGTGTTTTCAGCGATTTCCTTACTCAAGTCTTCCGGCAAAAGAAATCCCATTATAACGTCACCGGCAAGGGCAGCGATGATTTGGGTTTTGTCTTCGGATAAATGTTCCTTTTTGCAGGTGTCCCAAAGAATGTCGGCGTTGTATTCCGACCAAAGAGCGTCCCTTAGGGATTGGGACAACTCATCCCATCTTTTTGCCAGTTCGGTTTTTGAAATTGTAATCATGCAAAGAATTAAAAGTTTTTATGCCGCCGCGGAACCGGCCGCAGGCGGTTCAAATTCGAACAACTCTCCCGTTCGGCGTTGACCGAGCGACTTTTTCATGACTTCTTCTAGGTCTTCAGCTAGATCAACCTCTTTTCTCTGGACGTCTTCAACGGCGCTCTTTACGTTTTTAATACTGGTTGACTTCACGTTCGCAAAAACTTTTCTCATATCTCCAGGATTATTCTTAGCAATACCGTGGGTGACGGCTTTTTGGATGGAGCTATGTTCAGCGTCGCTTAAACCAGGCAAAGGCTTACTTTGAAAAATGTTGTTAAACTGGACTTTAGCCCAATCACTCTTTGAAAGGGTGGTGTAGAATTGTGCGGCGGCGTCTTCGCGTTCTTCATCAGTCTTGGCAGTAAGCATTGCGTTGTTCGCACCGAAGGTCTTTTCCATATCCTCATATTCTTTCTTCTTGCCGTAGCTTTCGAAAACAGCCTTTGTGTTCGGGTCGGATATGTATCTGGCCATATCCGGTACCATTTCGAGGTGCCTGCTTTTTGCTAACCTTGATAGAGCCGCTACTCGGTCGAAGTTATTCATTGAAGCAACCCTGAGAGCGAGCTGTTCGTCGGATAGTCCCTTTTGTCTCTCTTCGGATTGTCTAATTAGATTTCCGCCCTGGACGACTCCGAGCGTACTCAAAGCATTACCCACCTTTCTTCCGCCAACATAACTAGCAGCTTTATATAAACCACTCTGCCCCTTCTGGAGGTTTTCGATAAAGCCGCGCACCGGGGCGCTTCTTTGTATTGCTGTTCCGGCTCTTAGTGCTTGTCTGCCGCTCCACGAAGCCGCTTTACTTCGGGTCCACGCACCGGTTTTACTCGCCAACCCCATCGCTCCAGCTGCGCCGATGATTCCCATCTTTTGGGCAATTATTAGTCCGCCGATAAGGAGGCCCGACAACACTACCATCTGCGCGCCCTGAATCATCGTGTTTTGGAGAACGCCGGTGAAAAAGTTGCCGGTCTCTTTGAGCTTGAAACCCACATTGCCCAACCCCTCAACGCTTATGAGAGCGAGATAAACGAAAAACATCATTGCCGGGGCAAAGAAAGACCAACGGAGAAAGCTATTCCACCATTTATTGAATTGTCCGCCAAGAGCCGGTATCACCCAAAAGAGCCAGACAAGCGGAGCAAGAATCACAAGAAAAGTCAGATAGAGATAGCGCAGAAGAAGCATGAAAGCGAAAGCAAACAGAACAAAAGCCCCGATTAGAGTGAAAACAACGACGAAAACAAGGCTGGTAATCGAGGTTAGAACCGTTGCCGTAAAACCGCCACTTACATCTTCTTCGGGTGCGGCGGTGCCATCCTCAATGAAGAATCTTTGTGGTCCGAAGGCATTGGATAAGCTACCGCTCAAGTCCCATGCGCCCAGAGTTGAGGAAGATAACGCTCTTTCCGCAAAAAAGTTAGTGAGAACGTCGGTAAAGTTTATAACCGCTGCGGCGATGGCGAAGCTGAAATTTACGATAATGGCGGCGGCGATGAGTTTTGGTAATAGTTTGGAGATGCCATATTGTTCAAATCTTAAGATTGTTGCGAAGGCAATGACAATAATTACGAGAACAAAGCCAAGATTGGCGATATCACGGACTAGTTGCCAGCCGACATGGACGAGCGTGTTTGAATCATCAAGAACAGTCAGATTGAGGTCAAGCATCAGATTCACGAGCATTCCCGCCAGAGTAAAGAGAGTGGCGCCGATGAAGTTGAAAACATAAATAATACCCTTAAACAAACTAGCAATTAAATCGGAAGCGCTTGGGACTATGTCAAACCAGCCGGCGTTCGTAACTTCCGGCGCAAAGACCAGCAGAACAACCGCCATTAGAATCGCAAACCTGATCAGTTTAGAAAATTTCATTTTGTGATGATGTGTCATTTTTCTTTTATGGCTCGCTTTATGGGCAGGTCGGGTCTTGGGGAGGGGCGGCTTGACAATCGGAGAGTAGGGATTGAAATTGGGTCAATTCGCTATCTAGGCTTACAAAGGGATCGCTTTCCTCGATGAGCCCGGCGACGGTTTGTGCGAAATCCGTCAGTTCTTGAGCAACCGACTGAAGCTCTTCATCGGAAGCGGAACTTATCAACGCCGAAAGTCGAGGAAGAGAAGCGATTTGATTTCGTACTTCCTCCAATAATTGATTGATTGTGGCTTCTCGTCCTTTAATTTCATCGACGGCGGTCACCGTAATGCCGGCACAGGTTTGCGGATGGTTCTCCTTATTGGCGTTTGCGTTGCACCACGCGAGAAATTCCGACACGGTATCAGCGATTTTATTATTTAGTAATGGAGCCGTCGCCAAGTCGGATTCTAAATCGGCGAGAGCGGTTGAAGCATCATTAAGCTGGTTGGTAAGATTCTCTTTGGAGGTTTCCAGGATTTCGCCCGTACTCCCCTCGTTAAAATCCTCACCCGCTCCCGTCACAGAAGCTGGAACGTTGCTTCGAGTGTAATAGCCGCCGCTTGGCTCGTCTTCGGTGGTGAGACCAACCAACCCGTCCACACCGGCCATAATTAGACGGTTGAGAGCCGCGTCGACGATAGCAGCTGCGTAATCCTCGAAGGTTTCGGCATTGATTATATAACTAGCTTGGAGACCCATAGCTCTATCTGTGGCGCCTACAAGCAGTTGGCCAGGCGTTGTAACTCTCTGTTCGGTGCAAACCCACCGGAGATTGTTAACTCCGGTTACTTGTATGCTCGCTGGCGGTGGTGTTGAGGGGTCAGGATAAGTTCCACCAGCGACGTTGTTTGCGTCATATATTTTAGAAACAGCTTTGCCGTTGTTATCAATGCCTCTTGCTTCCCATTCAAGACATTTCTTTGTGCTTAAAAATCCGCCTCCGGTGCTTATTTCTTGACTTGAGTTGGCTTG
>JAZDPW010000030.1:0-19225 GCA_043797305.1 Candidatus Jorgensenbacteria bacterium
AAGGAATCGAACCTTCATTCACAGCTTCAAAGGCTGTTGTCCGACCATTAGACGACCTCCCAATAATCACAATTTACTTCAACGCTTCCACAATCGCAACTTCCAACGAGATTATCGGGAATTGGCTGTAGCGCATTTCGCTGTAGGCGCTTATCAGTCCTTTTATGATTTTGATTTGCTCGTCTTTGAATACGGCGGCATGAGCGACAAGCTTTTCCAAATGTTCTTCCATCAGTTCGTTTTTGAAGAGATTTTTCATCTCCGGGTTGAACTTGAGGACCGCAACGCGGCGGAGGTATTGAATCATATCTTTGGTAAGCTGAACCAGGTTAAAGCCGCTGTCTTCCACCTCCGAAATTATTTTTAATATGTCTTCGAGCTTCCCGTGGAGCAAAAGACCGCAGAGCTCGGAAAGCTTGTCAAAACCGACTTTGCCAAGCGATTTTTCCACATCGTCCAGGTTTATTTTTGCGCCGTTAAACGAGGTGAGCTGATCAAGAAGCGATTCGGCGTCCCGAAAACTGCCCTCGGCCGAGGCGGCAATGAGTTCCAGCGCTTCGTTTGAAACCTGTATTTTTTCCTTCTTTGCGATTTCCTTGAGCTTGCCGACGATGAAGCTGACCGGCGCTTTTTTGAAATAAAACTGCTGGGTGCGGGAAGAAATCGTCGCCGGGATTTTATCCGGTTCGGTTGTGGCAAGAATGATTATTACGTAAGCCGGCGGCTCCTCCAGGGTTTTTAAAAGAGCGTTGAAAGCGTCTTTGGTCAACATATGCGCCTCGTCGATTATGAAAACCTTGTGCCGGAACGAAGCGGGGGAGACCCGAACCTTTTCTTTCAAATCCCGGATTTCATCAATGCCGCGGTTCGAAGCGGCGTCAATTTCAATAACATCAAGCGCCCGCCCTTCGTTTATCTCATTGCAGGGGCCGCACTTGTTGCAGGGTTCGCCCTTCGCCTTAAAGCTCGCTTCGTTCGCCCGGGTGGTGCAGTTCGCGATTTTGGCGATAAGGCGGGCGGTGGTGGTTTTCCCCGTACCGCGCGGGCCGGCGAGAAGGTAAGCATGAGCGATCCGGTCCTGCTTCGCCGCTTCTTTCAAAATTTTGACTGTTAGCTCCTGACCCAGTAAGCTTTCAAAAGTGGCCGGCCGATATTTTCTATAAATTGCAAGCATTGGTACACTAATTATATGCCCAGGTTAATTGCCTACGCAACTTTGACGGCTTTCCTTATTTTCGGCGGGATTTTTTTGTTTTTGGAGAAGAATACGGCCGAAATCGTAGTTGATTCTCCCGCCGCAGAAGAAGGTGGACTACTTAAGTATACCACCCCCTTGCCTCCGCCGAAGCCTCTCGAGAATCCACCCGCGGAAATCAAGGCGGTTTACGCCACCAACTGGTCGGTTGCCACGCCCTCGCGCCTCGATTACCTGATTGATTTGATTGACAGTACGGAACTAAACGCCATCGTAATCGATATCAAAGATTATTCGGGCTACGTCGGCTACGACACAGCCGTACCGGAGGTTGAGGATTACAACGCCGAGGAAATAAGAATCGTCGACATCGATTCGCTGGTAAGGCGCTTGCATGAAAAAAATATTTACGTGATTGCCCGGATAACTATGTTCCAGGACCCGCGGCTTGCCCTTGCCCGACCCGATTTGGCGGTACAAGACAAGACAACCGGCAAAGTTTGGAAAGACAGGAAAGGACTTTCGTGGATGGACCCGAGCTCGCAGGAAGTTTGGGATTACAATATAAAAATCGTCCGCGACGTCCTCGCTCACGGATTCGACGAGGTGAATTTCGACTACATCCGGTTTCCTTCGGACGGAAACATAGCCGCAACGGCATATCCTTTTTGGGATGAAGTGAAGCCGGCCGCATCCGTGATTCGGGATTTCTTCCGGTATCTCCGCAAGGAATTGCCGGATGCAAAACTTTCGGCCGATCTTTTCGGACAAGCGACCGTAGATTATGCCGATATGGGTATCGGCCAGATTATCGAACACGCCTACGAGAGTTTCGATTACGTTTCGCCGATGGTTTATCCCTCACATTACGTTTCAAGTTTTTTGGGTCTCGGCAATCCCGCCGCTTATCCTTACGAAGTGGTGAAGTATTCGATGGACTCGGCGCTCACGCGCCTTATGACTTATAACCAACAACTTATGACAACAAGTTCGACCGCTACGTCATCAGTCATTAGTCACGGGTCATCAGCCAAGTTACGTCCCTGGCTTCAGGCCTTCGATTTGGGAGCGGTTTATACCCCGGAAATGGTGCGGGAGCAGATTCGGGCGGCTTATGACGCGGCAAGTTCTACCCTCCCCGCTGGGACCCCTTCGGGGCAGTTTTTGAACGGTTTTATGCTCTGGAGTCCATCAAATGTCTACGACCGGCGGGCTCTCCTTCCTGAATAGCCGATTTTTTGTTAGATTTATATAGACAATGAGATTGGCGATTATCGCAGTAATAGTAATCACAATCATCGCGCTGTTTTACTTCGTTTTAAAAAGGTCGCCGGATATTAAAGATGTCGAAATTGAATCTATGGGAAATTTGGTGATAAAAAGCTCGGCTTTCAAAAATAACGATTTTATTCCCGCCAAACACACCTGCGACGGCGACAACGTCAATCCTTTCATTGAGATTTTAAATGCGCCCGCGGGAACGAAAAGCATCGCCCTTATTATGGATGACCCGGACGCAACCGGCGGCGTCACCTGGGACCATTGGCTTTTATGGAACATGGAACCGAAAACGCATTACATCCCGGAAGATAGCGTGCCGGGGAACGCGATTTTGGGTACTACGAGCTTTGGTAAAGCCAACTATGGCGGTCCCTGTCCGCCGAAAGGCAGCGAGCCCCACCGGTATATGTTCAAAGTTTACGCGCTGGACTCGGTTCTTGTTTTGGACGAGGGCGCTTCAAAATCGGAGCTCTTGAAAGCAATTGAAGGCCATGTACTTGATGATGGGTTGCTTGTGGGTCTCTACCAGCGAGCCGGTAATTAATTCATGAATAGTTCGGAAACGAAAGTCTGCCAAAACTGCAAACAGAATTTCGTAATAGAACCGGAGGATTTTGATTTCTATAAGAAAATAGACGTACCGGCGCCGACATTTTGCTGGAAGTGCCGTTTTGCGAGTATTCTAAACCGGCGTAATGAACGGTCGCTTTACAAACGCCCGTGCGATTTATGCGGTAAGCCGATTATTTCGATGTTCAAGAGTAGTTCTCCTTTCCCGGTGTACTGCCATCAGTGCTGGTGGAGCGATAACTGGAATTCTCTTTCTTTTGGAAGGAGCTACGATTTTACAAAGCCGTTCTTTGAGCAATTTATGGAATTAGAGCGTGTAGTGCCAAGGCCGGCTTTGTATGAAACCGATAACACGAATAGTGAGTACTGCAATCACACCGCACACATGAAAAATGGTTACTTAATGTTTGGTAGCTGGTTTTGTGAGGATAGCGGATACGGCCAGACTGTTCTTGAGAGTAAAAATTGTTGGGACTGCCTCTTTATTAAAAATTCGGAAACGTGTTACATGTCGTTTGATTGTGAAAAATGTTATCAGACTCATTTTAGTCAAAATTGCGGTAATTGCATCGATTCAATGTTTCTTTACGATTGCAGAAATTGCCAAAATTGTCTCTTTAGTTTTAACCTTCGACACAAAAGCTATTACGTTTTCAACAAACAGGTGACAAAAGAAGAATTCGAGAAAATAAAGCGAGAGACACTAAGTTCCTACTCAAAATTAATGAAGGAACTCGGGAATTTTTGTGAAATGGTGCGAAAACAAGCAATTCATAAATTTTATACCGGAGAAAGAAACAACAATGTTTCCGGGGATTTTATTTACGACTCTAAGAACGTTATTCACTCCTACTATATAAACAACGGAGAAAATGAGAGGTACGCAGTACGGGGAGGAAAAGGTCAAAAGGATGCGATGGATGTGTTTGGAGTACATGCCGGTGAGCTCGTTTATGAGTCAAATAATATTGATTTTTCTTCGAGAACATCTTTTGGCGTCAACGGAGAAAACAATATAGAAACGAGTTATCTTGTTGATTCGTTTAATGTTGGAAACTCGTTCGGCTGTGTTTCTTTGCGTAACAAGAAATATTGCATTTTAAACAAGCAGTACTCTGAAGAAGATTATAGAGAGCTTAAAAAGAATATAATCGTGCAAATGATTAAAAAGCCGTACATAGATAAAAAGGGGAGAACGTATTCCTACGGCGAATTCTTTCCCATTGAATCCGCTCCGTTTTCATACAACGAAAGTATTGCTCAGGATTACGCGCCGATTAGTGAAAAAAGAGCTGAGGAGCTTGGATATTCTTGGTACAACATAGAGGATAAATCATACACCGTGACAAAAAACTGGAAAGATTTGCCGGAAACCATAGAAGAAGTCAATGATTCGATATTATCGGAGGTTATCTTGTGCAGGGCTTGGGATGAAGACAAAGAGCGTGCGAAAGAACATAAATGTACGAAAGGTTTTAAAATCATTCCGGCGGAGTTGGCTATGTATCGGAAATTAGGCATTCCGTTACCTAGGAGTTGTCCGAATACAAGAAATTTCGAAATAACCAGATTACGAAATCCGGTGGAATTCTATAAAAGATCATGTCAGTGTTCCGGGGAAAAATCGGAGAATGGTGCTTATCAGAACACGGCATCGCACAGCCACGGAGCAGGAAAGTGTCCCAATAAATTTGAAACTTCTTACGTTCCCGAAAGACCGGAGATTGTATATTGTGAGCAGTGCTATCAAGCCGAGGTGGTATGAAAACTAGATTACCGAGGGATGATGAGCGGTATTCCTGGACCTCTCATGTTTTTGGGAAAATGATGCAGTACGGTATTTCCGAAAGCCGCATCAAAAGAATAATCAGATTTCCAAAACGGACGGAGGAGGGGATAGTGCCCCAAACGGTCGCGGTGATGCAGCCGGCCGAAACCAAGCGCTATCAGGAAATTTGGGTGATGTACGCGCTAAAGAGAAAAAAATTGAGAGTCATTACGACCTGGCGATATCCGGGCAAGAGTCCCGAGCGCGACCCAATTCCCCAAGATGTTCTCGAAGAAGTAAGGAAGTTTTTGTGAAAGTTTTATCAAAAAAGTTTTTCGACCGGCCGACGGTTACGGTGACGAAAGATTTACTCGGAAAGTATCTGTGTCGGAATTACCGGGGAAAAATCATTCGGGCGGAAATTTGCGAGGTGGAGGCGTACGACGGGTTCAAAGACAAGGCCTCACACGCCCATCGCGGGGTGACGCCGAGAAGCAAGGTGATGTTCGGTCCGGCCGGACATTGGTATGTTTACTTTACTTACGGAATGCACTGGATGCTGAATATCGTAACCGGCAAAAGCGGCTACCCGGCTGCGGTTTTGATAAGAGGCGTGAAGGATGTGCATGGACCGGCGCGAGTCACGAAATTTTTCAAAATCGGCCGGAGTTTCAACGGTAAACCTGCTAATCGCAAAGCCGGCTTGTGGCTGGAAGACAATCCAAAGTTTAAAAGTTTGAAGTTAAAGATTAAAAGTTCCCCGCGGGTAGGAGTTGCTTATGCCGGTCCGGTATGGTCAAATAAACATTACCGTTTTTATTGTCTTGACAGAAATTAATTGGTTGCTAAACTTTTATTAATTATGAATATTTCGGCTCAGACAACTTTTTATCAACTTCCGGTCATTTTGGGCGGCGTCCTTTTTATTTTGCTCGCTATTTTTGACCAAAATCGGGGAGGTTTTATGGAAAAAAAGTAAGAAATATAAAGATAGATGAATCCAAAAACCTCCCCTAAAGGGAGGTTTTTGAAATCTTGCGGTTTCAAAATTGGTCGTTTCGAGAGAGTGATTGATTTTGAGGCCACAATCGGTCTCTGACGTTCTTCACATATCCATCCACCCCACGCCCGAGGAGGCGTCATGGAACACAGAGAACAGTCTTTGGAAGAAAGCGGTGACCAGGGTCAAGGCTTGGAAGACGGTCTGGATATCCGTTTCGGCACCGAGGTTCGTGAGTGGCAGACCTTCAATCCGTTTGATCCTATAGGTCATGTCACGGGTACGGACCTTCCGTCGGTGAGGAGCGGGGTGGACAAGGGAGCGGAGAACCCGCGTTCCCTCATCTAGCGCTTCTCTTGTAGGACAGGAGGAAAGGAAGCCGCGAGGTCCGACGTTTCAATCGGACCGATGACCGGTTTCCTTTTTTTTATCAAACGCATATTATTAGTTCATGAAACTATCAATAGGAATTGTCGGTTTGCCAAACGTCGGTAAATCCACGCTTTTTAAGATTCTGACCCGTCAGGAGGTGAATATCGCGAATTATCCTTTCGCCACAATTGACCCCAACGTCGGCGTTGTGCCGGTGCCCGACGTTCGGCTGGACAAGCTCACCGAACTTAGCAATTCCCGAAAAACTATTCCGGCTGTCGTTGAGTTTTACGACATTGCCGGTCTGGTAAAAGGCGCTCACAAGGGTGAGGGCTTGGGCAATCAATTTTTATCCCACATCAAGGACGTGAACGCAGTTTTGCAAGTCGTCCGCTGTTTCAAGAAAAGTGACATAATCCACGTTGAAGGAAACGTGGAGCCGCTCCGGGATTTTGGGACCATCAAGACTGAACTTATTTTGAAGGATTTGGAAACGGTGGAGCGCCGCCTCGATAAAGCCGAGGCCGACGCCCGAAGCGGAAAGAAGGAGTTCATCGATTTGCGCGACGCCCTGAAGGAAATCAAAACCTGGCTTGAGCAAGAAAAAATTCTCGTAAATTTGAGCGGGGCTTTCGATTTGCATAAAAAGATTTTCAAGGAACTGAATCTCTTAACGGCCAAGCCGCAGCTCTTTCTCCTAAACGGGGGCGAAGAGGACGTGCCGGCAGAACTCATCACCGAAATCAAAGAAATCGACGCCGGCTACATAGTAGCGGACCTGGATGCGGTAAAAGAAGTGCCGGAATTGATTCGCAAAACTTACGAAATTTTAAACTTGATAAGTTTTCTCACGACCGGCGAGGACGAAACGCGGGCCTGGACGATAGAGAGGGGGACTAAGGCGCCGCAGGCGGCCGGGGTGATTCATTCGGATTTCGAAAAGAATTTCATCCGGGCGGAGGTGGTTAAATACGAAAAACTGATTGAGGCCGGCGGCTGGAACGAAGCAAAACAAAAAGGCTGGCTAAAACTGGAAGGGAAGGATTACGTAGTGGAGGACGGGGATGTAATTGTCGTCCGCCACGGCTGATTTTTAAAGATCTTTGTAGTATGTACCCGTTTTAGCAAATACAAACGATCGTTTGTATTTGCTAAAACGGTGGTTTAACCCAATTGTTTAGTTAGTCCAAATATTTAGTTCGGTCGGTTGGTTTGGATTTATCCGAAGTTAAGAGAAATAGACCAAGAGCCGCCATCAATAACCCGAAATCGCGGAAAGTGACTTCATCCACGCCATAGAAGAGAAGAAGAGCGAACATGTCGAAAAAGGCGATAAGGGAAGCGAAGGGCAGGAAAAAACTACCAAGGAGTGCGAGGCCGATTCGGAGAGCAATAGCGGGTTTCAGTTTTCCGATCATAGTGGTAACATTAGTAATAACAAAGCGATGTACGAACTTTCCTTGGAGAAATACCGGGGGCCGCTCGACAAGCTCCTGGAACTTGTTTTGGAAAAGAAGCTTGAAATTTCGGAAGTCAGCTTGGCCGAGGTAACGGCCGATTTTTTAGGTTATCTGGGAAAACTGGAGGAGGAACGGGTCAATCCGACCGTCATAACCGATTTTCTGGTTGTCGCTTCCAAGCTCGTGCTCATAAAGTCCAAAAATCTTTTGCCCTCGCTCGATCTCAACCAGGAAGAAGAGGAAGATATCCGGCTTTTCGAAGTGCGGCTCAAAATTTATGCCGAATTCAAGAACGCCCAAAAACTCATCAAGGAAAACTGGAACGATTATCCCCGGATGGCGGCGCGCGAATTTTTGAGCACGACGAGCGCCTCTTTCTATCCGCCGCAGAAAGTGGCCGGAAAAGACCTATATTCGGCTCTCGCCAAAATCGTCGGCGATTTCGAAAAAATCATGATGCCGGTGAAAAGAATCAAGATTGAAATCATCAATCTTAAAGAAAAAATAGAAGAAGTTTTCAGAAAACTTACTTCAAATCCCGTAGGTTTGGAAAGTTTAAAAAAAGGAGGCGGCAAGAGCGAACTGGTGGTGATTTTTCTTGCCATTCTGCATCTCATTAAATCTCAGCTCGTCCACGTCGAGCAAACAAGCAATTTCGGAGATATCAGAATTGCCAGGAAAAGCTGAAAAAGATATGTTATATTTTTATTGCTTATGAACGAACAAAATCCTCAAAAATTAGCCGAATTGGAAGCATTTCTCTTCCATTACGGGGAAGCGGTGGAAATAAAGAAAATCGCCAAGATTCTCAAACTGAAAGAAAACGAGGTGGCCGACCTGGTGAATTTTTTGGAAAACAATTTGAAGGAAACGGCAGGCCGCGGGCTTACGCTTTTGAGACAGGAGAGCCGGGTCCAGCTCGTGACGAAACCGGAATTCGAAAACATAAACAAGGAGCTCATCAAAGAAGAATTCCGGGAAGAACTTTCGCCGGCTTCGCTCGAGACGCTTTCAATCATCGCTTATTTGGGACCGGTGTCGCGGGCAACCGTTGATTTCGTCCGCGGCGTAAACTCCAGTTTCATTTTGCGGAGCCTTCTTGTGAGAGGGCTCGTCGAACGGGAACCCAACCCCGAGCGGAGGAACGTTTACGATTATCGGGTGAGCTTCGATTTCTTGCGGCATATCGGCTTGGGTAGACAGGAGGATTTGCCGGAATATGATAAATACAAGGATATTATTCAAAAATTCACTCTCTCCGGTGAAACGCAGGAGAACCAAAATCCAGCCCAATGAATCCCGTTAGAAGTCCAAGGCACTAAAAATTTCGTAGAAATTGTTATGCGCAGCGCTGACGAGGATAAACTGAATCAGTTACCATCTATCACTATGACAAGGTCAAATATTAAAAACAGACTTCTAACGGGATGAAAACGCAAGTCCAAGCATTAATTTTAGCGGTTTTGATCATTGTTTCCGTTGCCGTTACGAAAGTAGGAGAATCGCCTTCAAAATCCTCTTCTTCCGAATCGGTATCCGCCGATAACGGCAAAATAGAAGTATCTTCCAACTTTTCTTACGAACAAGCGTCGCTTTTAAACGTCCGGGACAACGCGAAGAATTTTGAAGTGAAGCAGGCGCCGGTGAGAAATTGGGACGTCCTCGACCCGAGGGTGTCGGCGGAGGTCGTACTCGTTCAGTCGCTTGACGACAGTTTCCCGTTTTTCAATTACAACACTTATCAGAGCTGGCCGACGGCATCGCTTACGAAACTTCTGACCGCTTTGGTTGTTCTCGAGAACGTCGGCGAAGACAAGAAAATCGTGATAGACGAAACGGCTGTCGCGACCGAAGGAGAAGCGGGCGGCCTCCGGAGCGGCGAGGTTTTTTCTTCCCGCGACCTTTTGAAAATAATGCTTCTTACTTCCTCGAATGACGCCGCCGCCGCTTTCGAAAATTATGTCGGCAAAGATGAATTCACGAGGTTGGTCAACCAGAAAGCCCGGGAGCTGGGAATGGCTCAGACCGTAATTTTTGACGGTTCGGGGCTCACTGACGAAAACACTTCTTCGGCAAGCGACATGCTTCGGCTCGGAAAATACATCATCGAAAACAAACCGGAAATTTTTAACTGGACCCGGGTGAAGAGCCAGCTTGTTCAACCCTTGAACGATACGACGAGCCGAACCATTTCCAACATAAACTCCTTGGTCGATAAGCCCTACTTTTTGGGCGGGAAAACAGGAACTTCGGAAAAGGCCCGCCAAAATCTGCTTGCCGTAGTTTCTTTCAGGGACACGCGGCTCATCACGGTGATTTTGGGCAGTTTCGACCGGGAGAAAGATTTGGACTTGATACTCGAGTGGCTGGATAGAGCTTATACGTTTTAGACAACAGCATGATTTTTGAAGCAGTCAGAGTTTTAATAATGTTCGCGCTTTCTTTTGCCGTGGCGCTTTTTGTCACGCCCCTTTTCCTTCACTTCTCGGAGAAATTCGATTTTCGGAAAAAGAACATCCGCGACGAAGAGAGCGCGCCGATTTTTTACCAGTTCCACAAAAAGAAATCGGAAACGCCGACCATGGGTGGCATGATTATCTGGGTGACGGTGCTGGGGCTGGCAATTTCTTTTTTCGTTTTGCGTTTCTTCCTGGACGGCTTTGCCGATTATTTTGATTTCGTAAACCGGGCCGAAACCTATCTGCCGCTTGCCGCTCTTTTTCTTACTGCCCTGGTGGGCCTGGCTGACGACCTTTTTGGGATTTTGGGGAGGGGGCCGCATAAAGGAGGACTGACGGTAAAACAAAAACTCATTCTCTATACCGCGGTGGCGATAGTCGGCGCCTGGTGGTTTTACTTCAAGCTCGGCTGGGACGTTCTCTACATTCCCTTTATCGGCAATATTTTCATAGGTGCCTGGTATATTCCCTTTTTCATTTTCGTTCTTGTGGCGACCGCCTTTTCGGCCAACGAAACCGATGGTTTGGACGGGCTTGCCGCCGGGACGCTCTTTTTGGCTTTTAGCGCAATAGCGGTGGTGGCTTTCATTTTGGGGCGTTACGACCTTACGGTAATGAACGCGGCAATCTTAGGCGCCCTGCTCGCTTTTCTTTGGTTTAACGTCAATCCGGCAAAATTCTTCATGGGCGATACCGGTTCGATGTCTTTGGGTATCACTTTGGGGGTAATGGCGATGCTTACCAATACTGCTCTCTTTCTGCCGTTTTTCGGTTTCATTTTGGTCATAGAATCCCTCTCGGTCATTATTCAGGTTTTGAGTAAAAAGCTGCGGGGCAAAAAAGTTTTCTTGTCGGCGCCGATTCACCATCATTTCGAGGCGCTGGGGTGGATTGAGAGCCAGGTTACAATGAGGTTTTGGATAGTTTCGGCGGTAGCAACCACTTTCGGGCTGGTATTGTTTTTCCTCGCCCGTTTTGCGTAAATATGGCAACGATTTTGATAAAAGGCGGATTGGTTTATGACGGGAGCGGCAACGAGCCGGTAAAGGAAGATATTTTGATAAGAGGGGAGAGGATTCTCCGGCGGGGCAATTTTCCGAAAAATCGCGGCGATTCGATGATTGACGCAATCGGCGCCATGGTCTTGCCGGGTTTTGTCAACGTCAATTCTTCGGCCGACCATTACCTCGATATTTTTGACGATAACTTCGGCGAAGATTGTTTGAAGGATGGCGTAACGACGATAATCGGCGGGAACTGCGGCGCTTCTCTTTTGCCCGCTACGGCCAGTTTGTTTTTGCCTTTGAGAAAATGGGGCGGCGTTTCAAGCTTGAGCGCCAACTGGCACGACTTTGACGACGTCTTCAGGCGCTTGAACAAAAAATTGAACATTAACTTCGGCACTCTCGTCGGCCACAGCACGATAAGGCGGGCGCTTGTCGGAGACGAAACCAGGGACTTGACCGAAAACGAACTTCGGGCCGCCAAAAGAATGCTCGACCACGCTTTCCAAAAAGGCGCTTTCGGATTTTCGACGGGGCTGGAATTCATTCATACCAAACTGACGCCGGTCCACGAAATCGAAGAATTGGCCGAGGTGGCTTCGGAAAAAAAGCGGGTTTACGCCACGCATTTGAGAAGTTACGGACCGCACCTCGGAGCGGCGGTGGAAGAAGCGATTAAGATTGCCAAAAAAACCGGCGTCAATCTTGAGATAAGCCACTTTACGCCGAGGGTGCTCGAGGCCAGGAATTATTCCGTTTTGAAAGACAAAATCGAAGAAGAAAGCGCCAAATTGAGAATAAGCTTCGATTGCAACTCGCTGTCTCATATCCCGGCTACGATGTACCAGTTCCTGCCGGAGTGGCTCAAAGACGGAAATCTGGAGACGGTATTGGAACACCTGAAGTCCGAACATTTGGAAAAAAGAATTCTCGAGTACCTGCGGAGATTGGGCGGCGAGGATATCCATATCGGTGAGATGCCATCTCACTTGAGTTTTCTCTCCGGTAAAAGCCTGAGGAGCTACGCGATAAGCAATAAGCTCAAACCGGCCGAGGCGCTTTTGAAGCTCATGAAAATTTCCCGGTTAAGAGGCGTTCTCCTCCGGCAGGCGGCCGACGACGTAATCGACGATTTCGTTTTTTCCTCCGCTTCCTTAATTGCTTCCGGCGAGGCGAGAGGCGGGAAGCCGTTCTTCAAGTTTTTGAGATTGGCGGAGAAGACGAAAAAGATTTCGATGGAAAAAGCCGTTGCCAAACTCACCGCTCTTCCGGCCGAAAAATACAAGCTGAAAGGACGGGGCAGGATTTTGGAGGATTATTACGCCGACTTGCTCGTTGTCCGCGACTTCAAGGTAAAAAATGCAATCGTAAACGGCGCCGTTCTTGTTGATGAAGGTGTCTTCCAAAACTCCCGTTCTGGAAAATTCCTGAAATATGAGAGGTAGGCCAACCGCGAATTCCGCCCCCGATTACGTTTTCCTTGGTTTGGTGGTGCTGCTTACGGTTTTCGGATTGGTGATGTTAACAAGCGCTTCCTCGGATTTGGCCGAAGGAAGATTCGGCAACAGTTTTTATTACCTCAATCACCAGGTCTTGAACGGCCTTATTGCCGGCGTAATCGGATTTTTCATCGGAGCGTTTATCTATTACCGGCGGTGGGAAAAATTCGCGATTATCCTTTTGGTTTTAAACATCATTCTTCTCGCTCTCGTTTTCGTCGAACCTTTCAACTTGAGCAGTACGGGGGGCGCCGCCCGCTGGGTAAATTTCGGCGGTTTCAGCTTACAGCCGGCCGAACTCCTGAAGTTTACCTTTTTCATTTACCTTGCGGCTTGGCTTTCGAAAAGCCGGGAGCGGAGCAAGAGTTTCTTGACCGGTTTCCTGCCCTTCATGATTTTAATCGGAATCATAATGATACTCATCGTCATTCAGCCCTCGACGACGACAGCCGCCATAATTTTCGCGGCGGCACTTGCCACTTATTTTACGGCCGGCGGGCGGCTCAGTTTCCTCGTTGCCGCGGTTTTGCTTGCGGCGCTGGGGTTTTCGATTCTCGTTTACTTTACTCCTTACCGGATGGAGCGGATTACCACGTTTTTGACCGGCGCCGCCGATGAACTTGACGAAGGTTATCATCTCAATCAATCGCTCATTGCAATCGGTTCGGGCGGCTGGTTCGGCGTCGGTTTCGGCCAGTCGGCGGCAAAGCTCAGTTATTTGCCGGAACCGATAGGCGACTCCATTTTCGTGATTATCGCCGAGGAGTTGGGATTTGTCGGCGCGGCGGCTCTCGTGGTCGTGTTTCTGGTTTTGGTCTGGCGGGGCTTGAAAATCGCAAGAGCCGCGCCGGACGGATTCGGGCGACTTTTGGTTACCGGTTTTATCACCCTTCTCGGCATTCAGGCGTTCGTAAACATCGGAGCGGTTTCGGGACTCATTCCTTTTACCGGCGTGCCGTTGCCTTTCATCAGTTACGGCGGCACGGCTCTCGCGGTGTTTTTGACCATGAGCGGGATTATAATTAATGTTTCAAGATACAGATAAATTATGACCAAAAAAAGAATATTGCTTACCGGCGGCGGGAGCGGGGGACACGTTGTTCCGCTCGTTGCCGTTGCCGAGGAATTGAAGCGCCTGGCCGGCGACCGGATTAAAATTTTCTACATTGGTCCCAGGGAAAAACTGAACGAGGAATTCGAGAACCGGGAAATAAAAGTTTACAGAATTGCCGGCGCCAAATGGCGGCGTTATTTCGACCCGCGGAACTTGATCGACATACCGAAGTTTTTCATAAGTTTTTTTCAGGCGCTTTTCAGGATTTATTTCATCATGCCGGATGTCGTTTTTTCCAAAGGCGGAACGGGCGCCTTGCCGGTAGTGCTCGCCGCCCGGTTTTATTTTATTCCGGTTATGATCCACGATTCCGATTCCGTCCCCGGACTCGTAAGCAGAATTTCGTCCCGTTTCGCCAAGAAAATTTTCATCTCTTTTAAGACGGCGGCGAGTTATTTTCCGAAAAAAGAAGTGGAACTTGTCGGGAACCCCATTCGGACCGAGATTATTGTTAATCGGCCGCCTAATACGGAAGTGGCGAAAACCAGAATTCGGCTGAAGCCGGAAGAACCGCTCGTCGTTTTCCTGGGCGGCTCGCAGGGCGCGGCGGCGATTAACGACTTCGTTTTCAACAATTTCGAAAAACTGGTTTCTTTTGCCCAAATTTTCCATCAAGTCGGAACGACGAGTTTGAACGAAGCCGAACGTCTTCAGAATCTGAATGAGCGTTACCGTTATGGCGGATTCATTGATGCCGAGCAAATGAAAGCCGTTCTTGCCGCTGCCGACGTTGTTGTTTCCCGAGCCGGTTCGGCGGCTATTTTCGAAATCGCTTCGTTCGGCAAGCCGGCCATCCTGATTCCATTGCCGGAAGGGGCGGGCAATCACCAGAAAATTAACGCTTACGAGTACGAGCGGAGCGGGGCGGCGATTGTAATCGAACAGAGCAACTTGAGTTTGGGAATTATAAAGCTTGAGATTGAAAAAATCCTGAATAATCCGGCGGTGAGAGAAAATATGTCCCAAGCCGCCCGGGGTTTTTCGAAGCCCGAAGCGGCGGAGGTTATCGCCAAAAGAATACTGGAATTTACCTGACGGACGGGAAAATTCGTTGTAGAATAGGGGAATGGAAGCCACACGCCCAATAAGGGTCAGATTTGCGCCCTCGCCTACGGGTCCGCTTCATCTGGGTAATGCCCGGGCGGCGCTTTTTAACTGGCTTTTTGCCAGGCACGAGGGGGGAAAATTTCTTCTTCGCATCGAAGATACCGACAAAGATCGTTCCAAAAAAGAGTTTGAAAAGGACATCATGGACGGTCTTGCCTGGCTGGGGCTTGAACCCGACGAAAAACCGGTCCGCCAGAGCGAGCGTCTGGAAATTTATGCCGAAAGTTTGGAAAGACTCTTAAAAGAAAAGAAAGCTTATTGGTGTTTCTGCAAGCCGGAAGAATTGGAAACGGAACGACAATCGCAGTTGAGTTTGGGGTTTGCGCCGAAGTACGGCGGCCACTGCCGCAATATTTCCAGAGAAGACGCGGAAAAAAGAATAAAGAAAGGTGAAAAAGCCGTGATTCGCATCGTCATGCCCGAAAAAAGGGTTGCTTTTCACGACGTCGTGAAGGGGAAAATCGAGTTTGATATGGCCCTTATGGGTGATGTCATCATCGCCAAGGGTTTGCGGGAGCCGCTTTATAATTTTGCCGCCTCCGTCGACGATATCCTGATGAATATCAGCCACGTGATAAGAGGAGAAGACCATATTTCGAACACTCCCAAGCAAATCGTGATTCAGGAAGCGCTCGGATTTCCGGGACCGCAATTCGGCCACTTGCCTCTTATTCTCGGAATCGGCCGGCAGAAACTTTCCAAGCGGAAACTGGAAACGTCGTTGAACGACTACAGGAGGGAAGGGTATCTTGCGGAAGCGATGCTTAATTTTCTCGCGCTTTTGGGTTGGCATCCCAAGGAAGACAGGGAGACGATAAACCGGGAAGACATGGTGAAAGAATTTACGCTGGAACGGGTGCAGAAAGGCGGCGCGGTTTTCAGCGAGGAAAAACTGGGTTGGTTAAACTCCCGTTATTTGAAACAACTGAAACCGGAAGAAATTATCGGAAAACTGAAACCGTTCGTGCCGGGTTCCTGGATTGCGAAAAAGAAAATGTTTCTGAAAGCGGTGGAAACCGAAAGGGATCGGATGAAAACTTTCCGGGATTTCAGAGGACTGGCGGCGTTCTTTTTCGAATTGCCGGAATACGAGGCAAAACTTTTGAT
The DNA here is from genome assembly GCA_043797305.1 of Candidatus Jorgensenbacteria bacterium. GTDB lineage: Bacteria > Patescibacteriota > Minisyncoccia > UBA6257 > GWB1-50-10 > CAZGHF01. The sequence goes on from JAZDPW010000030.1 coordinate 15,937, forward strand.
TTGGAAAGAAGCGCCGGCCGAAAAAATATCGGATAACCTGAAAAAAGTGCGGGACGTAATCAAGACTGGTAAAGGCGGCTACAACAACGAAATCCTCGCTCTCGCCGAGCGCGAGGGAAGGGGAGAGGTTTTATGGCCCCTGCGGGCGGCTTTGTCGGGTCAAACAGCCAGCCCCGGCCCGCTAGAAATAATGGATGTATTGGGTAAAACGGAGAGTTTGAAAAGAATCAATTTGGCAATTAAGAAGCTGGAATTATGAATTCGGAGACGAGAAATTGTCGGAATTGTGGAAATAAGTTTGTGATAAAACCGGATGATTTCGCTTTTTACGAGAAAATTCAAATATCACCGCCAGAAATCTGTCCTGATTGTCGTTCAGAAAATCGTTTGGCTTTTTGGCCGTTCGGAAAATTTCATAAAAGAACTTGTTCTTTAACCGGCGAGAAGATTATTTCCATTTTCCCGCCTCAAACGAGATTTCCAGTCTACAAAAACACCAATTGGTATTCCGATAAATGGGAGCCGTCTTATTCGGATTACAACCAGAACCGACCATTTTTCGACCAACTTTACGAACTTCAAAATAAATCGCCCAGACCTCATCAATTCGGTACCCAAAATCAGAATTGCGATTACTCTGATGACGTTTGGGAATCTAAGAATTGCTATCTTTGCCGATCACTGGTCGATTGCGAAAACGTTTCCTATTCTTATCGGGTTCTCCACTGCCGCGATTCTTATGATTTATTTTATTGTTATGACATAGAACAATCCTACGATTGCGCTTATTGTTTCAAACTATTTAACGTTAAATATGCTCTTGACGTCCGGGACAGTTTTGACAGTTCTTTTCTTTACGATTGCCGAAATGTCCGCAACTGTTTCATGTGCTGGAACCTGCGGAATAAAGAATACCACATTTTAAATAAGCCCTATTCTAAAGAGGATTATCAGAAGAAATTGAAGGAGTACAACCTTGGGTCTTGGCAGTCCGTCAAAAAGTTAGAGAAAGAATTTCAAACGCTGCTTCAAAATGAAGCCATTCATCGCACAAACCATAATTTCAAAATAACGAATTCGACCGGAGATTATCTCCTTGAATGCAAGAATTGTCACTCCTGCTATTTCTATGAAACTTCGGAGAATTGCGCCTATGTTTTCCGCGGCTTGGGCAATAAAGATTCTCAGGATGGTAACGGTATTTGGAAAGCGGAATTGGTTTATGATGTTTGTCAGTTAACCGACGGCTATAAGCTTTTACATTCCAATTACTGCACCAATTGTCGCGAATCGGAATATTTGGATTTTTGCGTTGATTGCGAAAGTTGTTTCGGTTGCGTCGGTTTACAGAAGAAGAGATATTGTATTTTAAACAAACAATACTCGGAAGCGGATTACAAGAAATTGGTGGTTGAAATCAGAGAGAAGATGAAAAAAGATGGTACCTACGGCCTGTTTTTGCCTTACCGGCTGGCTACCTGCGGTTATAATCTCTCCTTAGGCGGTATTATTTACCCAAAAACAAGAGAGGAGGTTGAGAATCTTAACGGTGTTTGGGAAGAAGAGGAAAAACCAAATTTGGACGGGTTGAATATCTATCCGTTCCTGGACGATATAAAAGACGTGGGCGAAGGTATTACTGAGAAAGCTTTGGTTTGTGAAGAAACCGGGCGGGCATTTAACATTACCAAGGACGAGTTGAGGTTTTTAAAGATTCACGAAATTCCCTTGCCACGTCATTATCCGGATGTGCGGACGCGGCGGCGTTTCGGACGGCTTTTCCGTATTGCGCCCAGTGAAACTAAGTGTTATTTCTGTTCCCGGCCAGTTGTTCATTTTTATCAGCCGGAGTTAGGTTACAAAAAAATAGCTTGTACTGATTGCTACCAAAACAAGGTGGTTTAAACCCATGAAAGAAACCGAAATAGAAATACAAGCCAAACTCGAGCGCAGCAAACCACTTTTGGAGTTTTTGGAAAAGGAAGCGGAATTCGTTTCGGAAAATCACCAAATAGACGAGTACTTCACGCCGCCGCACCGGGATTTTCTTGCGCCGCATCCGATTGAGGAATGGTTCCGGCTCCGTGATTCAAACGGCAAGTTTTCGGTCAATTACAAAAAATGGCATTTTGACAAGGAAGGGAGGGGGCTTTATGCCGATGAGTACGAGACGAAAATTGAAAACATTGAAATGGCGCGGAAAATCTTGGTGAGCTTGAATTTTAAATCTATCATTGTGGTGGATAAGAATAGAAAAATCTGGAAGTACAAGGATTACGAAATAGCGATGGATTCGGTAAAAAACCTCGGTGATTTTGTGGAAATCGAATATTACGGTGATCGGCACCATGATAATCACAAAGAAATAATGGATGAAATGATAGCATTCCTCAAAAATCTGGGTTGCGGGACACTTGAGGTGAACCATGCCGGCTACCCCGCGCTTTTACTTGGTCGTTGCGAGAGAATAGATAAGATATGAACGCCGAAACAAGAACACATTCGCTGGATCCTTCGACCCCGAGCTCAGGACCAAGGGGCTCGGTGTCTTCGACACATTCGCCCAACTCAGTGTCTTCGACCTGCCAAAATTGTAAAAATCAGTTCATTATCGAACCGGAGCCCTTCGGTTTTCCTCAGGATTTCGCCTCAACACACCATGTCTAATCTTCAAGCCGAAAAACGAATATGTCAGAACTGTAAGCGTTTATTTGAAGTTGAGGCTCAAGATTTTGATTTTTATAGGAAAATAGACGTCCCGCCACCGACCTGGTGCCCGGAATGCCGAGCGGTGAGAAGAATGACCTGGCGGAATGAACGTACTCTCTATAAAACCCGTTGTCAGGCACCAGGACATTCTGAAGATATGCTTTCGATTTTCGACCCGGCAGAGAGTTTCCAGGCGGTTGATTCTAAATTCTGGTGGTCGGATAAATGGAGTTCTCTCGATTACGGCAAGCAGTATGATTTCTCGCGCCCATTTTTCACCCAGTTTCGGGAACTTCTAGAAAAGGTTCCTCTGCTTAGCCTTTTTAGTACTGATTCTGTAAACACGGAATATGCGAACCATTCTCACGAGAGCAAGAATTGTTATCTGATTTTTGCGACCGTTGATAACGAAAACGTTCTTTTTTCTCGCGCTTCCATTCACGGGCGGGATTCTTCCGATCTCCTCCGTACGGAGAAAGTCGAATCTTCTTATGAACTCGTCGATTGTGAAGAATGTTATCGTCTTTTCTGGAGTCAGGACTGTGTTGGGTGCAATGATTCTTATTTTTTGCTGGACTGC
>JAZDPW010000031.1:0-8070 GCA_043797305.1 Candidatus Jorgensenbacteria bacterium
TCGTTTTCAAATTCATCGACTTTTATCCAGTCGACGGAAACGGCGCTCGGCGGCAAGGGAATGTACTGCTTCGCCTGGAAACCCACGGACTTCCCGGTTTCGCTCGCGGGAAGAAGAGGCATTTCGAGCGGGACGACGAAAGAGGAAAAAACCGGAATGGAAACAAGGACGGTTTTGGTCTTCGGCTTCACTTCGTGCAAGAGGATGTTCAAAAGATTAACCGCCTCCCTCTCGACTATTTCCAAAGAGCCGGTCTGAATCGCCTGGTTGGGGTGCTCAAGATAATTTTTCGTTTCCAGCACCCCGTAATTTACGAGCTTGAAATCGGCGCCCTTCCTCGAAACTTCCGCCATCTTAATGGAGGTGGTGCCGATATCGACGCCCAAAACCGAACCGGCCTTCAAAAAATTGGCGATATCGCTAAAAAAATCGAAAAACCCTAAGCGCATCTTATTCATTCTAATCCCTCACCCTTTTTTAAGAAAGGGTGAGGGATTAGAATGAATTTATGGACAGTCGGCTCTTTTTAAAACGCCTGGTTTCGGTAATATTCCCGCCGCTCTGCGTAAGCTGCCGAAAAAGAATCGAAGAAGGCGCCCTCTGCGGCGATTGCGAAAGATCGATTGAGATAAGAAGCGGTTTTACCTGCCCCGAATGCGGCCGCCGCATACCTGCCTGCGCAGGCGGACCTACCAGAACAAACCCCCTTGAAATTGGAAACCCCTGCCACGAAAAGGCGAAATTCGTTCTCGCCGCCGCCACCTTTTACGAAATTTCGGCCGTAAGAGAACTGATTCACGCCCTAAAGTATCAAAGAATCAAAACGGCTCTCCGGCCGATTTCCGAAATCGTCGGCAAATACGTCGAAAAAACAATTGGGGACTCGAAGTCCGGAATTCAAAATTTCATCATCGTCCCTGTTCCTCTTTATCTCAAGAAAGAAAGGGAGCGCGGTTTCAACCAGGCGACTCTCATAGCGGGGCTCCTGAACAAAAATTTGGGAATCGATATTCTGGAAAACAACCTCGTAAGAAAAAGGAAGACGAATTCGCAGACAAAAACCAAGAACTACGAAGAAAGAGAAAAGAACGTGGCTGATTGTTTTGAAGTGAAATGCCCCGAACTTATTGCCGGCAAAAACGTAATTCTCGTCGACGACGTTTTCACATCGGGGGCGACAATGCGGGAGGCCGTAAGGGTCCTCAAAAACGCCGGCGCAAGAAAGATAATCGGGTTTGTCGTGGCAAAAACCTGAAAAAACGCGGTTTGACACAATTGGGCGGGATGTTAAAATATTTAGGCAATGTATTTAATTCCAACGGTTATCGAGAAATCCACTTACGGCGAACGGGCCTACGACATTTATTCCCGTCTTTTAAAAGAGCGAATTATTTTTTTGGGCGGGCCGATAAACGATGCCGTTGCCAACACGGTGATTGCCCAGTTTCTTTTCTTGGACAATCAGGATTCCAAAAAAGACATCAAACTCTATATCAATACCCCCGGCGGATCGGTTACGGCCGGCATGGCTATTTACGACACGATACAGCACGTAAAAGCTCCGGTTTCGACGATTTGCATCGGACTTGCCGCTTCAATGGGGGCGGTTCTTCTTGCGGCCGGAGAAGACGGAAAGAGGTTCGCCCTGCCCAATTCCGAAATCCTTCTTCACCAGGTAATGGGCGGTGCCGAAGGTCAGGCCTCGGAGATTGAAATAACCGCCAAACACATCATCAAAATCAAGGACCGGCTCAATCACATCATCGCCAAACACACCGGCCAGCCGCTCTCACAAATTGAAAAGGATGTTGACCGTGATTTCTGGCTTGATCCGAAAGAAGCCAAGGAATACGGCCTTATCGACGAAATCATAAAGACTAAAAAATAATTCTCCCCCTAAACCCCGGTGCGACCGGGGTTTTTTCGTGGTAGAATAATCCTAAATGAAAGAATCGAAGGAACAGGAAATTAAAAAAATCCTCACCCGCGGCGTAGAAGAAGTAATTGTAAAGAGCCACCTTGAGAAAGTTTTGAAATCCGGCAAGAAACTCCGGGTAAAATTGGGCATTGACCCGACTGCTCCCGACCTCCACTTGGGACATACGGTACCGCTCATTAAACTCGGGCAATTTCAAAAAGCGGGCCATAAAATAATTCTGATTATCGGCGACTTCACCGCTACGATTGGCGACCCGAGTGGTCGCACCGAAGCCCGGAAACCCCTTTTGGAAAAACAGGTGAAATCCAATATGAAAAAATACGTGGGCTACGCCGGGAAAATCATCGACATCAAAAAAACCGAGATACGTTACAACAGTGAATGGCTTAAAAAGGGAGGAATAAGGTTGTTTCTGGAATTGGTGAAGGGAGCAAGCGTTCAGCAAATTCTCAAACGCGAAGATTTTAAAAAACGGCTGGCGCTCGGAAACGATGTTTCCGTGCTTGAATCGCTCTATCCTTTATTTCAAGGATACGATTCGGTGGCGGTAAAAGCGGATGTGGAAATCGGGGGGCGCGACCAAAAACTCAATCTGCTTATGGGGCGGCGAGTTCAACGATCTTTCGGGATGTCGGAACAGGATATCATGACGTTCCCTCTTATCGAAGGAACGGATGGAGTAAGAAAAATGAGCAAGAGCTACGGCAATTACGTCGCTCTCGACGAAAAACCGGGCGAGATGTTCGGGAAAATAATGTCCATTCCCGATTCGCTGACCAAAACCTACTTTGAAAACCTGACCGACGTTGATGCCCCAAAGGGATTCGGCCCGTACAAATCGAAGCTGCTTCTCGCCGAAACAATAGTCGGGATGTACCACTCGGCTCCAACCGCAAAAAAAGCGAGGGAAGAATTTATTAGGGTTTTTTCGAAAAAAGAACTGCCAAGGGAACTGCCCTCCTTAAAAATCAAAAACAAAAAACCGGATATTTTGGAACTGCTGGTAAAAGCGGGGGTACCGTCAAAAAACGAAGCCCGGCGACTCGTTCTCCAGGGCGGAGTGAAAATAAACGGCGAAACAAAAAATAACCCCAACGAAAAAACCGCCTTTCGGGGCGGAGAAGTCTTGAGAATCGGCAAACACCGTTTCTTTAAAATAGTTATTTAACCGTCATCACCCCGACCTCGCCCCTCCCGCCGTGGCCGGGCACGTCGCAGAAAAATTCGTAATCCCCCGCCTCCGGCGCGTTAAAAGTGATTGCTCTCGTTTCACCCGGACCCACGCCTACCGCCACCGCCTGCAAATCGGGGTCTTTAAATTTAAAAACGTGGGTTTGCTCGTCAACCGAAGAAATAGAAAAGATGACAACCGAACCGGCGCCGACCGTAAAGCTGGCAGGATCTATGCCCCCGGCCGAAATCCTGATTTTTACCGCTTCCTCGGGTACAGACTCTTCGCTTATCGGATTGGATTGCTGGGGCGCCTCGGGCGTGCCGGGCAAAACATCGAGTTGGACGGGCTCGCCTTCGGGCGTAACGACCTGGCCCTCCGGCGTTACCGGACTTGTACTTGGCACAACCGGTTCGGTAGAAGTCGACTCAACAAATGTTTCTCTCACAATTGTTTTCTCATCCACTTCAAGAACGGTGGTCGTTCTTTTCGCCGGCAGAAGACCAAAAACGCCCAAAAAAACAACCCCGACGGCAATGAGGGCGATAAAAAGAACGGTAATGACTATTCTGGCTGCGACTTCCATTCTAAAGTAATTATAGCAATTACCAGTTCACAATGAGTTCTATCAGAACGTAAGCCATCCAGAAAGCCAGGAGCATAAATCCTTCTTTTTTCGAAATTACCCGCCCCGAACGCATGAAATTAAGAAGCACTAGCGAGGCGATTACCATAAACGCGCCGGTGATGTAGACGATTTTTATAGGAAAGGAGAAGGGTCTTATGAAAGCAAGAACCCCAACAATAATGATTGCGTCCGCTAAAACCGAACCCAAGATGTCGCCGATTGCCAAATCATCGTCTTTTCTTTTTATTGATTTTAGCGAGTAAAGCAGTTCCGGCATCGTCGTTCCTAAGCTCACGACGAGCATAGCAATGAGAATCGGACTTATTTCCAAAGCTTGAGCCAGTGCCGTTGCCGAGGTTACTGTAAAATGCGAACCGATGAGTAGTAGGACCATAGCAAAAAGCAAGGGGAAAAGATTTTTGTATTTGCCGTCCGAGTTGCGGGGAACGGCCGACGTGTCCACGCCGCCTTCAAAAACCAGGTAGTAGAAAAGCGCTCCGGCAATAACGAGAGCGGCGCCATCGAGACGGGAATAATGGCCGTTCAAACCGAGAATAAGCGGCAACAGAAGAAAAAATGGGTAAAGACGAACATCTTTTAAAACCTCGCTTTTTATTTTTATCCCGCGCCCGGCGTATATGATTAAAATCGCAAAAATAAGTGTCAAGTCGGCAACATTCGAACCGAACAAAGTACCGAGACCGAATTCCGGAATTCCTTCGATTGCCGAATTTATCGAAATGAGCGTTTCGGGCAGGATTGAAATAAAAGAGATAACGATGAAACCAATAACATATTTCGACAAGTGAAAACCCTCCGCCAGTTTGGCGGAGTATTTCGTTGCAAGCGTCGCGCCCTTAACGACCAAAAAAAGCGAAAAGATAAAAAGTAAAAGACTTTCCGTCATAGTCGAACGTTATGAGTTTGCTTAAAGTTTCTCAATCTCTTTCAAATCTTTGTCCGGTAAATACAAGATAAGGAGCCCCAGGATAACGCCACCCAAAGCCGTCCAAAAGTGACTGCCGTCAAAAATCCATTTATCCAAAGCGTCAAGCACATACCATATCCCGCGCCAAACCAAAACCAATCCGATGACGATGGAAATATCCTTCGCTAGATGCCTTATTGTTATCCCTTTTTTCGATGGACTCATGGTTCTGGTGCGGGTAGCGAGAATCGAACTCGCGTCTTCTCGTTGGCAACGAGATATTCTTCCACTGAACCATACCCGCAATGAAAGTTTCTAATCACCGATTTCCAATGAACTGGGCGGCGAGCTGGTCGGTCCGTTGAAACCGGGAAGCGAACCGAGCGGCGGCCCTTCGAAGGTTGACTGCTCTGCCGGCGCCACTGCCGATTTCGGCGAAATCAGGCCCAGGGTGACAAGGAACGCAACAACAAGAATAAGAACGAGCAGAAGATAAAGAATCGGTTTTCTTGCCATCAACTTTATTGTAAATAGCCGCCCAAAATTGTCCAGCTGTTTGGCGCCCTCGAGGGAATCTCACTGCTCGGCTCTCAGGCTCGCTTGCGCTCCAGACACCCTCGGTTTCTGGCGCTCCGCTGTTTTCCGACACGGGGAAACCTTACTTTTCCCCGACCCCCTTTCGGGTTCGATTCCTCACAAGAAAACAAAAAACCGGGTCCTGTACCCGGCTTTTTGTTTTTGCGCCCTCGAGAGGAATCGAACCTCTATTACGAGATCCGCAATCTCGCGTCCTATCCGTTGAACGACGAGGGCTAAAATCCGAGCCACTCCGAGATTACTTCAACGAGCGTTTCCTGATATTCAATCTCGGGAAGCTTTCCCTCCAAAAAATCTTTCGCCTTGTCGGCAAGAACTGAATCAATCGGAATCTTCACATAAGGGTTAAGAACCGCTTTCTTTTTAAGGATGATTTCGTTTAATCTCTCCGGACGTTCCCGAACGGCAAAACCATCAAGGCGTCCATAATCATAAAAGATGTTTTCGCCTATCGCAACTCCTTTATCGGTGATTTTAAAATCAAAAATTTGGGGCCGCCGCTTCGCAAAAAACATCACCGTGGTCGCCGCAATGGCTATAAAGATGGCGAAAAAAAAGTTCCCCCAGAGAAAAGAGAGGAAAACGAGAAGAAAGGCAACCAGGCCGACCGTAAGATACCAACCGACTTCTTTTTGGATATAGTGGTACTCGGCCGCCCGCCAGCTGATTGCATCCTGATTTTCCTTTTTTATTTTCTTCGGCATTTTTATTTGTGCTCCCACGGGGAGTCGAACCCCGGTTACCGGCTTGAAAAGCCGATGTCCTGACCGCTAGACGATAGGAGCCAAAGGCTCAGGCGGAGAGGGTGGGATTCCTCCTCACCCACCCCGCCAAAGCGGCGGGGTTCCTTCGGAGCCCGGGACCCTCGCTTCTTCATGCCCCGCATGCGCTCGGGTTCCCTTCTCATCCCATTCCACATCTGTAAAGTGTTCTTTCCGCAGCCCCGGAAGAGCTGCACAAAGAACACCTGCGGAGAGGGTGGGATTCGAACCCACGAAGGCATTTCTGCCTTAACGCATTAGCAGTGCGCTGCTTTCGGCCACTCAGCCACCTCTCCACATTCATTGAGTTTATTCTAATCCCAAAACATCTTCAAGTCTTTTATTCCAAGCGACGATAAAAATAAATAATTGTTTTTATGACATTGTCTTGTGAAAGCACTTGTTTTCTGATACGGTGTAATGCATCTACGCCTATGTCAAGTGAGAAGACGCAACAATTTAAGCGGCCGCCGATTGTGGTTGTAATGGGACACGTTGACCACGGGAAAACGGCACTTCTTGACCATATAAGAAAGACAAGCGTGGTTGAAGGAGAAGCCGGCGGCATTACCCAATCGATCGGAGCCTACGAAATAGTTTATGCCGGCAAAAAAATCACCTTTCTTGATACTCCCGGCCACGAGGCTTTTTCCAAAATGCGCGAGCGCGGCGCAAAAATCGCCGATATTGCCATCTTGGTTGTCGCCGCCGATGAGGGTGTAAAACCCCAGACCGAAGACGCCTTAAAATACATCCGCAAGGAAGATATGCCTTTTCTTGTCGCCATAAACAAGATAGACAAACGCAACGCCGATATTGAGCGGACGAAGCAGGGCTTGGTCAAAGCCGGTGTCCTTCTCGAGGGAATGGGCGGCAATGTTTCCGCCCAGCTCGTATCGGCAAAAACCGGGGAGGGTGTAAGCGAGCTTTTGGACCTTATACTTCTCGCGGCGGAAATCGAAAACTTTACCTATAATCCGGAAAATCCGGCAAAAGGCGTAGTTCTTACCGCCCGACCCGACCCAAAGAGAGGGCTTGCGGTCGGCGTAATCATAACCGACGGAACTCTGAAGAAGGGCGATGAGGTTCATACGCCGAGTACTTCGGGAAAAGTAAAAGTTCTCGAAGATTTCCTGGGAAAAGAAGCTGCGGAACTCATCCCGAGCGCCCCGGCCGTTATTGTGGGGTTTCAAAACACGCCGGAGGTCGGAGAAGAATTTTCCACAAATCTCGAGGCGATTGAAAAGAAAGCGGCGGTGAACAGATTTGCCGGGAAAAAAGCCGAATCGGAAAAAACCGACCTCAGGGTCATCTTAAAAGCCGGCGAAGCCGGCTCTCTGGAAGCGCTTTCGCATATAATCGAGAAAACGGCCGGGGCGAGAAATATCGTCATTATCGATAAAAGCCCGGGCAATATTCACGAGAGCGACATAAAACTCGCCGGCACAACCGGAGCAATTATTCTCGGATTCCACGTCAAAACCGACAAGGTGGCGGAGAACACCGCCAAAATGCAGGACCTCGTCATAATGACCTCGGATGTAATTTACGACCTCGAGAAAAACCTCGAGGAATATTTGAGTAAAAAAGCGGGACAGGAAAAAGCGACAATCGAGGTGCTTGCGACTTTCGGCAAACTGAAAAACGGCAAGCAAGTGGTGGGCGGCCGGGTTATTACCGGTCCCGTCAAAAATCGCGAGAGATTCGAAGTCGTCGAAGGAGGTACGGTAATCGGCAGCGGAAAAATCGTAAATCTCCAATCAGGCAAAAAAGACGTGGCTCTTGCGGAAAAAGGTGTCGAGGCGGGACTTTTAGTTGAAACGAGCACGGAAATAAAAGCCGGACACCAGCTCACCTTCGGAAATAAATGAATCCCGTTAGAAATGAAACCAACAATCAAATAATCACTAAACCGGGTATCCGCATCTTTCAAGGCGGTCTGTTTAAAACGTCGCAACTTGTTCCATTTCTAACTGGATGAGGCCTTTTCGCGAATTGAAAACGGCGAGCATCCTGGAGCACGAATTGAATAACCTTTTTCTCCGC
>JAZDPW010000032.1:0-8374 GCA_043797305.1 Candidatus Jorgensenbacteria bacterium
AGGCTCTCCAGTATAATCGCCGCAAACTCCGGCGAGCCGAAGAAGACATAGTTAATCATCCTTAATTATTATAAGATTAAGTGAGATTATGAAGAAATCAACAAACAAGGGAAGTTATTTGGACCTTTTGAAGGAAAGAAAAGCCGATTCCAGGGTTTATTTTCATCACCAATCGGTCGGTCTTGAGCTTGCCGAAACGCTGGAAGACGAGAAACACAAGTCGCTTTACATGAAATTAGCCAAAGATTATGATGCCCAGGCACTTCTTGAGCTTGCCAAAGACGTGGCGATGCGGAAGAACGTCGAAAACAAAGGAGCTTACTTTATGAAACTCCTCGCTAATTTGAAGAAAACAAAAAAAGATGATGGGAATACTCTCCATAAACAATAGGAAAGAAAACTCGTTTTTGAGAAAGAAGCTCCCTTCGCTCGATTTTTCCCGCGTGAGCCGCAAAGAGTTGCGTGAACTCATTGCCAAAATGAGAGTGACGATGAAAAGAGCCGTCGGCATCGGTCTTGCCGCAAACCAAATCGGCCGGACCGAGCGTCTTTTCGTCGCCCAGATTCCGACCTCGCGGGAGAGCGGCAGCGACGAAAAATTTTATGCCGTTTTGAATCCCAAAATCGTAAAAAACTCCGGCGATAAAATCGAGGCGGAAGAAGGGTGCTTGAGCGTACCCGGAAAGTTCGGCGTGGTTCCGCGTTCCGAGCGGGTTATTCTCGAAGGCTACAATCTGGAGGGCAAAAAAATCAAAATCAAAGCCCGGGGGCTCCTGGCGAGAGTTTTCCAACACGAAGTGGATCACCTGGACGGGAAAGTTTTTGTCGACAGGACGAAAAAAATATACGAAGTGAAGAAAACCGAATGACAAAAATCCGTCTTTTCGTCGCCGTTCTCATTCCCGAGGATATTCGGGACTCAATTGCCGAGTTGGTCTCCGGTCTCCAAAAAGTCCGCGGTTTGCCGCAAGATATTCGTTTCGTTCCTCCCGAAAATTGGCATTTCACTTTGACTTTCTTGGGATACCAGGACGAATCGGTAGCGCCCCAAATCAGCCGGCTGCTGAAGTTCGACCTTGATAGCGATATTGAATTTGAAAAGGTGATTTACGGCCCGCCGGGACCTGGTCCGAGAATGATTTGGCTTACGACAAAAAGACGAACCTCCGAAGAACTGGGAAAAATCAAAAAAAGATTAGAGGACGAATTTGAAACGGGAGGCATAAGGTGGCACCGCGAACTTCGCCCTTATCGGGCTCATCTTACGCTTGCCCGGTTCCCCGAAACGTCGCCCAAAAACCTGCCGTTGATTGAAAAAGAAATAGATTGGCGGTACAAGGCGCAGGAAATTCATCTTATGAGGTCCACGCTGAAAAGAACCGGCGCCGAGTATGAGGTATTGGACTTATAAATCCAATTTTGCTTAAATTAGGGAATGCGCAATAAAAGTAATTTGAGGAAATTCATCGTCGTTTTCATTGCCGGTCTTGTTGTCGGCGGCGGCATTCTTTACGTCGGTATGGATTTTGGGTTGGTTCAAATTCCCTCGAAAGCGGTGTTTCTTCCGCCCAACGCCACAAGCACTATTTTGGATGCCGATATGGGGCTTTTTTGGGATTCGGTGAATCTCATTAAGGAAAAACATTTCAGGATAGATGAAGTAAGCGATGAAGATTTGCTCTACGGAGCGATAGAAGGTGTTTTGAGCGCGCTCGATGACCCTTACACGACTTTCTTTAATCCGTCGGATGCCAAAAAGTTCGAAGAAGATATTCAGGGGAATTTCGGCGGTATCGGCGCCGAAATCGGCATTCGTGATAACGAGCTCCAGATAATAGCTCCCCTGAAGGGTAATCCGGCCGAGGCAGCGGGTTTGAAAGCCGGTGACAAAATCTTGAAAGTTGACGACACAATAACCAGCGACTTTACGGTTCAGGAAGCGGTGAAAATGATCCGCGGTGAAGTCGGCACCGAAGTAACTCTTCTTATTCTTCGCGACGATTGGACTGAAGCGCGGGAATTCAAAATTACGAGAGATCTTGTTATTATCCCCACCCTTGATTCGGAAACGAGGGATGACGGCATTGTCCATTTCAGGCTTTATAATTTCAGCGCCAACGCTCCCCATCTTTTTTACCAGGAATCACTAAACGCCCTTACTAAGGGTGCTAGGGGTGTGATTCTCGATTTGCGCAACAACTCCGGCGGTTATCTGGATGTCGCGAGAGATATTTCCGGCTGGTTTTTGGACAGGGGAGAAGTGGTTGTAAGAGAGCGTTTTCGCTCCGGCAATGAAGACGTTTTGCTCTCAAGCGGGCCGGCGGCTTTTGCCGGTGTCCCGACCGTTGTGCTCGTAAACGGCGGTTCGGCGAGCGCTTCGGAAATTGTTGCCGGCGCCCTCCGCGACAACCGCGGCATAAAGCTTGTTGGTGAAAAAACATTCGGCAAGGGTACCGTTCAGGAAATCGAAGAGATGTCGGATGGTTCCTCGCTCAAGATTTCCGTCGCCGAATGGCTCACCCCGAACGGTACGAGAATTAACGGCAACGGTTTGGACCCCGACTTTTTCGTGGAAATTACCGATGAGGATGCCGAAAACGGGCGCGATCCTCAGCTCGATAAAGCGGTTGAAGTCCTTAAAGAAGAAATCATGAAATCAGGCCAGACTGTTTTCATTCTCGGTTCTTAATTCTTACTGACCCCAAATGAAAGTAATTTTACTCGAAGACGTAAAAGGTTTCGGGAGGAAAAACGATATCAAGGACGTGTCCTCCGGTTACGCCCGTAATTTTCTTCTGCCCAAAAAATTAGCCGAGGTTGCCACCGGTGCCGCTTTGAAAAGGGCAACCGAGCTCAAATCAAAAATGGAGGCGGAGCATGGGAAATTGGTCGCAACGTTAAAGGAAGAGGCGGAAAAAATCGAAGGTGAAAACCTCGTCTTCAAGGTGAAAACCGGCGAGAAGGACGAAGTTTTCGGCTCCGTGACCGCCCGCGACATTGAGCACGAGCTTGCCGAGCGGGGGATTCCCGGCGCCAAAGCCGAACTCAAAAAACCCCTCAAAGAATTGGGCGAACATTTGATAGACATCAACTTCGGTGAAAACATCAAAGCCAAAGTAAAAGTTTTGTTGGAGAAAATCGTTTGATATTTAATATTCAATTACTACGAATATAAACGGCCGTCTATTCTCGTAGTAATATGATAAAGTTCAAATCATGAGAATTAAAAGCCAGAAAGCAATGGGCGTGTTGGAGATAATCGGTAGTGCCGCTCTGGAAACTTCGGATATTTTGTTGGCAATCATGACGAGTCCTTACGGTAGTTCTCGTTATCGTTTAGAGCGGCAAAAAGAAAAGATTCAACACGCACGAGAGGAAATTATCAGAGAATTAAAGGAAAAACAAAACTTGTATAATCTAATATCCAGTCTTAAAAAGGATGGTTTGATATCTGGGAAAGAAAAAGACAAAAGGACTTGGCGGTTAACATGGAAGGGCGAAAAAGAATTAGAAAGGTTAAAACTTTATTATGGGAAAAACAGTTTGCCTCACCGCAAATACAAATCGGAAGTTTCGGACAATTTTACAATAATCACTTTCGATATACCGGAAAAAGAAAGGCAGAAGAGAGAATGGTTAAGAAGAAAGCTTATTGAGATGGAGTTTAAGCTGCTTCAGGGGAGCGTTTGGATTGGAAGGCGCAGTGTTCCGGAAGCTTTTATGGAAGATTTGGATCTTTGTAAGTTATTGCCTTGCGTTGAAATTTTTACCGTTGGTAAAACCGGCAGTTTGAAGAGATTGTCTTTATAGAAAACTCCGTTTATTGACGGCCGTGGATAAGAGGAGTTGAAGGAAAGGCAAGCGCAAATAAGGCGAGGTTTAGAAGCTGCTTAAAAGTTACGGGATGATTAAGAAATAACGGAGACGGTTTTGACGAATTTTCTGGAGCCGTCGAAGGAGTACTTTTTCTTGGTGCCGAATTTGACGGTGCCGGGTATGGCGGCGTAGAGGGTGTCGTCGCTGCCGCGGCGGACGCCCAGGCCGGGGTAAAACTTGGTGCCGCGCTGGCGGATGATGATTTCGCCGGGGCACACTTTTTCGCCGTCAAAAAGCTTCACGCCAAGGCGCTTCGATGCCGATTCTCGGCTGTTCTTTGCCGCACCTTTTGCTTTTGTATGTGCCATGTTTGTCGAAATTTACGAGCTTGTAGCGAAGTAAATTTCGCTACAAACATGAGTATTTCGCCGACCCCCTTAGCGGAGGCGAAGATACTGTATACTAGATACTAAATACTCGTCTTCTTTATGTCAAGGATTTTCCTTATAATCTTAGGTTCCCTTATCGTTGCGACTATAATCTTCGGTCTCGGGTTTTTAGCGGGACGGGGAACAGACAAGGCACCAATTATCATCGAGACACATAGAGGCGGATGAACGCGGATAACTTCCGCACCTCTCCGCTTCTATGGTTTGCTATAATTAATAAAAATGTCGGGAAGACAAGTAATTATTTTGGTTGCCGTCGTTGTGATTGTGGTTGCGGCGGTTGTAGTCGGTGTTTTTGTGCGGGAGGACGAAGGTCCCGCCGTGCCGGGAGAAGAAGAAAACGGCTCGGTGTCCGGCATATCCGGCGGCGAGGAAGCGCCTGATTTTACTTCGGAAACACCCGTCAATGCCGAACTGACGGAAGCGGCGGTAGAAGCGCCGGCTGCGCCGGGGGCGCAAGAAAAATTCGGCGCTTTTAATATGACGGTCGGCGTCGCCGGGTTTAACCCTGATTCGATTACGGTCGGCAAGGGCGATGTCGTTCAAATCCGCCTTACGGCTCAGGGCGGCAATTATGATTTCTCAATGCCGTACAACGGACTTTATGTTGCGGTGAAAAGTGGCGAGATGAAACAAATTACTTTCGGTATCAACACCGAAGGGACTTACTCTTTTATGTGCCGCGATTTTTGCCCGGCGGGGAAAACTATTAGCGGGCAACTTATAGTTCTGCCATGAAGAAATTAAATATCATAGTTCTCGCAGGTCTTATAGGATTGATAGGACTCATTGGTCTTGCGGGAACAGCGCAGGCGTTTGTCGGGCCGGACGCGGGGCAAAGCCCCGGGGCGGGCGGAGGAAAATTTATTCTCGACTCGCAAGGCAACATTGGTTTCGGAACGAGTTCTTCAACGCCGAAGGATAATTTTGATTCCACGTCCACCGATAACGGTTATCCGGCCAATTTCGGTTACGTTTTCATGGTTGCATCAACGACGAACCCGAGCGTCGGTTTGAAAAACCTTACTTCCGGAAATGTCTGGCTCTGGTCGTCGCGGAATTTCGGGTCGTTCCAGCTCTTCCGTGAGTCGCCCACCTTGCCGGGGCTCGTAGTGATGGAGGTTGACCAGTATGGCAATATTGGGGTGAGTACGCGTGCCACTTCCACTACCCGGTTTAAAGTGAGCGGCAATGTTGAGTCAACCGGCTCGTTTGTAGGTTCGGTCTCCGGTGCGATTTCCGCCGCAAACGTTTCGTCGGATGTCCTCGGGCGACTCCAGGGGAACGGCAACTTTGCTTTTCCAGCCTCAGTTGGTATTGCGACCTCATCGCAGAGCGGTTTGCCGCAGCCACTTAGCGTTTACGGGAACACTTATTTGAGCGGGAACGTGGGCATTGGGACAACAGCACCTACCACAGCTTGGTCAAGAACATTACAAGTATATAGTTCTTCAAACGCTGACCTCTCCGTAAAGACGCCTGCTGGCGAATGGCATATGGTTTCTGATGGAAATGCAGGATTGTTTTTTACAAATACAGGAAGTTATACAAGAAGGGTTTATTTCCAAAATAATGGCGATATCGGGCTTGGAGGAACTATTACCAGCGATACTGCACTTACGGGTGCAAGCATGGTAATTAAGAGCGGTAGCGTTGGCATTGGGACGACGAGTCCGGACGCGAAATTGGATGTCAGAGGCGGTAACGTGAACATTTCTTATTCGGGCGAGGCCCCAAGCCAGGGTTCCGTGTTGAACTTAGTAAGAAATTATGCAACAGCCGAACTTTTATCTTTAGAAAATACAGCTACTCAAGCAACAACCAATTATATAGATTCTTCAGTCGCTACCTTTAAATTTGATACCGGGGCGAGAACGGGGTTCAGTAGAATTCGCTTCTTCCCGACGAATATTACCAACGGCTCTTTAGAAGGCGCCATTACTTTCAGAAACCGTTCTTCGAACTCGGAGCAGGAGGCTATGAGAATTCAAGGTTTGAACGTCGGTATCGGCGATACCACTCCGACCGAGGGGAAACTCGTTGTCGGCGGCACCGGATATTTTACCGGCACGGTTACGGTGGGGACGCCGACCGCTGATGCCCACGCCGCGACGAAAAATTATGTTGATTCAACTGTCGGAGGTGGTTCAACGGGCGTCTGGCTTCTCTCCGGCTCAAACCTCTATGCTTCATCAACTGCCTGGAATGTTGGGATTGGGACGGCAAGTCCGGGCGCGGCTTTGCACGTAGTTGGAAATATCACTAGTCCAGGGGCAGGCTCTCAAAGCGAGAAGTTTGGCAAGCTCTCTGCGGCCGCTGGCATTTCTTCTGTAGCAATCGGTTACAATGCATCAGCATCAGGTAATAATGCGGTAGCAATTGGATGGGGAGCATCCGCGAACCAAAATAACAGTTTTGCTTTCGGTACCCAGGCAAGTGTAAGCGGTGAACAAGCTACAGCAATTGGCGCTCAGGCAACAGCGGCTTTTCGAGGTATTGCTTTAGGGTATACAGCAACTGCAAATAATAACCAATTTGTAATAGGTGGAGGTGGTGCTCCCATAACTGAAATGTATATTGGGGAAGGCGCCTCTGATGCCTCTCCTCAGGCAGTTACTATTTCTTCCACAGGAGGTTCGGGGACTGACATTGCTGGAGCGAACCTAACTTTGGCTGCTGGCGCAGGTACTGGCACTGGCGGAGGTGGCAACTTGTACTTCAAGACAGCGCCCGCAGGCACCACTGGCTCGACAGTTAACACACTTGCTACCCGTATGACAATAACCCCAGGCGGCAACGTCGGCATCGCCACCACCTCCCCAGCCTACGCCCTCCATGTCTACGGCACCGGTGCTTTCTCCCAGCCCTTGATTGTCGGAACACCTACAGCTGATTCCCACGCCGCGACGAAAAATTATGTTGATTCAACTGTCGGAGGCGGCTCCGGCGCCGGCAGTTTCGCAACACTTACGGTTTCGGGAACATCAACGCTTGCGACAGCAAGCGGAAGAGTGGGAATTGGGACCACGAATCCCGGATACGATTTACATATTAGTAAATCAACTGCCGACTTGGCTCTCCAAGCTCCGGGAACCGGCACAGCCGAGCGGTTCTGGTTTGTCTCGGGCGCGGGTCCTGGAGGCGGCGACGGCGGCGGCGAGATTAGAGTCCACACCTCCGGTGATTTGGCTAATTCCCGCGCCATGATTTACATGCGCCGCATCAGTACCGCTTCGGGTCAAAACAGCGTCGGCGACTGGCCCATCGCTTTTTGGACTTCCGCTACCGATAACGCCGCCACGGAAAAACTGCGTATTTTAGGGAACGGTAACGTCGGGATTGGGACGACAAGCCCCAGTAGTTTGTTAAATGTAGCGGGGCAAATAGAGGCTACTGCATTATTAGACCATTCTTACGAGGGGGGGAAAATTGATTTTGGCGGAGCAAGTGCAGCGGCTACAACTCTTGATTTTTATACAGGAAACAATTTATCGACCGCAAAAGTCGTGATAGACGCCAACGGCAACGTCGGCATCGCCACCACCTCTCCCGCCTACGCTTTGCAGGTCTACGGCACCGGTGCTTTCAGCCAGCCCCTGATTGTTGGCACCCCCACTGCTACAAGCCACGCGACAACCAAATCGTATGTTGATTCTATCTCCGCCGGCTCCTCGGGTGTCTGGCTCCTCTCCGGCTCAAACCTCTACGCTTCCTCAACTGCCTGGAACGTCGGCATCGGGACGACGGGACCTACGGCAAAGTTGCATGTTTTGGGTGTTAGTACGGCACCTGCTGTATCTGGAAATGCGACAGGTGATTTGATTCTTCAATCCGCTGGCACATTTGGACTATCTCTTGGTACTTTTGACAGCGGTTCTCAATATGGTTGGATTCAGAGTCAATACGCCAATAGTGCTGATGTTGTTCGTTCATTAGTGTTAAATCCAAACGGCGGCAACGTCGGCATCGGGACGGCGAGTCCTACCTCATTACTGCACTTAAGGTCAGATGACCCACAACTGAAATTAGATGACAGTGGCGGCGGTGATGTTTGGATATTAAGGAATCTTGCAGGAGCATTCCACATTAGAGATGCCACAACACTTGAA
>JAZDPW010000033.1:0-4224 GCA_043797305.1 Candidatus Jorgensenbacteria bacterium
AATTATATTGCTTATCGCTCCCAATCCCACGAAACTGGTAAAAAGTTTTTGGCGATTGTAGGCGAATATCGCATTGCCTATAAAAACTCCCGGGGCTAAGAAGAAAAGAGTAAAGAGAAGAATCATGAAAGCTGTTGAAGACTGTAGGTAAGCCGGGCCGTAAATCAGGTTTATGATTTGCGGGGCAAGGATTATGCCGCCTACCGCAATCGGAAAAGCCATAAGGAAAGCGACTGAGATTCCTTTCTCAAGAATCGAGCGAAGTTTTTCGTTATCTTCTCTCGCCAGGCGCGAGAACGACGGGAACAAGCTTACGGCGAGGAACCCGGGCAAAAGATATAAAAGAAGGATTATTTTTTGGGCGGCCGAATAAAAACCGACTTCTTCCGCGCCCCGGAACCAGCCAAGCATAATCATGTCGGTTTGGAGCATTATCGTCCCGAGGAGTCCGGCAAGAGCAAAAGGCCAGGCCTGGGTTATTATCGGCTTTATGAGGTCTTTCCTGAACGAGCGCCAGATATTCCGGAGATGTTTTTTCAAAATGAGAAGGAGAACCACAAGTCCCACGCCCGAGCCGGCAGTGTAACCAATCGTGAGCATCTTGCTCGTCGGTGCGATAATCAAAGCCGCGCCGCCCAGAATAAGAATTGCCAGGTTGGTAATGATGTTTGTGCCCGCTTCTAGTTCCATTTTCTCGATGCTCCGGGTGAAACCGAAGAAAAAATCGCGGAGCGTGTCAAAGGCGAAAAGAAAAACAATGATTGAGAAAAGCTCGCTAGCTCCCTCGATTTTCGCGATTAGGGGAGCGGCAAAGAGAATAAGAAGAGTGCTTATCAACATGAAAAAGAATTTTATGACGAGCCCGGTCGAAAGATAATGAATTCTTTCTTCCGGATTTCTTGCCGATTCGCGGGTTAGAAGCGGCGTAATGCCGATGTCGGCGAAAATCGAGAAAAATCCGGCAAGCGACAGGGCGTAGGAAAAAACTCCGTAGCCGGCGACTCCCAAAATGCGGGCGGCGTAAATTATAAGTACTGCCCGAATGAGCCGGCTCGCCATATTGCCGAAAGTGAGCCAGAAGGTATTTTTCAGGACAGTCTGTTTCGGGGTCCTGTTTTCGAAAAGCATTGATTTCAGTCGTTGCATCTTCTTTATCTTATGATATAGTGGACTACTATGGAAGAGAAAAAGAAACGCGATTTTCTGCTGCCGGCAAGTATTTTAGCGGCGGCGCTTTTAATATCGATTTCCATGGTTTACAGCGCCGGCAAGAAGGAAAATGCCGGAACCGCGAGTTTGACGGATGGCGAGCAGGCTATTCAAAGCCAAAACCCCTCACAACTGATAAGGCCTCTTTCTAAAGATGACCACGTTAGAGGCGTAAGCGATTCGGCGGTAATCGTGGTTGAATACTCGGATTTAGAATGCCCCTACTGTAAAGATTTCCACAATACCATGCAGCAGGTTCTTAGTGAGTACGACGGTAAAATGGCTTTGGCTTACCGTCACTTCCCGCTTGATTCCATTCATTCGAAGGCTCGGAAGGAAGCAGAAGCATCCGAATGTGCGGCAGAACTTGGTGGTAATGAAACCTTCTGGGCTTACATTGATAGAATTTTTGAAATTACCCCATCCAATAATGGTTTGGATCTTACTCTTCTCCCTAATGTGGCCGAGTATGTGGGGCTTAACAGTAACGAGTTCCGGAGTTGTCTGGATAGTGGAAAGATGGCGGAAAGCATAAATGAGGATATGGAAGATGTTACGAAACTAAATGCGTGGAGTCAACAAAACACCGGCCGGAGCATAGGCACGCCTTATTCTGTTGTCGTAAATAATAAAACGGGCGAATCTACGGTCATTCCTGGTGCATTGCCTCTTGAACAGATTAAATTGGTAATCGACCAGGTACTAGAAGAGTAATGAAATGGAATCATTGGGTGGTTTTCGGGTTGGGGTGCTGGCTCCTTATCTCGCCCTGGATTTTGGGGTTCTCCGGTCTTAATCTCGCTCTTTGGAATAATCTTTTGATCGGCGCTCTCGTGGTGATTTTTGTTCTCTGGAACTTTTCGCCTCCCGAATTATGATTTACGATTTAATAATCATCGGCGGTGGGCCGGCTGGCGTTGCGGCCGGAGTTTATGCCGCCCGAAAAAAAATAAAAGTGCTCCTTATCGCCAAAGAATTCGGCGGTCAGTCGCTCGTCTCCGACAATATCGAAAACTGGATTGGTTCCAAAAAAATCACCGGTCTTGAGCTTGCCGAAATGCTCGAAGGCCACTTGCGCGCCCAGGAAAGTTTGGAAATTTCCGAAGGCGAAATCGTTTCCAAAGTTGGAAGATTGGGCGCAGCCGGAGACGGGACGGGTTTTAGGGTGACGACCGGGAGCGGCAAGGTTTACGAAACGAAAACCGTTTTTCTTGCCGTCGGCAGCCGCCGTCGGAAGCTCGGTGTGCCGGGCGAGGATAAATTTGAGGGCAAGGGCGTGGTTTACTGCTCGACTTGCGACGCGCCCGTTTTCAAAGGAAAAGCGGTGGCGGTTGTGGGTGCCGGTAATTCCGCCTTGGAGGCGGCAGTTGATTTATTTCCTTATGCCGATAAGATTTATCTGGTCCATCGAAGCGAGGTTTTCCGGGGCGATCCGGTTACTCAAGAAGAGGTTACCTCAAACCCGAAAGTGCAGTTTATTTTGAATGCGGAAATCGCGGAAATTGTTGGTGAAAATCTGGTGGAGAAATTAAAATATAAGGATAAGAAGACCGGTGAAATGAAGGAAATTGAGGTGCAGGGAGTGTTCGTTGAAATCGGTTCGGTGCCGAACAACGAGATCGTGAAGGACTTAGTGGAGTTGGACCAATACGGCCAGGTGGTGGTGAACCACAAAACCCAGGCGGCGTCCGAAAGGGGGATTTGGGCGGCCGGGGATATCACCGACGTTCTTTACAAACAGAACAATATTTCCGCCGGCGATGCGGTAAAAGCGGTTTTGAACATCTACGATTATTTGAAGTCCCTGTCCCGCCCGGCGGCAAAATCCGCAATCGGCGGGGACGCGGCGAATTGAACCGCCACCTTAGCTCAGCTGGTAGAGCAGTGCTTTCGTAAAGCAAAGGTCCCGAGTTCGAATCTCGGAGGTGGCTCCAAAATTATGGAGTACAGTCCCAATATTGCTTTTGTTTCGGTTATGGCCGGCGCCGGCGGCGAGGACGCCAAAGATTGGGCGGGGATGCTTCTTAAAATGTATAGCCGCTACGCCGCCCGATGCGGCTGGAAAGCGACGCTCGTTGACGACAACGAACTGGAAATAAAAGGCGCGGGCGCTTACGAATTTTTGAAAGGCGAATCGGGCGTCCATCGCCTGGTGCGCATTTCGCCTTTTGATGCCAAACGCCTGCGGCACACTTCTTTTGCTTTGGTGGAAGTTCTGCCGGAGTTGCCGAGAGTGGACGAAGCAAAAGTCCAGATTCCCGAGAGGGATTTGAAATTCGATTTTTCCCGTTCGGGCGGCCCCGGCGGCCAGAACGTCAACAAAGTGGAAACGGCGGTGAGAGTCGTTCATTTGCCGACTGGTCTTTCCGCCTCCGCCCGGGTTGAACGGTCGCAGAGCGCCAACCGCGAGCGGGCCCTTTCGCTTTTGAAAACCAAGCTTGTCAAACTGATGGAAGAGAAACACGAGAAGGAAGTTTCCAATTTAAAGACCAGGGTTTCGCCCGAGTGGGGGCACGAAATTCGTTCTTACGTCCTCCATCCTTACAAGCAGGTGAAAGACCACCGGACGGGACTCAAAATTTCCAAAGTGGAGGAAGTGTTGGATGGTAATTTGGACCTCTTGAGCAAGCTGAAATAGTTATATAGAATGACTAATGTATGATAGTTTTTCAAAACGTAACCAAAAGTTACAACGGCTCCACCGCCCTGGAGAAGGTGAGTTTCAAAATTCAGCCGACCGAGTTCGTGGCTATCGTCGGCCGTTCCGGCGCCGGCAAATCTACGGTTTTAAAGCTTCTGATCGGTGAGGAGCGGCCAACCAAGGGCCAGATTTTTTTTGGTTCGTACGAAGTCAATAAATTGAAGCCAAAGCATCTTCCGGAATTTCGCCGCCACATCGGCGTTATTTTTCAGGATTTTCGCCTTCTTCCCAGGAAAAGCGTTTTTGAGAACATTGCCTTCGCCTTGGAAGTTTGGGGCAAGCCGCAAAAAGAAATCAATGAACTCGTACCCCAG
>JAZDPW010000034.1:0-52700 GCA_043797305.1 Candidatus Jorgensenbacteria bacterium
GGTGTAGTATACCGGCAGTACGCATGCATGGGGTGCATGTAGACCGGGTTCAATTCCCGGCACCCCGACATTTAATTATTTCATCTTCTCTTCCACTCGCTCCGCCGCGATCCTTAAAGCGACGCTTCTGGGATTTTCACCCTTCTCCAAGCTTCCTTTCAGCACTTCCAGCGCCGCTTTGGTGATTTTTTCTTCTACCATCTCAAACATTTTCTCCGGGCTGTAACCGCAATATTCGGCGTAAGAAGATGTAACTCCGCCGCCGTTGGCGATAAAATCGGGGACGACAAGAATTCCCTTTTTCCAAAGCTCCTCTTCGATGTTCTCCCTCATCGGGATGTTCGCTCCCTCAACCACGATTTTGGCTTTTATCGTGTTTTTGTTCGCATCGTTTATGACATCGGTAATCGAAGCCGGAATAAGAACGTCAGCTTCAATGCCGAAAACATCGTCGTGGGAAATATGCTTGCCTTGTTTCGAATCCCCGACCGACTTCCCCTCTTTTTTGAGATTAACGAGTTCTTCTCCCTCCAAACCGTTCTCGTTGTAGACGCCGCCCCGGCTGTCGGCAACGGCAATGATTTTTGCGCCCATTTTTTTCAGGAATTTGAAAGTGAAAGTGCCGACGTTGCCAAAACCTTCTATGGCTACGGTCGTTTTTTTGACGTCCATTCCCTTCAACTCAACCGCAACCCGGGCGGCGTGAGCCACACCGAAACCGGTGCTCCCCAGTTCGTGAGGCAAACCGCCGAGAGCCGCGGGTTTGCCGGTTGCCGATTTTCGGTCGCTGGTTGCTTCAACGAACCACTGCATTTCCCGTTCGCCACTCGAGACATCGGGCCCGGCAATATAATATTTCGGCACAAGAAAGGCTATTTTGCGCGCGAAACTTTGAACGAATTGTTTTTTCAGCTCCGGAGAAGCTCCCTGCTTGCCCACCGAAGAGGGGGGCCAAACGATTCCGGCTTTCGCGCCGCCAAAAGGCAAACCGCAGACGGCGTTCTTCCAAGTCATTGCCCGGGCAAGCCGGGAGACTTCCTCCACGGTGACCGACGGCGTCATCCTGATGCCGCCCTTCCCCGGTCCCAGAGCGGTGTTGTCAACAACTAAAAAACCCTCCATACCGAGCTTGGGGTCGTAAACCTCGAGAATATATTCCGGACCGAATTTGTCTTTTTTAATTTCGAACATACCGGTTGATTATAACCGAAATCTATGATACAATAAAATCATGAAATTTGGAATGCCAAAATTTGGGAACATGCCAAAACCGGAAGATAAATCGGAACTTATCGAGTTCGTCGGTAAGGACGGTAAAAAATACAAAATAACGGCGGAAGAATTTGCCGCCCACGCTGCAGCGGAAGAAAGAGGAAAAGAACTCGAAAGAAGAAGACAAGAAGGAGATGGTCTTAAGGATTTAATTGAGTCCCTCAAAAGAGGTGAAGTACCTAAGAAGCCGGAAGAAGGAGGAGAAGAGGAGAAATTAGCTTAAGAGCGAATTTTCGCTTTTTCTTTTTCCACCACGCTTTCGTCAATCCGCTCAAAGAGCGGTTTTATTTTTTTAATACTTACTCTTCTTAAAAGTTCTCTTAAGAGTTGTTTCTCATCACCGCTCCACTCGTCAACGCCGACGGAGAGCATTTCCTCCATCTTTTCGTAAGTTCCTGGCAAGAGAGGTTTTATAAGTAGAAAGAGGCCAAGAACGACATATAAGGCGTTTGCCATAACTTCCTTAAATTTTTCCGGTTCTTTGCCTTTAAGAAACCAGGGCTCCTCTTTGCTTAAATATTTATTGCCGAAATCCGAGAGTTCCAGCACTGTTGAAGCATGCTTTTTGAACTCGTAACTTTCCAGGTCTTTCTTCCCCTGATTTACGAGCTTCAAAACGACGGATTCAACGCTTTTATCAATTTCCGCATCGCCGAAATCCAGACCCCGGGCAAGCGTTAGGGTGCGATTCACAAAATTTCCGAAATTACCGATGAATAAACTGTTGTTTTTGCCGACAAAGTCCTCCCAGCTGAAATTGGCATCGGCGGCTTCGGGGCCTATAAGCGCAAGATAAAACCGCAAGCTATCGAGGCCGTAGGTATCGGCAACATAGGCGGGGTCAAGCGTCACCCCCCGGGATTTAGAGAACTTTTTGCCCTCAAGGGTAAGAAACTGGTTTATAGCCGGATAGTCGGGCAGGTGAATTTTCTCGTCGTACCCGTAAAGCTCGCCCGGCCAGAAAAGAGTGTGAAATATCAGGTTATCCTTGCCCATAAAGTAAGCGTGTTCGAGTTCTTTGCCATACCACCAATCTTTCCAATCTTTCCCGTTTTTTTCGGCCCACTCCCTCGAAGCGGAGAGATAGCCTATTACCGCCTCGAACCAAACGTAAATCGTTTTGTGCTCCGCGCCTTCAATCTGCAATTTTTCGGGAATTTTATCCGTCGGGATTTCTATCCCCCAATCCAAGTCTCTCGTAATCGCTCTCGGCTTTAATCCCTTTTTCAGCCAGCCCTCCGTTTCTTTTAAAACCCAGGTGCGCCATTTCCTGCCGGAGCTTTTTACGTAATCATCGAGAAAATTTTGAAGCTTCGGCCAATCCAGAAAATAATGTTCTGTTTGTTTTATCAGAACCGCGCCGCCGGAGAGTTTGCTTTTGGGATTTATGAGTTCGCCGACCGAAAAAACCGTGCCGCAATTGTCGCACTGGTCGGAACGAGACTCCTCGTAACCGCATTGCGGGCACTTTCCTTCCACGTACCTGTCCGGCAAAAATCTTTTATCTTCCTCCGAGTAATATTGGTCGGTTTTGTCTTTAAAGATATATCCCTTATCCAGCAATTTCACGAAAAAGTCCTGAACTACTTTTTTGTGATTGGCGGTAGTCGTTTTCGTGTAAATTCCATTTTCGGAAAAACCGATGTTCAATTTTTCGAAAAGTTTTACTATCTGCGGGTGATATTTATCCACCACTTCCTGCGGGGAAATGCCGAGTTTTTCCGCCTCAATCGTAATCGGCGTGCCGAAACAATCGGAACCGGATACCATCAGCACCTCGTTTCCGCGAAGACGATGGAAACGGGCAAAAATATCAGCCGGCAGAAGATAGCCGGCCAAATGCCCGACGTGAATGTCGCCGCTTGCATACGGCCAAGCCACCGCAATTAAAATCTTTCTCGGCATTTAAGGACATAATAACACAAAACAAAAATCCCACATTCTTCAAATTTCCCCCGACCCCCGGCTTAAGAAACCCTCGGTTTCTTACGTCGCTTTGCTCCTATTTTCCGACACGGGGGAAATTTCCACGGGATTTCTGTTTGCTAAAGCAAACAAAAATCCCGTTCTATTGATTCCCGGCTATATATTAGGTGGGTTTCCTTGAATCCCTGACCCACGGGTCGGGATAATTTCGGAATCCCTGAAAAAAATCACTTGATCCGGAATCTAAAGAACGGGACTATAATTATTATATCACGAGCGGCGACTCTTCAAAATACCGTCCACCTCGATTATTTCGTCCAGGATGCCGGGGATGATTTCATACCCCTTCCCCTCCTCGGGCGTAATCCAGGCAAAATCGTCTATGTCCTTGCCAAGCTTCACTTCGCCCGCCTTGTGGCGGCAAAAATACGACAAAACCAAGACCGGAATACTATCGGGCCGGATGAAAGTCATATCGGTAAGATAAGTAACGCCTTCCACCTCCAATCCCGCCTCTTCCATAATTTCCTTTTCCAAAGTCCGATTGACAATGTTATACCAGGCATCGGTATTGGGAGTACGCGGCAGGTTTTCGTATTCGTGCAGCACCAGCTTCCCGCCGGGCACGGTCCAAGAGCCGGGATAAGCCACTTCCCGCATAGAGCGCTTTAAAATCAAGTATTTACCGGTTTTCTCGATGATTCCGGTTATAGACACGATGTGGAGTCGGGGGTCTTTTTTATCCACAGTTTTGGGGTTGACTCCCCGCATAGAATTAACTTGTTTATGCGGGAAGTCGACTGAATAAAACGGTTTATAAATTCAAAACTTTAGCGACTTGTTTTATTAAAGCGACGGCAACCGGCGCCGAGAAAAGACTGTAAGACGGTACGCCATCATCGTCTTTTACGATCCACGGCTTCTCGATGATTTTAACGCCTCCGCTTCCGTCAAGTTCAAAGTGGTAAGCGGGGGTTATTTCGTAATCGTCTACATAATCACCGGCGCTATCAACCGGAACCGAATTTCTAAGATAAATTTTGGGTATACCCTGTACATTCAAAAGATGTTTAAAGATTTCCTTGTCGGTTTCCAACCGTTCGCGAATAGGCTCTATACCCAAAGCGTCGCCTTCCTTGGCAATCATTCTTGCTTTGTTACAATCGGGATTGTCACACATTAAGTAGAACTCTTTCTTGTCTTTGTCGTAACCGACAAATTTAGTCAGCAACAACTTCATGCTCCGCGGCACTTTACAGCGAGGGCAAACAACCCGATATTTGATTCTTTCGTCCACAATATTTTCCGGCACGTCGATAAAAATCAAAAAGTCGGGGTCATCGCGGTAACCAACCAATTCTTTGAGGAACAAGGAATAGTTTACTTGGTCTTTGGCTCTCGGAAAACCGTCAATGAAAATAGCTTTCTTCTTGTATTGGCTGATTTCGAACTTGATAAGAGCAACAATCAGTTCTGAAGTTATAAGATTAGTCGTGTCCCTTCCCAAAATAATTTTTTCCAATCCTTCAACGGAGTTGGTACCGCGATAATTATTGTTCAAGAACTCCAGAACTTCCTCTCTTGTTTTGCCGCCCTTCTCCAAACGAGCATGAACATCCCGAACCAAGTCGCCTACCGATAAATGCCCAACCTTATCGCCTCCAATCGCTTCCATAAAAAGCTTGGAATAAGTGCCCTTACCGGAATTTTTAATGCCAATAAGGTAGGCAATAAATGTTTTGCCGCTATCCAGATAATCGCGTAATTTTTTTATCTCCTTGCCGGCTTTCGCCTCAAAGTATTTTCTTCTTCCGTCAACATCGTTCAAATCAAATTTTTTATCCAAGCCGTCTACTTTCGTTTTGAAAATGGGGGGGGTTAAACCTTTCATTTATTTTTTCTTTTTCTTGATTTCCAAGCCTAACTCATTAAGCTGTTCTTTGTCCACCTCGGACGGTGCGCCCATTAGGAGGTCACGGCCATCGCCGGTCTTGGGAAATGCGATTACTTCCCGGATATTCGGCTCATTCTCCAAAATCATTATGAGCCGGTCGAGGCCGGGGGCGATGCCGCCATGGGGCGGCACGCCGTATTCGAACGCCTCGAGTATGTGGCCGAAGTCTTTCCGAATCTTCTCCGGCTCGTTCCCGAGCGCCTCAAAAACCGCCTGTAAAAGCGCGGGGTCGTGAGTCCGAATCGAGCCGCCGCCGACTTCAGAGCCGTTCAAAACCAGGTCGTATTGGTGGGCTAAAATCCCGAGCGGGTTTTTTTTGAACGATTTTTTCAACTCATCCGCGCTCTTAACCTGCGGCTGAGTAAAGGGATGATGAACGACTCCGTAGGTCCCGTCGTCTTTTTTCTCGAACATCGGAAAGTCAACGACGAAAGCGAAAGCGAGTTCGTTCGGGTCGTTCTTGTCTTTCCGCAAATCCGGTCGGTCGGAACCGTATTTTTCCATCACTTCTTTGTAGGTTATCCGCGGGAACGGCTTCTTGGTTATTTTCTTCGCCGGATAAAGTTCTTCCACGAGAGAGGTAAATAATTCTTCCGTAAGACCGAGAATTTCTTCCTGATCGGTAAAACTCATCTCCAGGTCAAGCTGAGTAAATTCCGGCTGGCGGTCGCCTCTCGTGTCTTCGTCCCGGAAACACCTCGCAATCTGGAAATAACGCTCGAGACCGGCAACCATCAGAAGCTGCTTGTACTGCTGGGGCGACTGCGGCAGGGCGTAAAAACTGCCCGGATAAATCCGCGAGGGCACGAGGTAATCCCTCGCTCCCTCCGGTGTCGATTTCCCCAAAACCGGCGTTTCGATTTCCGTAAAATCTCTTTGAGTAAGCCACTGCCGGATGAAATTAATAACCCGGGCCCGATTCTTAAGATTTTTCCGAAGACGGGGACGACGCAAGTCCAAATAGCGGTATTTCATCCGCGTTTCCTCGCCGATGTCGTAACCGTCGTCGTCGGTGGAAAGAGGCGGCGTTTCCGCTTCGTTTATTATTTCAAGTTCCTTTGCCGAAACTTCCCAGTCACCGCTCGGTATTTTCGGATTCTCCATTCCTTTCGGCCGCTTTCCCACTTCGCCCGTGATTTTCACCACGTATGCGGTTCTCAAGCTCTCGGCCGTCCGGTGCGCTTCGGGATGCTTTTTCGGATTGAAAACAATTTGGGCAATGCCGCTCCGGTCGCGCAAATCGATAAAAATAAGGCCGCCGTGGTCGCGCCGGCCGTCCACCCAGCCCTTGAGGGTTACTCCTTTGCCTTCCGATTTGCCGATATCGCCGCAAAGCGTTCTTTCCATAACAGATTCAATCTACCACAAATCCTTAAAAACTTTAATATCATTCCCGTCAATCGCAAATTTAAGAGTTCCGTCGGAATCGGTCCTGAAAATTTGCGCCCCTATTCTTTTTAATCCCTCCAGGGTCTGAAAAGTGGGATGGCCGTAGCTGTTCCGGCCGACTTCTATCACCGCCATTTCCGGCTTTACGGCCTCGAGAAAATCGGCCGAGGAGGAAAACTTGGAGCCATGATGGGCTACTTTCAATATATCCACGTCTTCGCGACTGATGGCGCCCTCAACCGCCGCGCTTATATCGCCGGTGAAAAGTGTGGTGGAGTCTTTGGCTTTAAGTTCCAAAACCAGAGAAGTGTCGTTCGAGTCCTTCGCCTTAACGAGACTTTCGTCGGGCGAAACAACGAAAATTTCGCTGTCGCGGTTTGTTATCTTATCCCCCGCTCCCAAAATCACTTCTCGAACGTTTCTTTCCCGAAGCACCTTTTCCAGTTCGGGAAATTCACTCGCAGCCGTTTCCGCTCCGTTCCAAATAAAAGCGCCGACATTATAACGCTTCAACACTTCAATGAGGCCGCCGAAGTGGTCGAGTTGCGGATGGGAAAGTATTACGATGTCAATGTAACGGTCGCCTAACTCGAAAACCATGCCCAGCTCATCGAGAACCCGGCCGTTCGGCGGACCGCCGTCTATCAATACTTTCACTTCCCCCGGCAGGACGATAAGCTCGCTGTCTCCCTGGCCGACGTCAAGAAAATACATTTCCAAATCGCCGCCCGTAGCATTGGTAATTTGAAACCAAATCAAAAAATCGAGCACCACCAAAGCCATGGAGATGATAATGACTTTGTTTTTATGCTCTTTTAGATTTGTAAACAGGTCCTCCGACATACCTCCCTACATAATAAATGAAACCGACGAGAATGAGGTAATAAACGATAAAGGACGCAAGGCCGGCACTCGGACTGAAAAAAACGCCTATTTTCGCAAAGAATTCAATGACAAAAATTTCAAACTTAAGGAGAACTTGCGCGAGCAGGCTTAAGGCCAGCGCCAGGTTGTAAGAAACGAAGGAAAGAGCCGTCATCACGAATCCTAAACCCATCGTCACCGGGATAAATTCCAAAATGACGACATTGGCGACAAACGACGTCAGGGAGAAATTGCCGAAATTGGAAACGAGAAGCGGCGCGACCATAAGCTGAGCCGAGGCGGTCGTAAGAAGGTTCTCCCGCCAGGACAGAAATCCTTTCTCCTCGGAAATCCGGAAAAACTTTACGGCCGCGGGCCTTAAATAAATTATTCCCAAAAGCGCAAGGAAAGAAAGCTGGAAACCGACGTCGAAAACCAGAACCTTCGGGTTATGGAAAACCATCGTGAGGCCGGCTAAAATTATCGCGTTCCGGAAATCGAAAAACCGGCCGATTTCATTGGCGAGGATCACTAAAATTCCCATGATCGCTGCCCGCACGACTGAAGCCTCGGCCCCGGTCATAAAAACGAATCCTAAAATCACGAGGACGGTGAAAAAGAAAGTTAACCGCCTTTTTATCGAAAACCAAAGAAAAAGCGCCGCGAGCGTCGAGGCGATAATCGTAATGTTGTAACCGGAAAGAGCGACGAGATGAGTGGTGCCGCTTTTCGACATTGCTTCCTTGAAACTTTCCGAAAACTCTCCCCGCTCGCCGAGCGTCAGACCAGCAAGAAGCGCCGACTCCTTGGGCGGCAAAACCGCTTGGAAAGATTCAACCATTTTATTTTTAACGGCAAAGAGCGATGCTTTGATTCCGCTGCCATGCCCCGAACCGGTTTTTTCAGCCTCGGCAAAAGAAATAACGCCGCTTATCCCTTCTTTGGAAAGATAGCGGCCGTAACTTTCGGAAAAAGGAAGTTCGATTGTTCCCTTGATTTTCAGCTCGTCGCCGTAGCCGAATTGCGGATAACGGGCGGTCTTAACGAGAATATTGCCCCGAAGGGGCCCCTTCGGGGCCGCTAAATAAGAATCTAGCTCCAGTTTGAATTCCTGCGAGGAGCTTTTCAAAATCGGATTTGAAACAATGATTCCGGAAAAAACTGTTTTTTCACCGAAGGGTATTGTGGTTTTCTCCCGAAAACGCATATCGTCCCGGGTGTAATAAAAGGCGCCGGCGAACACGAGAAAAACCAGGCCGGCAAGCCAAAAGAATCGCTTATTCCGCTTTAAGCCCATGAACAAAAAAGCGGCTGCCGCCGCAAACGTAATTATCAGTATCCACACCCCCACCCCGAAACTCGCAAGAAACACACCTACGAGAAAAAAGAGCGCCCCGAAGAAGAAAATATCATAAGAAGGCATATCAAACCACCTCAGTGTTGTAGCAGCTTTCGCAATAAACAATCTCTTTTCTTTCCGGAGAATAGGAGGTTTCGAATTCGTTGGAACAGCCCGGCTTCATGCACCTGCGGTGCCAGAGTTTGAAAGGCGTTATATTCCGAAGACGTTCAAAATGTCGACAGTTAGGACATATTCTGGGGATTGGTATTTTCTTGCTCCTGTAAAACTGAAGCTCCAATGGCATAATTTTGAATGCCGTGGTGCAATTCGCTTCGCAGGAAGCGCCATGCTTGTTTTTTTCGTGATGCTCGCAGGCGATGGTTTCTTTTAGGATCGAATCCTGAACATCGTTAATGTCATCGGGCAAGTCATCAGAACCGATCGTTGCGCTGTATTGCGGTTTTTCTTTTTTCCGCCAACGGTAACCTTTTTTCTCCGCCGTTTTCTCGTCGAGTGGGAAATGTTCCTGAGCAATCGTTTCGTTGTAGCCGAAAGGTGATAAATCAATTGGGAAAAACTCACCATAAGAGTAATATCTGCCCCCGGAATCAACGTAGGGCGAATCACTCATTTGCTTAATTATCTTTGCCCGCAACGATTTATATTCTTCCTCACTATATTCTCTGTTCAAAATACAACACTTCTTATTTCTCAAACCAATACAACCGAAAAGATCGGAACTCGAACCACAATGGTCGGTATAATCCGTGTCCCTTAATGCGTCGAGCCCGGCCATTGTGAACCGTATTCTCTGCGAATCCTTTCCGCCGGTTATGTACTCGTAGATAAGTTCGGAGTTAATGTGATAACTCACGTCATATGAATCCTTAAGATTGAAAACCCGTTGGCAATACTTTATATCCTCGACGTTATAAACGTTGAAACAATCGACCGCCTGTTTGGCATTGCTGTCGTAATTACCCGTTGTCCCTACCGATTTCACGATATCGGCATACTTGTGAAGCGCTTTCATGATTAGGTTATCGAACTCTTTTTTGAACTTCTCCCGTTCTAAGTAACTCCCAAGATTCAGTTCCTTGAGTTTCTTAAAGTAATCCTCCTTACCATATTGTTCGTTGCGAATCACATACTTCGCATTGCGGAGATTGGTCGAAAGAATACAGTTCTGGCAATTTCGGCAGTCAAATAGAAACCAGGAATCAATGTCATTCCGAGACTCGACGCAATAATGGGAATTGGCGTTTCCGGCTCCGTGAATGTTTTCATAGCAGTTTTCACAGCCATTAACGCTCAGGCAGTCGAAAATATTGGAGGACGCATCCACGCTCTTGGAATAAAACACGTTCTCGCCGCCGTCGCCGACCAAAGAATAAGAGAGGTAAGCGTTTTTCGTAGTCCGGGCGATGTTCGAGTAGAGAGAATCGACCATATCGAGCTGCCAAAGATTCAGCCGGGGAACGCGGTTGAAAAACTCTTTCCATTGAACGAAAAACGGTTTGGAAAAGTCGTAAGGAACACCGTAAGCGAGTGGATCCCATTTGTCGGAATACCAGCAATCGTGGCAATACACCGGGAACGGGTTATCTTTGTGATACATGGAGATGATGTCTTTATTACAAAGACCGCATGTCCGCTTATACAAAGATCTCTCGTTCCGCCAAGCAAATCGGCGAATAAGCCGGCACTCCGGACACCAGGTTGGTGCCGGGACGTCTATTTTCTTGTAGAAATCAAAATCCTCCGATTCAATCGCGAACTGGTTTTCACAGTTTTGACAGATTTTAGTTTCGCTATTCATTGTCTTGTTTTTAGGTGTTATGACATGTCATAACACCATCCTTAGACTACTTCGGCGTTATAGCAAATTTCACAGTAAACAATCTCCTTGCGATCAGGCGCATAGGATGTTTCGAACTCGTTGGGACATTTCCCTACTCCGTGAAAATGAGCGGCAGTGTTTTGGTAGACGCCGTTCTCCGACTTTCCGCCGGCGCACTCACAGGCCCGGTGCCAGAGCTCCCTCGGATTGCGTCTCGCGAGTCTTTCTTTGTGCCGGCAATCGGGACAACGGCGCGGGAGAAGTATCCGCATTTTCTTATAAAAGTTGAGCTCTTGAAGAAGAACACGAAAATTCTTCCTGCACTTTTCGCAAGTTAAAATCTCTTTCGTAATCGATTCGTCAACTTTCTCTATTTGCTGCGGCACCTTGTCCCACGCCATCGTTTCTTTCCCAAAAAGACCCGAAGTGCGGCCCGCCCACTTAAATCCATTTTTTACCGCCTCCTCTTTTGTGAGTGGAAAATAATCGGGTGCTGTGGACTCATCGTAACCAAAGGGAGACAATTTGACTGGGAAAAATTCCCCCCACTCGCCGGTAGATTTCATATGACCGATAATTTTCTCAAACAGCTCGTTGTACTCCTCCGGCTTGTATTGCTTGTTGAGAATACAGTAAGAAGATCTCCTCATCCCTATACAGCCAAATAAGTTATTGGAGTCAAAACAATGGTCGGAGTAGTACACGTCCCGATTGTCCCAACATACGATTGAAAAGAAGGTATTATACGAATTCGGCAAAGAAAGCCCCTCGTAACAACGCTCGCTTTTTATGAAAAAGTTTACGTCATAAGAGTCCTTGATAAAATCGGAGTTGGTAATGTAACGACAGTCCTCCAAGTTGGTCGCGTCGTAACAATATCTTGAGTTTTTGGAGTTTAGGAGACGATCGCCGATACAATTCGTGCACTTAATCGTATAGGCGAATCGCTGGGGTAAAGACGAACGCAAGCGCTGCAAATGACTGTTAATTTCCGGAAGATTATCGGATAAATTACTTTTCAGTTTCTCTACCTCCTTTTCCCATTCTTCTTTCAAAAGAGGTTTGTTGAATAAATAATGTTCTTTGTTTCTTAAACCAACGCAACCGAAACAATTAGTACAATTTACACACTGTTCGGAAAACCACGTATTCGAACAGGAAACACATTGCGTGCACCAGGCGGAACCGTATAAATTCTTGCAATCTGTGCATTCATAACATAATTCGGCGTCTTCGGTATAGGCGGAGTCGAAAACATCTTTGGAACGAATAACGAAAAAGTCATAATAGCAGTCCTCTGAGGTGTTGCCGGAAACGCAAAGAAACGAATTTTTGTAGTAAATGCTCCACGGACAATAATCGCTCTGGACGCAGTGTCTGTTCATAAGCGACAAGCGCGGCACTGCTTTAAATAGCTCGGCAAATTGTTCGAAGAAAGAACGTGAAAAATTAAATTCCCTGCCGTATGCTTTAGGATCCCACTTGTCGCTCCACCAGTTCTTCTGAGAATAAACCGGAAACGGCGCATCTTCCGGATAGAGACTCACGATGGATTCTCCCGTAAGACTGCACGGCCGTCTGTATAAGGCACGTTCCACCCGAAATGCCAACCTTCTTTGTAGTCTACACTTCGGACAAAAAGTCGGCGGCGGAACATTAATCTTTTTATAGAAATCAAAATCTTCCGGTTCGATAACGAACCGGTTTTTGCAATTCTGACAAGTCCTGGTTTCAGACATTTATTTAATTATAACTCCGCCTCCCAATAATTCTCCTTCCTTCGAGTAAAACACCGCCGATTGGCCGGGAGCGACGAATTTGACTGGTTGGTCGAATTTCAGGTTATAGGTTTCGGGTGATGGGTTGTAGAGCATTGCTTTCACAAGCGGTTGGCGATAGCGCACCCGCACCAAGACATCCATTCGCCGATTCGCGCCAGAGGTCCCGAGCAATGCCGAGGGACGAATTGTTCCAGCGGTAGCCGGGTTGGTAAAATTCAAACCTCCAAGTTCAAGCTCTTTCTTGTAAAGCGCAGGGTTGTCGCTGCCCTCGGCGACAACGACTGTGTTTGCCGCAACGTCTTTCTCCACCACGTAATGCGGTTTTGTTTCGTGGCGTCCCTTAATTCGCGATTCATAATTCATAATCCCGATATGGCGCTGACCGATGGTGTAAAATTCCGCTCCTTCATGCTCGCCTATTCTCTCGCCGGTCGTGGTCAAAACCTTCCCCTTCGTCGAGGGAATGCGTTTTTTCAAAAAATCATGCAAGCTGACTTTCCCCAAAAAACAAATCCCCTGCGAATCTTTCTTCTCGGCCGTCGGTAACCCGGCCCGCCTTGCCATCTCTCTCACCTCGCCCTTCAAATAATCACCGATTGGGAAAAGACAATGTTTTAATTGTTCTTGGGTTAAAGTCCAGAGAAAATAGCTTTGGTCTTTATTTTTGTCCTTCGCGGCAAAAAGAGACAGTGGCTCGGATATTCCGTTCCGAGGGGCAGAATATCCGAGCTGCACGTAGTGCCCCGTCGCGACATAATCCGCGCCCAAAGACAGCGCCTTTTCCAAAAACAGGCCGAATTTTATCTCCTTATTGCACATCACGTCCGGATTGGGCGTTATTCCCCGTTTGTAGCCGTCAATCATATACTCCACCACTCTTTTTTTGTACTCTTTTTCAAAATTAAAAACATAAAAAGGAATATTAAGCTCGGCAGCCACCCGACGGGCGTCCGTTGCGTCGCGCTCGGCACAACCGTCAAGATTGTAGCAACGCATAAAAACGCCGGTTACGTCGTATCCGGCATCACGCAAGAGAAGAGCGGCAACGGAAGAATCCACGCCGCCCGACATCGCTACAAAAACCCTTCGACTCTGCTTGGGGTAAACTTTCTCCTTGTTTCTTGACATTCAATAGCATTATTATTTAAACTTCCTAGTGCGTCAATTATAAATTCATGCTTTCGTACAACGAACTAAAAGTTGGAATGCTTTTCATCAAAGACGGAGAACCGTACGAGGTTTTGGAGTACTCGTTCGTAAGAATGCAGCAACGCAAACCCGTTGCCCAGCTTAAAATTAAAAACCTGATATCGGGCAAGGTCCTGCCCTATACCGCCCATCAGAACGAAAGTTTTGGGGAAGCGGAAATCGAAATAACACCGATTCAATTCATCTACCACAACCGCGACCAATATTGGTTTCATGAAATCGGCAAACCGGGCGCCCGGTTTTTTTTGACGGACGAAGTAATGGGCGAAACCGGTCAATTTATCAAACCAAACACCGAAGTCAAGGCGTTCAGGTTCGGCGACAGAATCATCAACATCGAACCGCCAATCAAAGTTGAATTGAAGGTCACCGAAGCACCGCCTTCGGTGCGAGGCAACACCGCCCAAGGCGGCAGCAAAACCGTTGTGCTCGAAACCGGCGCCAAAGTAAACGTCCCTCTTTTCATAAACACCGGGGACGTTGTAAGAATAAATACGAAAACGGGAGAATACGTCGAGCGAGTGGAGAAAAATTGATTTTTTAGTCGCCGGCCGGTTTCTTGAGGGCTTCTTCGAGAGCGCTCCGAAGACCTTCGATATCCACCTGAGCTCTGGACTCGAAGTGATGTTGTTTCTGTTTTTCTTCTACCGGTTTCAACTCGCTTAAGCTCACCTCTTTCTCAACCTCCTTAATACCCGCTTCGCCACCTCTTACAATCGAACCGAAGTGGCCTTGCTCCCTTGCCGGCGGCCTCTCTCCGCCTCTTCCCCTATCCCTGTCCCTATTTCTGCGCCCTCTGTCCCTTCCCGCCGGGGCAGCGCTCTGTTCTTTTTTGATTTCCGTTTTTGAATCGAATTCGATTCCAAGCCCGGACAAATCCGTCATGTATTCCCCTTTTGTCTTACCGCGAAAACTTGATTCAGTGGGCAGAGGTTTTAGTTCTCCTTCTTCGATTTTCGCGTAACAGTTGCTGCAGTAAACGGGCCGGCCGGGCGTCGGCTCAAACGGCACCTCCGCCTCCTTGCCGCAAATCGAACAAATGGTTTTGAATTTGTCCTGGGGCATTCCCGATTCGGTCCATTTGATAATTTCGTCCTCCACCACCTGCTGGGGTCTTCCGTACCGCTTGCGGGAATTTTTGATGATTTCTTCTTGGGTAACAAAAGAGGCGTTGACGTTGAAAGGTGGCAGAGTCAGTGCCGAAAACGGCCGACAAGTCACGCCGTTTACCATCAGCTTCAGGTAAATGTGGTAATTGGGGAGATTCACCAAATCCTGCTGAGTCAGCTCGGGCGTAAACTCGGTTTCCAAAAATTCGGCATCAGCCGCTCCTATCCGGAAAATAATCATAGTGCCTACGTTGCCGAAAACGGCGTCCCTTACTTTCGTGGAAACGCTTGTGGAGAAATCGGTTACAAGCTGGCCTATATACTGGTGGGCAATGGTAAGGTTCAAGCGATATTTTCTCGCTTCGGAAAGAATTCCCGCAAAGCTGTCGGTCGCGAAGTTTTGAAACTCGTCGACATAAAGATAAAAATCCACCCGTTCCTCTTCCGTAATCCTGACCCGCTCCATTGCCGCAAGCTGGATTTTGGTGATAATCATCGCTCCCAGAAGGGCGGAGTTATCCTCGCCGATTCTTCCTTTGGAAACGTTAACGAGGAATATCTTCCCCTGGTTCATAATGTCGAAAATATCAATCGTGCTTTTCGATTGACCGACGATATTTCTGATTAGGGCGGTGGAAAGAAACTGACCGACTTTGTTCTGAATTGGCGCAATGGCTTCGTTCCGGAACTGGTCCCGCCATTCTTCGAATTCGTGAATCCAAAACGCTTTGATAACCGGGTCTTTGACGTTCGCAATAACCTTCTGCCGATATTCCTTGTCAACCAGAATTCTCGTAACGCCCAAAAGAGTGCTGCCCGGAGTATCCAAGAGAGCGAGAATAGCGTTGTTCAAAATGTATTCCATTCTGGCCGACCAGACGTTCGCCCAGATTTTCGTGAAAATTCCCATCAGTCCTGAAGCGACCAAATGCTTGTACTTCGGGTCGGGCAACTCGAGGATATTGAAGCCGATATGATACTCGGTATCGGCCGGATTAAAGTAAATGACATCGTCAATTCTCTCTTTGGGAATCTTGGTGATGATTTCCTCAACGAGCTCGCCGTGCGGGTCAACAACGCAAACGCCTTCGCCGTTGGCGATGTCCTGAATAATCATATTGTGAAGAAGGGCTGATTTACCGGTACCGGTTTTACCCATTACGTAAGTGTGCTGTCTCCGGTCCTTGCGTTTCACGCCAAAAAGCCGGTTGGAGTTCCGGAAATTCGTCCGGCCGAGATAAATAACATCTTTTTCGTCCCCCAAAAGCGCCATCTTGACTGTATTTTACATTTTATTCCCTAATCTATCAATCGGCTAATATCCTGAACGGTTATCAAGACCATGAGAACTAAAAGAAGAATGAAGCCAAAAGCGTTAATGGCAGTTTGAACTCTCCGGGAAATCGGTTTCATCCTGATTTTCTCGATGATAAGGAGGAGAAACCGGCCGCCGTCCAAAGCCGGAAAAGGAATGAGGTTCAAAACAGCGAGGTTCACTGAAATAAAAGCCATGAGTTCCAGGAGATAAACGAATCCCAGGGAACCGGCCTGAGAGGCGAGAGCAACGATGCCGACCGGTCCGGCGACAGTCTTAAGGACTTCCGGTTCGACTACAAGTTTGAGAAAGAAATCGACAAAGCCCACCGCCACGAGCTTTAAAGTGGAAACCGTCGTTTCAAAACCTTTGATAAAACTTTTTCCCAATGACTCCCCCGCAAAGCCGACATCAACCAGACTTATTCCCAAGGGGCCCTGGCCTTCCGGAGGAATTTCCCTGCCTTCCAAACTTACGTTGAAAACGCTTTTCCCCCGCATTATTTTTAGCTCCAGTGCTTCGGCGGGATTGGCGTTAACCAAACCGATGAATTCTCCGCTTGGAACCGGGTCAGCAAGAACAGTCTCCCCGCTTCTTGCTTCGAGAATCACATCGCCTTCCTTAATGTCGGCGGCATAAGCCGGCGAGTCGACTGATACCTGAGCGATAAAGAGGTGGTTGGGGGCGCCGGCGAAAAAAACGGCGCTAAAAACAAGCCACCCCAAAACAACATTCATAAGAACTCCGGCGAGAACGATAACCGACCGGCGCCAAGCCGGCTCGGCCGAAAAACTGTCCGGCTCAGGCTCATCGCTGTCCTCGCCGAAAATTTTCACAAAACCGCCGAAAGGCAGGAGGTTCAAACTGTAAAGCGTCTCCCCGAATTTTCGGCCGAAAAGCCGCGGCGGGAAACCGAGCCCGAACTCTTCGACTTTCACGCCGAAAATTTTGGCGGCGGCAAAATGGCCGAACTCGTGGACAAGAATAAGAACCGACAAACTGATTATGACGGCAACGACAATCATCCCCTTATTTCGCCCAGCTTTGCCTCAACGGATTTTTCGATATCTTCGTTTGCTCCGTCGGTTTCCTCCTGAACTTTGCTTTTCAACTTGAATTTCCCGTCTTCGTCCAGATCACCTTCCGCCTCCACTTTTTGAATCGCTTTATTGGCCTCATCCCGAAAGTGACGAATTTGAATGCGATAATTTTCGGCCACCTTTCTCACGTGCCTCACTAATTCTTCGCGTCTTTCTTCGGACAATTCCGGCAAACTGACTCTTACAATCATTCCGTCCGCCGAAGCGGATACTCCCAAGTCCGAGGCTTCAATGGCCTTCAAGATACCAACAATGGCTTCCTTGTCCCAAACCTGGACAACGATGTTCCGCGGCGGTTCAACACTCGTCGCTCCCACCTGCTTTAAGGGAACGGGTTGGCCGTAATAATTCACCTTCAAACCCTCAAGAATAGCCGGGTTGGGCCGGTTTGTCCTTACGCCTTGGAGTTCTTTCCGGAACGTTTCAAGAACGCTCACCTTTTTCTTTTTAAAATCCTCTAGGATAGTGTTTTCGTTCATCTCAAGATATATTCTATCGCTTTTCGCTGAAGGTTTTGATTCAAATTATAGCGCTGAATCGCCAGCTCTCGTTCCATAAGTATACTCAAAATCCTCGAGTTCTTTAAAACCCCCTTGAAATAGAGGGAAATTATCTCGTTGGAAAGGTCCGTCAAAAGCTCGTCGTCCTTTTCTTCATTGGTTTTTCCGACAAGGTTCACCGCCCTTCCGATCCGGTTAAAAGACATGCGGGCGATTTCTTCGGCTTTCGATTCGGATATTTTGTAGCGTTCCATCAAAAACTTTTTGATTTCGGAAGCGGAGAAGGACCGGAAATAAACCTGGGTTAGGCGGGAACGGAGAGGAGCGAAAAGAACCCGAACGTCCTGGGCGATAAAAATTATCATCGCATTCTCGGGCGGTTCCTCAACGATTTTGAGGAAAGCGCTCTCAGCCTCGGGTGTAAGCGTTTCAGCGTCCCTTATAATAGCGAGCCGCTTCGGCGATTTGAAAGGTTTGCCGAAAAGAAACGATTTTACTTCCCTTGCGGCATCGACGCCGATTTTCCCTTTCTCGTCGGGCAGAAAAATCCGCGAATCGATAAGCGGCGCTTCCTCACCGAGCGGCGAAAAGTCGAATTTACCGGATTCGAGAAAAGAAGCGAGAGCGCGAGCGAATTGAAATTTGCCTATTCCGGAGTAACCGTAAAAAAGATAAGCGTGGCTCAAGCTGTCCGACTCGGCGAGCCGGCAAAACAGTTTTCTTTTATCCTCATGGCCGTAGAACATCAGTGTTTGCTGAGCAACGTCCGCTTGTAAACGTCCAAATGCCCCAGGACGGTGGCGGTGCCGCGACTCACGCAAAAAATCGCATCCGCCGCGGTGTAGGCGCTCACTCCCAAGGAGCGCTTGAAAAAATCTTCCATATTCCGGAGCTGGGCACTGCCGCCCGAAAGAATCATTCCCTTTTCCATAATGTCGGCGGCAAGTTCCGGCGGCGTAACGTTGAAAACGGACTGGACCGTATCCATGATTTCAAGAAGATGGGGATTTATGGCTTCGGCTACTTCGGTCGAAGAAACAACAAGGTCGCGAGGAAGACCGGAAGGCAAGTCCCGGCCTCTTATTTTCATTTCAAGCTTATTGCGATTAGGCAGAGCGGTACCAACGCCGATTTTTATGTTCTCGGCCGTTCCTTCGCCTATGGCGAGCCCGTATTTCTTCTTGATGTATTCGGTAATAGCCTGGTCAAAACGATTGCCGGCCACCCGTAAACTCGCCCAAGTCACTATGCCGCCTAATGAAATCACCGCCACCTCGGTGGTGCCGCCGCCGATATTTACCACCATGTTCCCTTCGGAAGAATGGATGGGGATACCCGCTCCCAAGGCGGCAAGAAGCGGCTCTTTGACAAGATAAACCTCTTTCGCTCCGGCTTCCCGGGCAGCGTTGTAAACCGCCCGGTATTCGGTCGAGGTGATGCCGGCCGGCACGGAAATAACCACTTCGGGCTTGAAAAAGTTAAAAGGACCGACGCTCTTGCCGATGAAATATTTCAGCATTGCCTGAGTGACGTAATACTCGGCAATGACGCCGTCTTTTAAAGGCTTGTAAGTTACGATATTGTCGGGCGTCCGGCCAACCATTTCTTTCGCCTCCTGTCCGACCGCCAAAACGGTGTTGTCGGGTTTCCGGAGAGCGACAACAGTCGGTTCATTGATTACTATCCCCTTATCGGGAAGGAAAACCAACGTGTTGGTCGTACCCAAATCAATTCCTATTTTCCTGATAAACATTTTAAATTATTCAACTCGTTTAATACTTGCTCCCAAATATTTCAATCTTTCGTCAATTCTCTCGTAACCGCGGTCTATTTCCTCCACGCCCGAAATTTCGGATTCTCCTTCGGCAATCAAAGCCGCCGTAAGATGAGCCATCCCCGCTCTCAAGTCCGGCACCTCAAGACGGGCTCCCCGAAGAGGCGTCGGTCCCTGAATTTCGGCTCGATGGGGAAACTTGCCGGCAAAACGGCAATTCGAACCAAGACAATCTTTTGTTACTTTAATATTTGCTCCCATCAAATTCAAGTCCTTGGTGTAACCTAAACGGTCTTCGTAAATCGTCTCGTGAATTTCCGAAAGGCCGTCAGCTTGAGTGAGAAGAATGGCAAGCGGCTGTTGCCAGTCGGTCATAAATCCGGGATGGGTATCGGTTTCGATTTTGGTTGACTTCAATTTGCCGGCCCGCCAAAACCTGATGCCGTCATCCCTGACTTCATAGTCGCCGCCAACCCGCCGGAGGGTATTTAAGAAAGTTATGAGGTGCTCTTGGATCGCGTCTTTTACGAAAATGTCGCCGTCGGTCGCGATGGCAAGAACGGCAAAAGAAACCGCCTCGTTCCGGTCGGGCATTATCCTGTGCTTCACCCCCCGCAAGTGGCTTACGCCATCTATCCGGATTATCCGGTCGGCGCCGAGCTCGATGATTCCCCCCATTTTCTGCAAAAACTTGATTAAATCCATGATTTCCGGTTCAAGAGCCGCGTTTCTAATCACGGTTTTCCCCTTGGCCAAAACCGAGGCCAGAAGCGCGTTTTCGGTGGCACCAACCGAAGGAAAACGCAGGGTGATTTCCGAACCGTGCAGGCCGTTCGGAGCCGATGCCTTATAGGAATTTTCCGAAACGGTAATTTCGGCGCCGAGAAGTTTCAGTGCCTCAAGGTGAATGTCAACGGGCCGGGCGCCAATTTTGTCGCCGCCTACCACCGGCACTTCGGCCATCCCCTTGCGGGCAAGAAGCGGACCTAAAGCCAAAATAGGCAGCCGATTGCGGCGGGTAAGAGACCGGACTTCGGTACTTTTAATGACCGGCGTTTTGATGGAAACGGTGTTGCCGTCTTTTAAAACTTCGCTGCCGAGTTCTTCGCAAAGACCGATGGTGATTGCCGTATCGCCTATCAGCGGAAAGTTTTCCAAAATCGAGGTTTCGTCGGAAAGAATCGAAGCAACCAAAAGCTTGGTCGCGGCGTTCTTCGCGCCGGCGAGCTTTATCTCGCCCTTCAACGGTTGCTTGCCCCTGACAATAAAGTTCACCCCGTTAGAAGTCTGTTTTTAATATTTGACCTTGTCATATTGGTGAATATATTAACTTGTTTGATTTTTTCCGTCAGCGCCGCGCATAAAAATTTCGTTGAAATTTTTAGTGCCTTGGACTTCTAACGGGGTTCATTGTTATTACCTCGTTCCTCCAGTATACTATTCGGAAACCTTCATGAA
Source organism: Candidatus Jorgensenbacteria bacterium (assembly GCA_043797305.1). Lineage (GTDB taxonomy): Bacteria > Patescibacteriota > Minisyncoccia > UBA6257 > GWB1-50-10 > CAZGHF01. Next base: position 20,834 of record JAZDPW010000034.1, read on the forward strand.
AAGACGCCTCCGGAACATCTTATTCGCGACCTTTGTTTTGCTCTTCGTGCTTGTCGGAGGTTATCTCATTTTTATCGCCCAGGGCTTTGTCGTGAATTTCGACGATTTCAGGATTGAAAAAACCGGCGCCATTTTCCTGAAATTTACGCCCCGGGATGCGGTCCTCTCGATAAACGGCGAGGAAACCGATTACAGCCAGGGTGGTTTCTTGGAATCGTCCGGCGTCATTATAAAAAACCTCGCTCCCGGTTCATACCGCCTCAATCTTTCCAAAAACGATTATCACGCCTGGGAAAAAAACCTGGAAGTTCAGTCGGGGCTCATCACCTCCGAAAGCCACGTTAATTTGTGGCCGAAAAATCTGCCCGAGGAAACGGTGATAGAACAAAACGTCAAAGATTTCTGGCTTACCGGAGAGGGTGTTATCCATAAAAACGGCGATAATCGGCTGATTTTCAACGATCTTATGATAAGAGGAGAAAATGTTTTTCTCTCCGCCCCCGAATCGAAAATTCTGATTACGGAAGAGGGAGAAGAACATTTCCTCGTTGACCTCAAGGATCCACGCTCGGCCGTAAATCTCTCCCATCTTTTCAATTCCCTCAAACAACGGCAGCTTGCCCTTGCCGGCGCCGTCCCCATAACCGACGTTCTCTTTCACCCTTTCAGCCCGAATAAAATAGTAATCGTCAGTAAGACTTCTCTCTACACGATTGACGTCGAAAAAGTCCAAATCGAGAAACTTGTCACTCTGGAAGAGATAAAATCGGTGGCTTTGAGCACAAGCGACGCCTTTATCATCGACGGAAACGACAATCTGGCGATTATAAACCTTCTTTTAAAAACTTCGCTCCACGAGACGACAAAGATAGGGCCGACAAGGGGTTTTACGACCAATTCCGACGGCACAAGCGTCTTTATCCTCACCCCGGAGAACGAGCTTAAGATTTACAGGCGTTCTTCCGGCAAAATCGACACTCTCGCCACCAACGTCAGAGAATTTGAAATTTCTCCCGAAGAGAAAAGAGTTGCCGTTATAACATACGGCAACGAACTCGAGATTGCCTATTCCGAAAACTTCGAAGGAGACATAAAAAACGAAGCCGGGACAATCGTTAAAATCCCGGATGCGTTTCAGGGAAATATCAAAAGTGTCGGCTGGTTTGCCGACTTGCCGAACTATTTAATATTTCTCGAGAACGGCAACCTGACCGTTCAGGAAATCGACACGAGGGTTCCCGTAAACCGCCACCTTCTTATCACTGGAGTCCTTAACTACGAAACGGAAGATAAAAATATATATATCCTGAAAGACAGCGGCGAGCTTACCGTTTCCGCCATCCCGACGTCTTAGTCGGGACTCGCGACCTCGCGAAGCGAGCGTCGGAGCTGCTGCTCATCTTTTTCTCCACTGCTGTGGACGGCGGGCCTTGCGAAGGCCGGGTTTCTTTCTCTCAACCATCCGCGGGTCGCGGGTAAGATATCCAAAAGCCTTGAGACGAGGTCTTAAACTCGAGTCAAACAAAATAAGAGCCCGAGAAATTCCCAAACGTATTGCTTCGGCTTGAGACGGGAGGCCGCCGCCACCAACCTTAGCGGTCGTTTTGATACCAACAAGGGTCAGTTTTTCAAAAGGAGATACAATGACCCCCTGTTCTTTTTTCATCGGAAAATACTTTTCAAGCTCCTTACCGTTTACCGAAATATCATTTTTACCGCTCTTTACCGCGGGAAAAATTCTCACTCTTGCCACGGCGGTCTTTCTCCGACCTACGGCTTCGAAATAACGCTCGGTCTTTGCTCCCGGCACCTTTACGGTTTTCGCCGGCTTTTTTGTTTTGATTGTTTTTGGAGGCATGTTTATTCAATAACCAATTTTTTCATCCTTTTCTTCAGCAATCTGTTTTTTGGAAGCATAAGCCGCACCGCGTTTTGAAGAACCCAATTCGGTTTTTTCTCAAAAACTTCTTCGTAGGTTCTTTTCTTAAGGTGGCCTAAGGGACCGGTGTGGCGATAATAAACTTTTTCTTCGGACTTCCGGCCGCTTATCACCATGCTCTTTATGTTTTTCACGACAACTTCGTCGTTACCTTCAAGACGCGGCTCGTAAGCCGGACTTTTCTTGCCCTGAAGAATCACCGCTATTTCCGATGCCAGCCGACCCAATTTTTTTCCTTTGGCGTCAATTGTGTATTTCATGTTGTCTAAACAAATTCTATAACGGCCATTTTCGCCCCATCGCTCTTTCTGGTTTTCAAATGTTTTAAAATCCGGGTATAACCGCCTTTTCTTTCCTTATAGCGCGGAGCGATATCGTTGTAGAGTTTGTAAGCCATGGACTTCGGAAGGTTTTTGAGAAGCAGGCGCAAACCGGCGAGATCCTGGCTCTTGCCGTAAGTCACCAAACGGTCAACGAACATCTTGATTTCCTTTGCCCGTGCTTCGGTAGTAAAAATCCGCCCGTCCCGCACGAGATTATTGGCGAGCACTTTTAAAAAAGAGCGACGGGCGCTCTTTTTGCGGCCAAACTTCCTTCCCTTCTTTTGGTGCCTCATACGCGACTTAGGAACTTTTCTTGGACCTTCCTCTTTTCTTTTTCTCGGTCTCTTTCTTGCCTTTCGACTCGTCCATAACCTCGACTTTCGTCACCTCCACCAAGGAAACCTTTTCAAAGTGGTCCTTCAAGATGTTGGCTGCTTTGTGAATCGCCTCCGAGGGACTGATGGACCCGTCGGTTTCAATCCTGATTTTCAGACAATTGTAATCGGTGCGATCGCCGACTCTCATGTTCTCAACCGAAAATTCAACTTGCTCCACCGGAGAAAAAATGGCGTCGAGAACAATAGTGCCGATGTTAAGCCGTTCCAGGCGCCTCGATTCGGCCGGAACATAACCCAAGCCCTTTTCAACGATAAGCTCCATGTCGAGCTCGGCGTTTTTCTTGGTAAGTGTGGCTAAGTGCAAATCGGGGTTCACCACTTTTACGAGGGTGGTGGACTCGATGTCGCTCGCTTTCACTTCCCGCTCGCCTTTTACCGTTAATTTCAGCGTTTGGGGCTCGTCGGCGAGAAAATGAAACCTTACTTTTTTGAGATTCAAAATGAACTCAACCACATCCTCCGTCATTCCGGGAATGGTTGAAAACTCGTGGTCGGCACCTTTTACCTTAATTTGAGTAATGGCGGCGCCGGGCAGCGACGAAAGCAAAACCCGCCTCAGAGCGTTAACCAGGGTTACGCCGTAACCGGTGTAGAGACCCTCGATGTGAAAAACTCCGGACTTTTCGTCCTCGGAAACTTTCTTGACTTTTAACGTTTCGCTGAAATAAGAATATTTCATGAAATTTTATCTCGCGTAAAACTGACCGACCAAGTTGAGATTAAAAGAAGCGTTGATTTCTCCGAGTTTCGGATTTTCTATACATTCGCCTTTCAAGTTCTCCTTGTCAAGCTTCAACCAGGAAGGCGGTTCATACTGCTTAAGCTTCATTCCCAGTTCCTCGAACATTTTCCCGCCTCGCGACTCGGTGCGAATCGAAATTACGTCTCCAATTTTAACACTATAGGAAGGAATTGTCACTTTGCGGCCGTTAACGGTGATGTGGCCGTGCGAAATAATCTGCCTCGCCACTCTCGGCGACGCCGCCAAACCCAACAGATACGTAACTCTATCAAGCCGTTTTTCGAGAATAACAAGCGCCTTCTCGAGCGGCCCCTGGAAAAGGTTTCTCATCTGCCTGTTGTTGAGGCCGTAAGTTATCTGAATTTTCTGCTTTTCCTGAAGCTGTCTCCCAAACTCGGAAATGCTGCGCCGGCGGCGGGACTGACCGTGAACGCCCGGCCGGTAAGGACGGCGAATCATCACGCACTTAGGGCTCGAACACCGCTCCGCTTTTATGAAAAGCCGTGTCCCAAGCGATCTTTCTTTTTTTTCTTTAATTCTTTTCATGTTCAAATATTTTCTAAACTCTTCTTGCCTTTTTGGATCTTGGACCGTTATGCGGAATCGGGGTCATGTCTTTGATGGATAAAATGTTCAATCCTTTGGCAGCAAGGGAACGAAGGGCGGAGTCGCGGCCGGCGCCGACTCCTTTCACAAAAACTTCGATTTTGAACGGGCCGGAACGGCTAAGCTTCTCTGAAATGGCTTCCGCCACTTTGGAAGCGGCGAAAGGCGTAGATTTTTTGGGACCGGAAAATCCCAAACTGCCGGCCGACATCCAGGCAATAACATTGCCCTTTTCATCGGTCGCGGTAATCATCGTGTTGTTGTACGAGGCCTGGATGTAAATCCGGCCGCTCTCATATTTCCCCTTCGGCGCAACGCTCTTTTTTTCGGCAACCGCTCCTTCGGACGCTTGGGGTTCCTTTACAACCTCCTCTTTTGTTTTTTCGATGACTTTTTTCTTTCCCATAATCAGGTTTTATCTGAGTTCAACTTTTCTCTTTCCGCTTCCGGCGGTTTTTCTGACATTCCCGCGCACCGTTCTGGAATTGCTTTTGGTTCTCTGACCCCGCACCGGCAACTTTCTCGTATGCCTCATGCCCCGATAGGCCTTGATGTCTTTCAGGCGGTTAATGTTCTGCTTTACGACTTGTCGCAACTCACCCTCGATTTTGTAATTTTTCTCGATGACGGACTGGATTCTGTTCGTGTCTTCTCCGGTCAAGTCCTTGGTCCGCTTATCGGGGTCGATTTTTGCCTCGGCCAAAATCCGCAAAGCCGAAATCCGACCGACGCCATAAAGGTAAGTCAGGGCAATGCCTATCTTTTTTTCATCGGGTATGTTTATTCCAGTGATTCTCATGATTCAAATTAACCTTGTCTTTGCTTGTGTTTGGGGTTTTTGCAAATGACATAAATACACCCGTGACGGCGGACAATCTTGCAACTATTGCAGATTTTTTTAACTGAAGCTCTTACCTTCATGCCAATGTTGTTAAAATTTACAAGCCCAACGCGCAGTAAATTTTACCACAACATTGAGCACTTCTTCGAGCTCATCGAGTCTGAAGACTCATCAGACGTTCGTCCCGAGGACTCAGTCCCGAGGGAGTCTGAACGACCTGAGAATCTCTCAGAACCGAAAGTCTGAGTCAAACCGAAGAGTTACTTTCCTCAAATTCAAAAGGTAATCCTTCGACAAGCTCAGGTCTTCGACTCCGAGAGTCTCAGACTCGAGGAGATAAGGTTTGCTGACTAAATTTTCTGCGTCCTCCGAACTTGAAAATTTAGAGCAAGCCCTTACATCCTTCTTATAATCCGGCCTCGCCTGTCGTTCAACGCCGGCATTTCAATTACGACTCTGTCACCGGGAATTACCCGAATGTAATTGATTTTCATCTTACCGGCCAAGTGGGCTAAAACCTCGCCGCCATCGGCAAGCTTTACTCTAAAGAGCAAGCCCGGTAATGCTTCCTCCACGACGCCTTCTTTTTGTATGCCTTTGTCTTGTTTCATCAGGCGATGTCAGTTTGAAATCTTAACAAAATAGGCAAAATAAGTCAATTGAGGATTATTTTCACCTTGTCGGGATTTGCCGGCACCTCTTGAACCCAAAAGGGCCAAAGAGAGATATTCGCCCGTTCCAGGCCGGAGAGAAAAAAGACGGTTTTCCTCAATTCTTCCTCGTTCTGCCCGGCAAATTCCCGTTTCAGTTCTTCAACGTCGAGATTCGGCTCAAAGACCACTTTGCCCTCAACCGGGAAAACCATCGAAGTTTTTTCGAAATCTATTCGCGGTTCGCCGTAACTCATCACAAACTCTTTTACCCTGGTATTGGAATCAACGGTCTTCACAGCGTCGGAAACAACGGCTTCTTCGAGCATTTTTTCCTCAAAAACGAGGTAACGAAGCTCCGCCTCGGCAAAAACGCGGAAACTGCCCGCTTCGCCCGCGGAGCGAGGCAAGTCCTCACTCCCGGCTGTTTCGATTTTTTCGTTCAAAACCTCAAACTCCCGGGCGTCGGGAAAAACCTTGAACTTGTCGGAGAGCAAAATAAGGACTTGAGCCTCGAGAACGCCTTCCAAATCCGAAAGCAGTTTTGCTTTTCCTTTACTGATGTCCTCTTCCGTCGGCACGGCCTCTTCTCCCACAAATCCGCCGCTCATCGCCTCTTCGGAATCGGCATAAAAACCTTCGTACCGCGGGTCGCCTTTAAACCCCGGAATCCGCCAGTGCTTTTCCGGTCCGATGTTGTAATCATTTCCGGCTTCGTCGGCCGTAACCCTGACATTGATTTTGAAAGGAACGATTTTTCCGTTTTCAATCTTCGCGCCGGGAATGGTTACACGCTCGGCAAGACGGAAAATTTTCCCGCTCGGAGAAACAAACCGGGTCGTCGCAACGAGGACCTGAGATTCGGAGCTGTAAGCGTTGTAAACCGTAAGGATGCCTCCCGCTTTTCTTTCAACTTTTTCCCGGCCGGAAGCGGGAAAACTCAAGCTCAGATTCCCCTTCGCCTTCAGGAGCTCGGCGGGAAGAATCACTTCCGTTCCTTCGGCCGAAGCGACTTGGTGCTTACTCGTCGCCTCCACTTCGTAAGCGAAGGTGACTGGAACTTTTTTAAGAATCATCTCCACGGTTGCTTTGGGCAAAACGCGGTTCGCGACAAACATACCGCCCAAAACAACAAGAACCAAGAGAGCGAAAGAAAAGGTTCTTTTCAAAACCCGGTGCCTTTTGTTGTTTCGGAAAGCCTTTTTCGCCTCAACCGGCATAACTATTTTCTTCGGCTCAATGTATATTTCTTCGTTCCGCCCCAAAAATTCTTTGGGGCGAGGCTCGCCTCCTCCGGAGGCGGCAACCCTTTCTTCTACTTCCTCTTCCTCCACTATCTTTTCCTCAACGCTTGCCGCCGGCATCTTTTTGAACACTGGCCTCGGTAAAATGTCGGAAATAATTCTTTCTCTTTGCCTGAAAACCGGGTTAAAAGCCTTGATTTTGGCAAGGGACGCGAGCTCGAGAATCCTATCGTCAACCGATTCAACGTGGAGCTCCTTATCGGCCGTCGAACTCTCTCTTTTCAGAACGTGGAAATTACTGACCGACGAAGCCAAAACCGAATCGCGGGGAATGTTCAAAACAACGATATGGCTCCTGGCTTCAATGAGCCGATGGACGGCAACATCGAGATCTTCGTTTTTATCGAGAAAGAATTTCTTTTCTGTTTTCATCCCCCACATAATTTACACAGACAGAGAGTGACTCAATCTCTCTTTGAGTCGGCGCAGACCTTGTTTGTGCAATTTAAGCTGATGCTCTCGACGAAAAGCATCTTGTTTTGAGGTATAACCCTCGAAATAGATAAGTTTCCAAGGTAGATACTTCTTGGTGTGGTAGGATTTTTCCTGATTATGTTCTTTCACTCTCTTCTCCAGGTTAGAGGTACATCCTACATATAGGGTTTTGTTTTCCATTGATTGCAACATATATACGTAGAACATAATCAGTGTAAGTTATGTGGGGGATTCATGGCTTGTGATTAGGGTTTTGCGGTGAGCCACCTCGCCCGGCGGGCAAGAAGGTCGTTCAAAAATCCGTACTGGGGCGGGAAATAAACGTGAGTGACAAAAGCGAGAACGTTGTCAGTGTTCAAAAACGGCGCGCTTTCCCGATTTATTATAACACCATAACCCTGCCCCGTAAGCAAATCCCTGAAATTGATGAGCCTAATCCGGGACCCAAAGAATCTGCCAAGAAACCTGGACGGTAGGTTCAGGCTAAGACACGGGCCGGCTTGCCGACTCCGCTCCCTTGATTTGGGAAGAAGCTTCAACAAATCCTCGATTTCTTCCTTAATCATTCCTTCTATCGCTTTCTTAATCTTGCCGGCGGGAGGTTCTTTGTCGAAAGAGAGGAGAATTTCGAGGGCGGTATCGGCGGAAACACCGAAAAAGGCGGCTATTTTCCTCAAAATCAAGCCGCTCCCCCACGGCAGGGCCTTGAAATGAATCCAATCCTCTTCACCGTTTGCGAAAACGTGAGTAACTTTGTCGCCGACAAAGGCAAAATAATCGGAGGGCGAGGGAATCGAGAGCCCGAGAACCGCGCCGCCTTCAACGAGAATTTTTTCCCGCCCCCAATTTTCCATTTTTTCGATGAGCGCTTTCTGGTTCCGATGGATGAAAGTCCCCCGGTAGCGAAAACAAAGATTCGCGCCTTTAAAGCCCTGCGGATTGAAAACCCGGTAAGAGCCCAAGGAAACTTCTCTTATTTCGGCGTCGGCGAGAATCAAATCCATGTCACCACACCCTAGTTTTTTCGAAACCGTGCTCCGGTAACGACTCAAAAATTCCCAAAGACCCCGAAAAACGAGACTATCGATCTCGGTTTCGTTTATCGGCTCGTCCGGCTCGTTCCTTTTGAGATGAATCACGCTCTCGACCGTAACGGCTTTTTCCGAACCGACGGCCAAAATCACCTTGTCGACCGGGAAAAGAGGTTTTTTGATTTCTTCAAAGTTTTTTACGAAGTCGGTGCCGTAAACTTTTATTTTTTTATCCTTGCTTCTGATTTTCGCCCTGGTCACGCCAAAACCGGAGACAAGCTCCTCGACAACCAAAAAAGACTCCTGCTCGCTTTTTGGCAGTTTCTTCAACTTATCGAAAAGCTCGCCAATCACTATTTAGAGTATAACCCTAACGTATTAGCGCCACAATGCTTGAAGGCTTTTTGTTCCGTTTCCCCCCATCGAGATAAAAATCGACTTTGGGGCCGAAATATTTTTTCGCTTCGGCGATTGTTTTTGCCGGCGACTTGCCCGAGGGGTTGGCTGAAGGAGCAATAAGCGGACCGGTCTTCTTCAGGAGTTCGCGAAGCCGTTTACTTTTCGGCAGACGAAAGGCAATTGAATTCTTGCCGCGGTGAAGGTAGGAAAATTTTTTGCTCTCACACGGCAGAATCACACTCACGGGTCCCGTCCCCTTGACGCGGCTCGGGGTAAACCAAAGCGCTTTTAGGATTTTTAAGTGTTCCTGGCTTGCCTTCACGCCGAATTTTTTCAAATCATAAGGAGATGCGATTAAAACGATAAACGGCTTGTTTTTCTCGCGTTTCCTTACCAGATAAATTCTCTCCACTGCCGGACGGGAGAGAGCTAACCCGACCAGACCGTAAAGGGTATCGGTCGGCATCACTCCAATACCGCCTTTTTCAAGGATTTTTGCGATTTCTCCGGTTGTCATTTATCCATTATACCCTCGTATCTTAACTTTCAACAACGGGGGTGGTATACTTTAGTATACCACCCATGTCGAGAACCAGCAGGAAAAATTTCGGCAAGGACCTGAAGAACAAGATTTGGAAGACTTTCTGGGCGGAAGCGGAAAAGTCAAAAAAAACCGGCCCGGCGGATTTTCTTTTAAAATTCCTCACCGAAGAAGAAAAAACGATTCTGGAAAAGAGACTGGCGGCGGTTTATTTCCTGAAACAGGGCGAGAGTTTGAGAGAAACGAGCAAGAAAGCCGATGTCGCCAAAAAAACCGTGATTTTCATCAAGCGCGGTTTGAAGAAAACGAACTACAAAAAATAGCCCGTTTTCTATTCCACAGTGGCGCGGAGGCGGCGGACTCCGGCCGATGAGGCCTCTTCTTTGACGATTTTGAACCTGCCGATTTCGCCGGTGCGGGTAACGTGCGGTCCGCCGCAAAACTCCTTGCTCCAGGCGTTATCGAGCGACTTGCCGATGTAATAAACCTTCACCTTATCCGGATACTTGCCTTTGAAAAAGTGGAGAGCGCCGGTTTTTTCCGCCTCTTCTTTCGGCATTTCCCTGAAACTTACCGGTATATCCTCCTTTATTTTGGCGTTTACGATTTCTTCGGCTTTTTCGATTTCTTCCTTCGTCATCTTCTGTGGAAAGGTGAAATCGAAACGCGTCCGCTCGGTGGTGATATCCGAGCCGCGCTGGGCGACCTCGGGACCCAGTACTTCCCGAAGCGCCTGATTCAGTAAGTGAGTCGCGGTATGAAGCCGGGTTACCTTTTTCAATTCTTCCTCGCTCCCGGCCTTGAGCTCGCCGGTGTCCAAAACGAGACCGTGACCACCGAATTTCTTTTCCTGACCGGCCCGGGAAACTTCCTGGTGCTTTTCGAACTCCCTGTCAAAATCCTCGCGATTCAATTTCTTGGCTTTATCCCCACCCAATTCTTTTATAATTTCGTAAGGTAAGCCATAGCTCGAAAAAATATTGAAAGCCTTTTTGGCGTCCAGATTCTCAATCTTATTCAGTTCCCTCAATCCGGTCTGAAGCGTCTTTCCGAAACGTTCCCTTTCGGCATTGAACTCTTCAAGAACTACTTCGCCGTTCAGCTCGGGATAAAAACTTTCGTAATTCTCGAAAATTTCCTCAAAAACATGCTGGGGGTCAATCTTATTACCGGCAAGATAAAAATGAGTAACGAGGCGGCGAATCAGCCGGCGCAATATATAACCCGCTTCCTTGTTGGAAGGACGGACGCCGTCGGAGATGAGAAAAGCGATGCCTCGGCTGTGGTCGGCCAAAATCCGCTTCGTTCTCTCGCTCAACTCTTCCGGCAAAAATTTCATAAGCGGCTTAAATAAATCCGTCTCGAAAATCGTCGGTACTTTTTGCGAGACCATCGCAAGCCGTTCCAGACCCATTCCCGTATCCACGCCCAGCGTTTTCAACTTTTCCAGCTTGCCGCCCGGTCGGCTGTAGTACTCGTTGAAAACTATGTTCCAAATCTCCACGCCCCTTACGTAAACCTCGGTGGTGGGACCGCAAGGCCCTTCCGAACCGGTCGGCCCCCAAAAATTGTCTTCCCGGCCGAATCTTCTCACGTCGGTAACGCCCAAACTCCTCCAGACTTTTTCCGATTCCTCGTCGGGCGGCACTTCCTTGTCTCCCTCAAAAACGCTCACGTAATCAATCTTCAGTTTCATTTCCCCGGTGATGAATTCGTGAGCGTACCTTATCGCCTTTTCTTTGAAATATCCGCCAAAAGAAAAATTGCCGAGCATTTCGAAAAAGGTGAGGTGCGACTCGTCACCGACTTCGTCGATATCCGAGGTTCGAAAAGATTTTTGAATTGAAGCCGTGTTGCGGCTTCCAAAATCCTTCATCGGGTCGAGCTCGCCGGTAAAGTGCCGCTTGAACTGCTGCATACCGGCGGTGGTGATAAGTACCGAGGGGTCGTCGGAAACGAGGGACGACGAGGGCACAATCGCATGGCCTCTTTCCCTGAAAAATTCCAAAAACAGTTTTCTTATTTTTTCCGAACTCATGCCAAATTTATTAAAATTTGCGAACCTTTGGTGAAGTAAATTTTACCATAAATTTGAGCACTCTGAGGCGCATCGAAGAGTTACCTGTTATTCACTATAAGCACCTCAAGCTCGGCAAGCATTATTTTGGCGTTCTTGATTTCGGAGGCGGTGTCCGCTTCAAGAATGGTTCTCTCGGCCCTGTCGAAAAACTCGTAAATTTCCGGCGCCGCTTCCCGGATAAGATTCTTGGTTTTTGCGACATTTACGAGGTCGTCAAACTGGATTCTCAAAGAAAGATTGTCTTCCTTGATTTCTTCCTTCAGACGAAGCTGGCTCAAGCCGTTCTCGGCGGCGGCTTGAGCGGCCGTGGCCTGGCCAAAAGCCGTTGCGAGCTGCCCCTCGCCCAAAAGACTGCCGGCTTGGGTGAGATGAAATTCCGCTCTTTCCAAAATCTCGGCAACCGTTTTTGAAGAAATATATTCGTCCGACGAAATTCTCGTTTTCAATTCCGCCGTCACCTTTTCGGCCTCGTAAATCAGATTGGTGAGCGATTCTTCCTCCACCATATCGCCATTGCTGTCCCGCAGGGCGTTCTGCCGGATGATATTCAATTCACTCTTCAGGTCGCCGTCGGATATTCTTTCCCTTATTTGGTCGAAAATACCAAGATCGGTGGCGTTTTTTACCGGCAGAAAATCAAGGTGGGGCACCACTTCCCCCGGTTCCGCCTTAAAGCGCCCCTCGAAACCGGTAGTTAAATCGGTTTCCAATTCCCGAATTTTATTCCGGATATCTTCCGGCACTTTCTCCTCGATATAATTCAAAACATAGATGACACGAAGCTCCTTTAAGGGGTTGTCTTTAAGGCCGGACAAAATGCCCTCCACCCGGGTTTTGAAATTGTCGGCCGAATCAAGCTTGGTTACCGCTTCCCCCACCGCCATCTCCAGCTCCGTTTTGGCGGAGGAAAGTTCTTCCTTTACTCCGGTGATGCCCTCGAGTTCGCCGAAAATTTCTTCGTGTTTGATGATTCGGTCCATAAGGGAGTTGAGAAGGCGCTCCACGTTCTCATTCCCGCTCGTCTCATTGAGAGAGGAAATCTTCTGCCGCAACCGCTCGGCGTTTTCTTTGTAATTTTGAAGAGCGAGGGTCAAACCCTTTTCGCTGCCTTTTTCTTCCAGGGCTTTAATCTCGGCGGCAAGTTCGTTCATGATCTCCGTCTCAAGATAAGCATCCTTCGAAGCGCCGAAGGAGAAAAGCCGGCGGATTCCCCGCTGCCAATTTTTCAGGAAGTAAAGCGGCTCGCCCGGCAGAAGCTTCGGCTCGTTGAGACCCAAATCTTCAAAAGTTATTTCGAGTCCGGTTTCGTCTTCGACTCCTTCGTGAGCTTTAACAACCAGAGAAACCGCTCCGAAAAGAAGGCTTAGCACTAAAACGACTATGGCGATTTTCCCGAAGTTATTTGTCATCAGTCATTTGTCATCGGTCAGCTCAGTACCCTTCGAGCTTCTTGGCTTCTTGGTGCTGCCTGATTCTTTCAAGCGACTTGGCTTCAATTTGGCGAATCCGTTCGCGAGTAACGCCAAAAACCTTGCCGACTTCCTCCAGGGTGTGGGTAATGTTGTCCTCGAGACCGAACCTCATTGAAAGTATTTTTTGCTCGCGCTCGGTAAGGTCGTTCAAAATTCCCCGGATTTGGTCCCGAAGAAGAGCCTGGCTCGCCAGTTGATCGGGGCTCAGACTCGATTCGTCTTTGATAAAGTCCGACAACGTCGAATCCTCGCCGTCGTCTCCGACCGGCGACTCGAGGGATATCACTTCCTGGGAAATTTTCTGGATGTAGCGGATTTTTTCGACATCGAGACTCATTTCGGTGGCGACTTCTTCAGGCAGCGGTTCGCGGCCCAATTCCTGCATAAGGCGCCGTTTGGCTTGGGTATATTTGGTAATCGTCTCAACCATATGAACCGGAATCCTGATGGTCCGGGAATAATCGGCAAGAGCCCGGGTTATCGCCTGCCGAATCCACCAGGTGGCGTAAGTGGAAAATTTGAAGCCTTTTTTGTAATCAAACTTATCGACTGCCCGGGAAAGACCGATGTTTCCCTCCTGAATCAAATCGAGAATGGAAAGATGGGGACTGCGGTTCACGTAGCGTTTGGCAAGCGACACCACCAGCCGCAGGTTTGCCTGCACGAGCTTTTTCCTTGCCATCTCGTCTCCTCTTTCGATTCTTTTGGCAAGCTCCTTTTCCTCTTTGGAAGTAAGAAGCGGGGTACGGCCTATTTCTTTCAAATACATCTGGACGGCATCGGGCAAGTCCGGTTCAAGCCGGGTCGCATCCGTAAGTTCCTTGGCGCTTATATCTTCAACGCCGCTTTCCATAATCGAGCCCGATTCCCTTACTTTAATGCCCTCCCTATCGAGCCGGTCGTAAACCTTCTCGAGAAACGAAAGGTTCTTCTCGATGTTGGGAAAATAATTCAGCACTTCCGCATCGGTTAGAAAACCCCTCACCCGTCCCCGTTCGACGAGGTACTGGAGAGATTCTTCGAATTCTTCCGGCGGTTTCTTGGGAACCCTCCCCGATTTTACGGCTTTCTTCAATCGCTTCCTGTTTTTGGCAGCGGCTTTTTTTCTATTTACCACTTTCCTTTCCATTATTTTCTTTTTCCTTCTTTTCAAGGCTTTTTTCTTTTTCTTCATTGTTTTTATTTAAGCTCGTTTATTTTTCTTGCGACGACGTTGAATCTGACTATAATATCGGAAAGTTTTCCACTCTCGCCCTTCTCTTCGGCCAGACGAATCTCTCCCCGCAATTCGTCCAGCTCGCGCTTCAGGGATTCTATCTGGAGCTGGCGCACCAGGTCGTTAAATTCTCCGTTTAACGCCTCCTCGTCTTTATCGGCAAATTCGTAACTGCCCCGAAGCTCCAAGAGTCCCACCTCTTCCGCTCCGGGATCGGCTAAAATCTTGCGATACCTTACAGGCAGCCACTCCTCGTAGGGAGAAAGGTTGGAGCGGAAAGTCGGATTGGAAAAAGCCAGAGACAAAAGGCGGGCGGAAATCAAATCCACTCTTTCTCTCGGGAGCGGAGCGCCGACCGCTATCGGCTCGGTTTCGCTCTTTTCGACGAGAGGAAGGTTTTCGAGTTCGCCCGTTAAAGCCACTTCCGAAATGCCGGAGAAACGGGAAAGTTCTTTCAGCCATTCGCTTGCCTCCACCCGGCTTTTGAGGCCCCGGACTTTCAAAAGCATTTTCCGGAGAACTCTTTTCTTCTCCGCGATGTCTTTGCCCAATCCGGCAAAGTAATGTTCGAAAACGCTTCTTAACGCGGGGCTCGCATCCCCGATCGCCCGGCTGAGATACTTTTCGTCGGCGGCGGCGGCCTCCGCCGGGTCTTTGAACTTGCCCAAGCTTATCACTTTGGTGTGAAAATCGTAATTGTTGAAAATGTCGAGCGCCCGCTCGAGAGCGCGTTCCCCGGCATCGTCGTTGTCAAAGCTCAAAATTACCGTGTCGGCCACGCGCTTCAACCTCGTAAGGTGGTCGCTGGTGAGTCCCGTGCCGGAAACGGCAACCACGTTTTTTACTCCTGTCTGCCAGGCCATCAAAAAATCCATCTGACCCTCAACGATGAAGACCGTGCGGCTTCCGGCAATCTCGCCTTTCGATTTGTCGAAACCGTAGAGAATCCGTGACTTCGAAAAAATCGGCGTCTCCGGCGAATTAAGGTATTTCGGCATTTTTGACCCTTCTTCTTGCAGGAGCCGGCCGGTGAAAGCGACTGTTTTACCAAGCGAATTGGAAATGGGGAAAATAAGGCGCCTTTGAAACCGGTCGCGGTAGAGTCCGTCCAAATTTTTATTGGCAAGACCGGCTTTGACGATATCCAAAACGTCAAACCCCTGTTTAATAAGGTGAAGGGCAAGCGATTCGCCGCCGGGAGCAAAACCGAGTCCGAACTCCCCGATTGTCTCCGGGACGAGCCCCCGGCTTTTAAAATATTTTAGGGCTTCTTCGTTTTTCGAAAGCTCGCCCGCATAAAAAGATTTTGCCGATTCGTGAATTCGGTAGAGAATCCCGAATTGTTTCTCCAGAGCGGGATTTAGGGTAGCAATCGCCACGCCGGCCTTCTCGGCCAGGAACCGGATAGCTTCGGGAAACTCCAGGTTTTCGTGGCGCATCACGAAAGTTATCAAATCGCCGCCCAAGCCGCAGCCGAAGCAGTGCCACATCTTCCGCTCGGGTGAAACGATGAAAGACGGCGTCTTCTCGGCGTGGAAGGGACAAAGCGCTTTGAAATTCTTGCCGGCGGGCGAGAGCTGGAGATAAGAGCGCAGGAAGTCAACCAAATCCAACCTCTCTTTAATTAGGTCGGTCTCTCGAGTCATTATTTGGAAGTTTACCTGTTTTGGCGCCCGAAATCAAACCGCGGGGCGCAAAAAACCTATTCCACTATAATCTTGCCGAAGTTTTTAGCGTCTAAGTGGTCGTGGTAATCCCAGCTGCCGGCCTCGTTAAAAGTAAAGAACCAGGAACCGCCGGCGGGAATGGCCCGGCAAGCGTCAAATATTTTCGACTCCTCGGCCGTGCCGCACTTTTCGATATCCGAACCCGGATAAACTTTATGAGTAGGATGCATCGCCGAAGTCGGCCAAAAGTCCGTCGAGCTCCGGTTTTCGAAAACAACCGTGTCGCCGACCCGAACCGAAAGCGAAACCGGTGAAAAACCGCTGTCGGTAAGAACGACCGTTTTCGTCACGGACGCTCCTTGAGGAATTGAGGTTTCGGCCGGCGATTTGTCCGATTGGCCCGCAACCAGAAACACAACGACAATAACCAAGATAACGTTTGAAAAAAATCCCGCCCTCGAAGGGCGGGATTTTAAAACAAGCGCAGAGTTATCTTCTCCTTCTCTTCTTCGCTGTCTTTCTCTTCTTCGGCGCTGTCTTTCTTCTTTTTCCTGCCATTTTCTTTTATATATTTGCGACAGTCGACCAAGTTGCCGCCAAGTTCTAAAAATCGTCTTACATCTTAATTATATACCTTTAGGTTACGTGCTTTATAAAATTCTGTGGATAACTCCGACGCTCCGTCCAAAGTATTGGAAGTCGGAGTCCGACTGAAGCGTCGGACTTCGCGAAAATTTTAAAAACGGAATTTCTCGCGGGATTTTTCCGCGAGATTGGCAATAATTCCTCGATTTAGTTCGATTATTTAGGAGTAAAGAGAATATCTTTCTCGTTTATCGCGCCCTCATCCCGATTAAAAACGACGCGGGTCCCGGAGTTGAAAAACTCACGGGACCCGTTGCTTGGCGCGGACACGTCTCGTCACCCGACGATGCCAAGGACCGCTGCGTTTTCACGGAGCCCGGCACGCCCCTTGTCGTCTACCTCGAGGCCGTCCCGGTCGAAGAGACGGGCGGGTATCTTCGCCGCCCGGAACTCATCCACCCTCTTTGAAGCGAGGAGAAGGCCTTGAAGCTTTCTGCGCGCCCTGTGGTCTTGCACCGCCAGCCCTCCGCGCTGTTCGGGAACCCGCTCGCGACGGACGATCATCCTGCCGCGCGGCAGCCGGATCAAGAACACAACCTCGCACAGGACGACGGTGGTGCTGCCCAACATACCCTTCTCGGTCTTGGAGCTGAGCTCCACCCTCAGTTCCACCGTCGTGGGAGAACCAGCACCCTTCGCGAGCTTAAGAATCTCGCTGAAACTCGCTGGCTTTCGCCGGAAGAAATCCACGATGCTCATATACCCGCCTTGTTGAAAGTCGCTTGGACCACACGCCCAAGCTCTGCTCATAGGAAAGCACTTCACGCCATAAAAATCAAGGCACGGCAAGCCCCGCGCCAAAAATCAGGAAGCGAATCTGATGATGATAAACGAACCGAGGAAAACCAGAATACCCCCGATAAAGAAATAAATATTCGGAGTAGAACGGAAAAGAATGTAGCTGAACAACACGACGAAAAACGGATACGATATTTCGATTATCGAGGCGATGGAGGCGTTTAAACCTCTGATGCTGGAGAGAATAAAAAAATTAGCGAGGGTTGCTAAGGCAACGGTAAAAATGATTAAGAGCCAGTTTGTCTTTCCAACAGCGAGAATGTTGTTCGTCAAACCGTTACTGAAAAATATGAGTGGCAGAACGATTATTGTGGCAACTATTGCATGGATAAACAAAAGAGTCATCGGTGCAACATCGGAAAGAACTTTTTGGTCTATCGTGTAAATAAATCCCCAAAGAACCGCCGCGCCTATTGCATAAATAAAACCTGTTTCCATTTTTTTCATCTAGTTAATTTACCGACAAATTCTTTTTAATGTTTGGTTAATTCTAATTTTATACTTTTACCTTCAACAATTAGACTGGCCTCGCCTCCAATAGGAAAGGTAATCTTGGGGTCGGTGTGTCCAAAATCAATGTTTGCAATAACAGGCAATTTATCCAAATCATTTTTCGTTTTGATTATTTTAACCAGAAGTTCGTTCGTTATTCCGCTTGCCTTCTGAAATCTACCTATCACAATGCCCTTAACACCGCCAAAACTCGGAAGATGAACAAGCGACTGTAAATCTCGGTCAAACGTATGCGGCAACAATTCTTCGTCATCCTCAATAAACAAAATCGAATCTTGTAAGTTGGGGAAATACTCGGTGCCCTGCAATAGGTTGAAAGTGCAAAGATTCGCTCCGAGAATAGTGCCCGAAGCCGTACCTTCATTGATGACGAAGAAACCGCCGTTCTTGATGAGGTTTCTCTCTCTTTGGTTTTTATACCAGGAATCATCACTCCATTGTTCGCTGGGAATAATCGCAAGCTGGTTTTCTGAAAAAAGACACTTCTTGAAATATTCTAAAGTGTAATCGAAATAAAGTTCTTGACCGAAGGTTGAATAGTGAGGTCCAGAATATGAAATCAATCCTGTTTTAGCAAAAATCGCATTATTTAAGGCGGTTATGTCGGAGTAACCGCAAAATATTTTTGGGTTATTTTTTATTAAATCCCAATCCAGGTATTTTAATAACTGGTTGCTGTTAAAACCCCCGATAACCGTAATAATAGCTTTAACGTTTTTATCACGGAATGCGTCGTGTAAATCCTCCACGCGGGATTTCACATTAGAAGACGAAAATTCGTCTTTCTCTTCTGAATGTTTCCCAAAACTGAGTTTTAGTCCTAAACTCAAGAACCTATCGTTGGCAATTTTTCTCGATTCTTCTGATATAATCGCCAAAGAACGGGAGGGGGCAATAACCCTTACTTCGTCACCGGCTTTTAATTTTGTTGGATAAATTTTTCTCACAAGTTTTTATCAATTCTTAAATTGGAACATCCAATGCTTTGGCAATCCTGACGACCATGTGTATTGACGGTGTCTGTTTGAAAATATCCGAACCGAACCGGAGCGGAAAGGACGATTTTCCTTCAACTTCGTTCAGGATGGTGAGCTTGGACTTCGACCGAGCTCAGTCGAGGTCTCGAATCCACAAGTTTTTCGCGGGCGGTAGCCCGCTAACAAAATCATAAATAACCCTGTTTTTTGGCGACAACAATTAAATCACCACTTGCGGTTCCCACTGATGTTTCGCAGGGTCAAAGCCCTGACCACAAATAGTTTCCAGGAGTGCGGTAAAAACCTGATACGGATCGAGGTTTGCCGCCGGCCGACGATCTTCCAGGTAGCCGCGTTTTTGTTGTGCAGTCATCGCCGGGATGCGAATCGAGGCCCCACGATCAGAAACCCCATAACGGAACTGACGAATGCTGCATGTTTCGTGCTTACCGGTAAGTCTTTTATCGTTGTCTGCCCCATAAACAGCAATGTGTTGCTTATGGAATTTACCCAATTTCTTGCATGCTGCTTCGATCGCCTTGATCCCTCCTTTCTTCCGCATGGCCTTGGTAGAGAAATTCGTATGACCGCCCGCTCCATTCCAATCTCCCGGCATGGGTTTTGGATCAAGTTTTGCATAAACCTTATGGTTCTCTCCTAAACGATAGAGCAACCACCGCGCCAGCCACAGCTGATCGGCTGCTTCCAATGGTGGAAGTGGTCCAATTTGAAATTCCCACTGTGACGGCATGACTTCCGCATTCACTCCAGAAATTACAATCCCTGCAGCAAGGCATGCCTGTATATGCTCTTCAACCACCGGCCGGCCGTACACTTCATCGACACCAATACCGCAATAATAACGACCTTGCGGATGTGGAAAACCATGCTCTGGCCAGCCAGTCGGATGGTTATTGTGATACAACGTATACTCCTGCTCGATCCCCGCCCATGGTTCTTCCTTGGCGAATTTTGCTGCGACTTTTTTGAGTACTGCACGTGTATTTGTAGGGTGCGGCGTACCGTCAGCTTGGAGCACCTCACACATGACAAGTGCGTGTGGTTTACCTCGGACAGGATCGGATACGAAGTACACCGGTTGCAAGAGACAATCGGAAAAATGCCCCTCGGCCTGCTCTGTGCTTGACCCATCAAAGCTCCACAAAGGGATATCTGAAAGTCGCTCTATTGGGCCGTCTATAATCTTCGTCTTAGAACGCAACTTCGCGGTTGGTTTTCTACCATCCATCCAAATATACTCTGCCATGATATTGTTTTTTTGCATAACAATTGAAAATAAAGTTTTTATACGTTCCCTTAACTAATTAACTCCTCAATTATAACACCTAATCTCTTTGCAATTTTTGCCATAGTTAGCGGAAGGGGCGAGGAATCGAACAAAATTTTGTATTCACAAAATTTTCTAAAACCCAGCGGTTTTAGTATTTCCGCTACGGGAAAACTCCTCCTTCGATCCCGAGGGTCTCAGGACCGAGGGGCGTTTTCCCGACCCCTGCCTGCCGGCAGGCAGGCCTTTCCCGTTTGAATCTCGCCTGAAGATATACAAAAAGCATATCACAAGGATATGCTTTTTGTATATTGGCGGAAGGGGCGAGATTCGAACTCGCGGTGCCATTTCTGACACACAGTCTTTCCAGGACTGCCATTTAAACCACTCATGCACCCTTCCCCTAGCGGGATTGCGATTTGTAGCTTCGTTTCACTCAGACAAATCGGGAACCTATTTAATAATAGTGCCTTTGAAATCTTTATTGTTCAATAGCGCCTCCAAATTTTTCAAATCCTTGCCGGAGAGCACAACCGAAACAAGTTTGTTTTTTTCGGCGAAGCGGGCGGCCACCGGGTCAACGGGCGCATGCGAACTCGGCTTCCATTTTGCCGGAATCAACTTTCGGTAACGGCGCCAGGTGATTTCGGGAATGTGTTCGGCGTCATCGTGCTTCATGAAATCTTTGGTGTAAACTCCGTCCGGTTTTCCGACAATGACGAATTCCTCCACGCCGAAGTCGTGGGCGAGCACTGATGCCACATAATCGGTGGACCAGCCCGGCCGCCAGCCCGAGGCAATGGTTACGGGAAACCTGAGCTTCCCGATTCTGTGACGACCGTCAATCACCACCGGGTCGGCGATGTCCCGAAAAATGGTTCGCAAAAGATGGGCGTTCGAGCGAGTGGCGTGAATGCCCAGCCAATCCTTGTCTTCGTTTTTGACGGTCGTTACTTTTGCCGCCGCTTCAACATACATCCGGCTGAGGCGCCCGCCGCCCACCACGATTACGAACTTTCTTCCTTTCTTTATCTGCCGCAAGACAAACGAACGAAATTGCCTCAAAAAACCCCAATCAATGTGATCGGGGAAAACAACGGAGCCGCCGAGGGCTATGACTATGGTTTTTTTCATTTTAGATTCTTAGAGACTGTAGGTTATAAGACTTATTAAAGCAAGCCCGACCGCCGCGTAAAGAATGTATTCAGCCGCCAAAATCAAAAAACCGAAGGGGAGAATGGAATAAAGAAGCACAAGCGAGACGCCCACCGACTGCGTGAGCATTTTTGACTTCCCCCACCAATTCGACAAAACTTGTTTTTGCCCGAAATTCCTGAAGTAGTAACCCGCGCCTATCATAAACATTTCGAGAAAAATAATCGTGAAGGCGAGCCGCGGGTCCAAAAACTTCGGCAAAATAAGAAAGATGGAAAAGCCGATGAGCAGCTTGTCGGCCACGGGGTCGTAAACCGTACCCCATTCGGTAACCCGATCGGTGGTGCGGGCAAGCGCGCCGTCTAAAGCGTCCGAGAAAGCGGAAATCACGAAAAGAATAAAAGCCCATTTGTATTCGCCGATCGAAATAAAAAAAGCGACGAAAGGAACGGTGAAAAAACGGAAAATCGTGATTTGGTTGGGCGTGACCTGCGGCGGGAAAAGCTTAAGAACGGTTGCGACAAACAACTTATCCAGCTTTGTTACTTTAAAAGGGTCTGTCATTTTAAAACGGACATTCCCCGCAAAGCCATGACTCTTTCTTCGACCGGCGGATGCGTCATGAATAATTTGTGGAGCCACGGCGTTTTTTTACGACCGTCAATACCGTGAGTGAACGGGTCGTCAAACCAAAGATGGGCGTTTGAGTTTGCCGCCCCGGGTAAAGGCCGCGGGTCTTTTGAAATTTTCGTAAGAGCGCTAGCTAGTCCTTCCGGGTAACGGGTCAAAAGCGCGCCCGAGGCGTCGGCCAAGAACTCGCGCTTGCGGGAAATCGCAAGTTGGATCAGCATCGCCGAAATCGGCGCAAGAATTGAAAAAGCAATCCCTATAAGAAGCATAATACCGCCCGCGCTATCCCGCCGACCTCTTCCAAAACTACGCCAGAACATTGAACGCAAAAATATGTCGGACAAAATTGCTATAAACCCGACCAAAATCACGGCCACGGTGGAAACGAGCATATCGCGGTTGCCGATATGAGAAAGTTCGTGAGCGATAACTCCTTCAAGCTCTGAACGGTCAAGCCGTTCCAAAAGTCCCCGCGTGACGGCTACCACCGCATGTTCGGGATCGCGGCCGGTCGCAAAAGCGTTCGGCGCCGCCTCGTCTATCAAATACACTTTGGGCATCGGAAGACCGGCCGTAATGGAAAGATTTTCCACGATGTTCCAGAGTTCGCGGGCGTTCTCTCGGGTAACGGGCCGGGCTCTGGTCATCCGGAGCACGATTTTGTCGGAATGCCAATAGCTTATAAAACTCATAAGAACCGAAAAAATCACCGCAACGTATAAAATTACCGGACTGCCGTAAGCCTGCGAGAAAATCCAGCCCAGACCGATAACTACGGCGAAAAATAACATGAACAAAAGCCACGTTTTCCTGATATTGGAAGATTTGTTAGCGTATAGATCGGCCATTCTAGAACCTGACTTTCACCGGTTCTTTTTCGAGCTCTTCTTTAGTTTCAAAAAATTCCTCCTTGCCGAATTTAAACATCCGGGCAATGAGGTTAGAAGGGAAAGACTCGGTTTTGGTATTTAGGTCGCGCACCTGACCGTTGTAAAAACGGCGCGCCGCCTGAATTTTGTTCTCGGTGTCGGAGAGCTCCCGCTGAAGATCAAGAAAGTTGGCGTTCGCTTTCAGGTCCGGGTAATTTTCCGAAAGGGCGAAAAGGGTTTTCAAGGTATCGGTGAGCATGTTCTCGGCGCCGGCCTTCTCGCGCAAATTCCCGGCCCCCATCGCTCTCGTTCTTGCCTCCGTCACTTTTTCCAAAGTTCCCCGCTCATGTTTTACATAACCCTTCACGGCTTCCACCACGTTCGGAATCAAATCGTAGCGACGCTTCAGTTGAACCTCGATGTCCGAGAGCGCCTCTTTCACTCTGTAGCGCAAACGAACGAAACCGTTGAAAATGAAAACCGCCCAAAGAAGAATAACTCCGACGATTATTAAAATAATGGTGGTCGTGCTCATGGCTTAATTATACACCATTCCGCGCCGAAAGACCTTAATCGAAAATTAACATCTCCGTTCCCCGAGTAATACCGAATTCCTCGGCTTCTTGTTTGGAAGGGTACCAAACATCAACCCAGTTGCAACTGTAGCGGGAGTGTTTTCTGTCTTGAACGATAAAAATTTTGTCGCCGAAAAGCTCGGGAATCTGAACTTCCGTGCCGTAAGACAAGCAGTTGTTGGCTATTATCCCATCCTCTACCGTTGCCCCGGAGGCGGTAATGAAAGGCGTATTGTCGGTTTCGTCAACGCTTGAGGAATAAGCCGTTAAAATCACTTCTGCCGTCTGGTAAGGCGGCCGGTCGTCGGCAACGGCTATCATCGGAAAAAGACCCCTTACGGGGGTAATGATGCCTACTGCCACAAGCACAACCGAAATACAGCTTGAAATTATCTTCTTTTCCACCCAGTGAAAGGCCTTCCTTACCCAGGCAGAATCTTTTGTTCCAAAAAAAATAGCCCGTTTCATAGGCTTATCCTCCCATTGTACCACCCTCACCCCGAAAGTCAACCCCCCACATAAGTATTTATGTGGGGGGTTAACCCCCCATCCAAAAACCCTCATTTTATGAGGGTTTTTGGGGTTTTATATTCGCATGTGCCTTTTCGCGGGGGCTATTCGCATACTAGTACATCGGCGACACTCCTCCTTCCTTTTCTTTCTTCTCCGGAATCTCGGTAATGGCCACCCCGATCGTAAGGTAGGTGGCAGCCACCGATATGGCGTTCAAAAAGGCGGTTTTGGTGACTTTCAAGGGGTCAATAATGCCTACCTCCTTCAGGTTGGTGATTTTATTGGTTATGGCGTTAAACCCGACCCAGACGTCCTTCTCACCGGCCAGTTTCCCGATGATTTCATCGGGCGTTACGCCGCTGTTTGCGATGATGGCCCGAAGCGGCGCCTCTCTCGCTTTGTTCAAAATCAGGTTGACGGCCCCGCCAACCGATGACGACTCCGAGGGGCCGTCCGGCACGGCGTGGAAAAGAGCCATCCCGCCACCCGGCACGATGCCTTCTTCCATAGCCGCTCGAGTGGCGTGGACCGCGTCTTCCACCCGCTGCTTCAATTCCTTCTGAGCCGATTCGGTCGGCGCTCCGACTTTTATCACCGCTACTCCTCCCGAAATCTTGCCCAACCGCTCCTGCAGCTTCTCCTTGTCAAAATCCGAATCGGTTGCCTTAATTTGGGACTTTAACCGGTGAATCCTTTCATCAATAATTTTCTTGTCGCCGCCGCCGTCAACGATAGTGGTGGTGTCTTTGTCGGCAACGACGCGGCGGGCGCGGCCCAAGTCGGCCACTTCCGCACTCTCCAATTTTTTCCCCAAATCTTCGGAAATGAAAGTGGCGCCGGTTACAATCGCGATGTCTTCGAGCATTTCTTTCTTCCGGTCGCCGAAACCGGGGGCTTTTACCGCCAAAACGTTAAAGGTGCCGCGAAGTTTGTTTACGACTAAAGTGGCGAGCGCTTCGCCGTCAATGTCTTCGGCAACGATTAAGAGTTCTTTCTTGCCCGACTGAACCACTTTTTCCAAAAGCGGCAAAAGGTCGCTTATCGCGGAAATCTTCCTGTCGGTTACGAGGACGTAGGGTTCGTCAAGCGCCGCTTCCATCCGTTCCGGATTGCTGATCATGTAACCCGAGATATAACCGCGGTCGAACTGAAGGCCCTCAACCATCTCGTAGGAATTGCCGATGGTATTTGAATCCTCAACCGTAACCACGCCCTCTTTGCCGATTTTCCCCATCACTTCGGCGATAAGCTTGCCGATGCCGGCGTCCTTGGCCGAAAGAGAAGCTACTTCCTCCACTTTTTTGTTGTCGTTTATGAGTTCTTTCTGATTTTCCAGCTTTTTGACGATACCTTCGCTCTTTCTCCTGAGCTCTTCGGCAAGCTGAATGACGTTGAAGCCCTTCTCGCGAATGGCTTTTTCGCCTTCTTCAATCATGGCGTGGGCCAAAACTACCGAAGTGGTTGTGCCGTCGCCGACGTTGTCGTTGGTTTTGTCGGCCGCCTGCTTTATGAAGTCGGCGCCGAGATTTTCGAATTTATCCTCAAGTTCTATCTCTTTGGCAACGGAAACGCCGTCAAAAGTAACCTGCGGTGTTCCGTAGCTTTTTTCGATGACCGCCGCCCGTCCCCGGGGACCGAGCGTCATTCTCACCGCTTCGGAGAGTTTATCGATGCCTTTTTTAATGGCACTTCGCGCCTCTTCGTTGAATAAAATTTTCTTTGCCATGTGTTTAACTGATAACTTATGACTAATGACTTATGACCGTCGCGGGTCATGAGTTATCCGTCATTAGTCAATTATTGCTAAGATGTCGTCTTCGTCGCCGACCAAATATTTCTTGCTATCGAGCTCAATCTCGTCCGGTCCGTATTTCTTGAACAAAACGATATCGCCGACCTTAACCGACATCGGCGCCCGTTCGTTCTTTTCGTTCAATTTGCCGGGACCGACGGCCAGGATTTTTCCCTTCATTGGTTTTTCTTTCTCGGCCGTTTCCGGAAGAACGATTCCCGACTTCGATATTTTCTCTTCCTCGATCGGTTCTATGAAAACGTGATTCGATAATGGTTTAAAATTCATAGGTTTGTCTTTTATTGGCACTCACGACCTTTTATTGCCAATCCAGTTATGATATTTTAGCGGAGCTCCGAAGGTTGTCAAGAGAACCCGTAAAAGGTAAAATTAAAATTCCCAATGGATACCGGTTGGCTTCAAAAATATCCGCAAAAAAGCCCCGTTTACGAGGCTTATAACTTCGCGAAAGAGGCTCACAAAGACAAAGAACGCGAGAGCGGCGAACCTTACTTTTCCCATTGCGAAGCGGTTGCCAAAACCGTAAGCGGGTGGGGCCTCGACCAGGAATCGGTGGCCGCCGCCTTTCTCCATGACGTCATCGAAGACACGGGTTATACTCTCCGCGACATCGAAAAACGGTTCGGTAAAGAAATAGCTTCCATCGTTGACGGCCTCACAAAACTCGACAAAGTCCAGTACCCGGAAAAAAATCAGGACATAGAAACCCTCCGAAAATTCATCATTTCCTTCAGCCGCGACTTGAGGGTGGTTATCATCAAGCTCGCCGACCGCCATCACAATATGCTGACTTTAAAGTTTCTGCCGCCCGAGCGGCAGAAACTTTTTGCCTGGGAAACAAGTGAAATTTATGCGCCTCTCGCTTACCGGCTCGGCATGCAGCGCCTCTCCGGCGAACTGGAAGATTTGGCTTTCCCGTACCTTCACCCCGACGAATACAAATGGCTTTTGAAGAACGTGAAGGAAAAATACGAAGAAAGGGAAAAATACGCGGAGAAAATGAAACCGGTTGTGAGAAGGCTGCTTGTGAAAAACGGTATAAAACCGATTACCATTGATTCCCGAGCCAAGCACTATTCCAGTTTGTACAAAAAACTTCACCGCCACGATATGGACTTCGAAAAGATTTACGACCTGATGGCTCTTCGAATTATCGTCAAAACCGTTGAAGATTGCTACACCGTACTCGGGATAATCCATAAAGTTTGGCCGCCCTTACCGGGCCGAATAAAGGACTACATCGCAAGACCCAAGTCCAACGGTTACCGAAGTTTGCACACCACTGTTTTTGCCGAAGACAATAAAATCACCGAATTTCAAATCCGCACCGAAGAAATGCACAAAAAAGATGAATTCGGCATTGCCGCCCATTGGGCCTACGAGCAGGTAAAAGGCTCCAGGCGGCTTAGCCGGAACTGGCGGGGCGTGCGGAACCATAAGGAACTTCTCTGGGTGGAACAGCTCCGCCACTGGCAGCAGAACATTTCCGACAAGAACTTCGTCGATTCTCTCGCTGGTGATTTCTTCAAGGACCGGATTTTCGTAATCACGCCTCATAACGACGTTATTGACTTGCCGCTCGGAGCGACGCCGGTTGATTTTGCCTACCATATCCACAGTGAAATCGGTAATCAATGCGTCGGAGCGAAAGTAAACGGAAAAATAGTGCCGCTTGACTACCAGCTTCACTCCAGCGACGTGGTGGAAATTATGACTCAGCGGGGTAAAAAACCTTCGGGAGACTGGCTGCGATTCATTAAAACCTCACTCGCCAGAGACCAGGTTAAAGAAATAATAAGAAAAGTCACCTGCCCTCCGGCTGGCCGAGAACCCAAAAGCACGGAATTCAAAATCGTAAATCATGACCGCCCCGGATTTTTAAAAGACATCACCGCCGAATTCGGGGCAAGGAAAATAAACATCATTTATCTCCAGAGCACCACCGACAAGCGCGGGGTACTGGCAACCGTCACCATAAAAACCGAACCGCTCTCAAAATCGCGAATCGAAAAACTTATCGTAAAAATTAAAAGCGTGGAAGGCGTAAAGGAAGTAAGCTCCAAACTCAACCGCTAACACTACTCCGTCTCGGAGCCCATCACCTTGTCGAGTAGGTTCCGCCACTCCGCTTCGGAGTGGAATCTGACTATTATTCTGCCCCGGCCTTCTTTTCTTTGAACCTCAACCGGGTTCCCCAGTTTCTCTTCAAGGCGCTTCTCCCAATACTTCGACTCCGGGTCAACAACTTTTGGAAGTTCGCTTTTCGTTCGGGCAACGGTTTTGCCGCTCAAAAATTTTTCGAACAGTTCGTTCTGCATTACCGGGTCGGCGGAAGTAAGAATCAACCGGGCCTGGGACTCGTTTATCTTACCCTCCGAAAGAGCGTCCTGAATGTTGCCGGGAAGGCCGAGAAGCCGGACGGCGTTTGCGACTGTCTCCCGACTCCTACCGATTTTTGCGGCTATTTCCCGTTGGGTGAGATTGAACTCGTCCTGAAGTCTGGCGTAAGCCCGGGCGGCTTCAATCGGATTCAAGTTGCTCCGCTGGATGTTCTCGACGAGCGCCACCTCCAGTTTGTTCCGGTGAACGTCAAAGCGCTTCACAATTACCGGCACCCTCGGCAGACCGATAAGTTTTGCGGCCATAAGCCGGCGCTCCCCGGCAATAAGCTGGTATGAAACTTCGGTGCCCCCTAAGGGGGCTCCTTCGGGGCCGGTCGGCGTCTCGCTTTCCACTTTGGTAACGACAAGCGGCTGGATGATTCCGAACTCACGGATTGACTGAGCAAGCTCGGCTAAATCCTCTTGATTGAAAGCCCGGCGCGGCTGAAAAGGATTTGGTTGTATTTTTTCAACTTCAATATGAAAAATTGCTTCTTGAGCGGCCGGCTTCATTTTCGAAAAGACGGGGTCTCGCGTCCCAGCGTGCCGCTCGCCCACTTGCCTCTCACCCTCGCTCTCTCGCTTCGCTTCGAACCGTGCCCGCTCGGGCTCCGAGACACTTTTCTCAAAAAAAGCCGGTCGCTCTGCACTTTGCGGTGAATTTGAAAATGTTTGGGACGCTTTGTTGTCCTTTTTCGGAATTAATGATTCCAGTCCTTTTCCAAGCATTACTTCTATATTATTACGTCTAAAATCCGCGTCAATCGGCTTTTATAAAACCAAAACAGAGGTGGCCTGACCAAGCTCCGCAGAAAGTTTTCTCCAAGTGAGATTTCGAGTCTTAATAATAATTAATTAAAGAACACCTCGAAATTTATGAAGTACTCGTTTCCGCAGATTTCAGCCGTACCTCCCTCTGCTTCGGTTTGCATGCACGCGCATGAGTCCGTAGACATCCGAAATGAATGAGCGGCCCTAAATTCAGGACCGTACGCTCCCTTCCTTAAGGGCGCCCGAGACACCCCGAAAGCCACGAACTGATAAAAATGATAAAAGATAGGCCTTTTATGTCAACCCCGTTAGAAGTCTGTATATCTGGGGATAAATTCAGCTAATAAAAAGGACATTTTATTGCTCATTCTTCTCATTATCACAGAGCAAAAAATTTCGCCCGAAATTTTTTGCCGAGGACTTCTAACGGGGTCAAATGCGGAAAAGGGGATACTTTAGAGTCCGTTTTGCGGGCCGCGACCGGAGCCAAAATTGTCCGGCGGGAGAAAAGGAGCCTCCACGCCGATAACTTCCCGTGCCAGGAGTTCGTAGGCCCGGGCGCCGGACGATTGGGGAGCGTAGAGCACGACGGGTTTCTGGAAACTCGGCGCTTCAGCAAGAGCAATTGAACGGGGAATTTCCACCTCATAGACGCGGTAAGGAAACCTACGGCGCACTTCCCGGGCAATCTCGCGGGAAAGTTTTTCCCGCTTGTCGTACATCGTAAGGAGCGCCCCGGCCACTTTGATGTCGTGGCCGAGATTGGTTTTTACCAAATCAATCGTCTGCAAAAGCTGGCTCAATCCTTCCAAACTGTAGTACTCGCACTGGATGGGAACGATAACTTCATCGGAAGCCACGAGGCCGTTAATGGTGAGGAGATTCAAACTCGGACCCAAGTCAATGAGGATAAAATCGTAATTACCGCGAAGGCGGCTTACAAAATTTTTAAGATAGTTTTCCCGGTCGGGAAGATTCACGAGTTCAATAAGGCTCCCAGCCAAATCGGCCGAAGCCGGCACAATGTCGAAGTTCGCGAGAAATGTTTGTTTTATCACCCGCTCGGGAGCCGCTCCGGCAAGCAAGGCGTGGTAGATGGTCTCGTCCGCCCCGTAGCGCACGCCGCAGCCGACGGTGGCGTTAAATTGCGGGTCGAAATCAATCAAAAGAACTCTCTTGCCGGTCATCGCAAGATAAGCCGAGAGATTCATCGCCGTGGTGGTTTTCCCAACTCCCCCCTTTTGATTGCAGATTGAAATAACCCTGGCCATGTTTTGCTGATTACTATTTACTGTAACTTTTTTTTGTGTCATTATCAATGAAAATGCCGAGGTGGCGGAACTGGCAGATTTACCCCGTAGCAAATTTTCTTCGGTTTTTACAATCGTTATAATATGGCCAGGTGGTGGAATTGGCAGACACACAGGACTCAAAATCCTGTGCTCGAAAGGGCGTGAGGGTTCAAGTCCCTCCCTCGGCACAAAGCAAAATCCCTCATCTTGTGATGAGGGATTTTGCTTCTATTTACAGCGCAATTGAACTGCGACATAGTAAAAGCACCTCAGGACTGACCACTTTTCCCGAAAGGAGGTGTACCTTGAAACAGGTGGAGAAAGGATTGTTCCTGATCGAGGAGCAGATGCCTTGCCCCCCGGGAGCAATCGACACCCGCCGCCAGGCTCTCCTCTCCACACTCGGCAAGGCGGAATGTGAGGAGGCCGCCGCGCTTCTCATCACCTGCTCGCAGGAAGCCGGCCCGTGGGTCGGCGCGACATGGCAAGCTCTCGGCGAGAGGGCGAAGAAGAATGGGTACCCCGTCGGCAAGCTCTTCGTCGGCGTTCGCGGCCTTGTCAAGATGGGCCTCACGCGCCGCGTCCGACCGGGTGGCAACGTCATGCACCATCTCGTCTTCTTCCCGGTCCCCGAACTCGCCCTGCGTCTCATGAAAGCGCAGGGCATCGCGAACTAGGAGCCGGTGATGGTGAAGCTCCGCAACAGCAAGGATAAGGCGCACGATCTCCGGGTCGCGCGCCTTTCCCCTTTTTAAAACTTGCCCTATTTGACATTTTTCATAATATGTGGTAGCGTTAAAGAAGCTATTCCCACGCGCAGAGGGTAACCCCCTCTCGCCTCACACGGAGGTGAACCATGAAGTTGAGCAAGATTGCAGTCTGGTGCCTCGCGCTCATCGCGCTCGTAGTCGCTGCCGCCTGCAACGACAGCGACACCCTCACCGAGCCGGTGGTGTCGTGCGAAGTGCACGCCTACCTCGAGCCGGGCGAGACGGTCCGGCCGAACGCGTGGACGCCCTGGCTCAACCTTATCGTGACGAACGAGGGGAAGGAGAACGAGACGGTCGAGATGATCGTCATGAAGCTCAAGGGCCAGGCCATGATGTCGGACGTCACCATGGTGACCGGCACGACGGCCATCACACCCTTCATCAGCTTCGTGCCGGTGAACCCGCCCGGCGTGACACTGCCCTTTGGATTCATCTCCCCCATCACGATCATGCCCGGGGGAGCAAAGGTGTTCCAGCTCAGGGCGACGCTCATCGACGGCTCGTGGATCTCTGGCTTCACCGTCACGGTGGAAGAGGTACGGCTCAAAAGCGGCTGTACCGTCCACGGACTCCCCTTCGTCTACTCGGTCCCGATGGGACCGTGGGTCGGGATCATCGAGAAGGGCTGAACCAGCCCACCCCAACGCAACCGCGCCCCCGGCTTCTACGGAAGTCCGGGGGCGCACTACGTTATAGGTTAGGTGATTCTTTCCAAATTTTTCTCAACCTGCCGCCAATTCACCACATTCCACCAAGCATTTAAAAACCTATGCTGTTTTTTCTTGTTTTTCTTTTTGTTCTTTTTTAAACGCTTCAAGACGAGCCAGAGCCTCCTCAAAATTACCCTCTCTTATAAGCCGTCTGAATTCCGGGTCTTCTTCCAACTTCCGAAATGGACCCGAGCTTTCCTCCATCCAATCCTCTCGTTCCTTCTCGGTTGGCTTCCCTAAAATTTCCAATAGTTTCGCTTGGGCAAGAATCCGCTCCGGCACGGATAGAGGCGAGTCGGGTTCTCCTTCGTGGGGCGGCATTTTAATGGCTTCGTGCATCTCGTTAATTATAAACAAAAATTCCCGTTAAACGAACAAATTCCCGAAATTCAGGGCAAGAAAATTGAAAACAATATTGCCGGCGAAAGTAATTAGAATCGTTTTTAAAAACCCGTAGCGGATGAGACCGGCCGGAATCACGAAAATCTCGTTAGGTATCGGAACCAGGGAAATCCAGGCAAAA
>JAZDPW010000035.1:0-8758 GCA_043797305.1 Candidatus Jorgensenbacteria bacterium
CTGAAAAAGTCCGCCCCTCAAACTCGTATCGGATAGGATTTGATTTATAGTTCTCACGTATTGGGCTTCGAAAACCCTCTCGCTCTCATCGGTCCATTCCTCAATCGTGTCGCCGTCTCCGTTTTCGATTTTAAGAACCAAACCTTGCTCATGCCTCGTTCCCTCTTCGGCGAGAGTCGAGTAAGCTTTCACCAATTCGATCAGTTTCACTTCACCTCCGCCCAAAACCAGGGAGAGTCCGTAACGCCCCCTTTCTTTCAAGGTGCTTATCCCGAAACTTTCGATGGTCGAGAGGACGTCGTCAAAGCCGGCAAGATAAAGAACTTTAACCGAGGGAACGTTTATGGAGTGAGCGAGGCCTTCCTCGAGCGGAACGGGTCCTCTAAATATGCCGTCAAAGTTTTGAGGGTGGAAACATTCGTCGTTCTCGTTCATAAAATCGACGATGGGCGGGCAATCGGGGTTTTGGGCGGCGAACTCGGTAGGGACGTCAAAGACCACGCTTTTCGGGCTGTAACCTTTTTGGAAAGCCGTAAGGTAAACAAAAGGCTTCAGCGCGCTGCCCGGTTGGCGGAAGCCCTGAGTGGCGACGTTAAAGTTCCCCTCATTTTCGGTGTCAAAGTAATCACGGGAACCGACCATGGCGATAATTTGGCCCGTCTTGGGGTCTTCGGCAACCAAGGCTGCGTTTTTGCCGCCGTAGAGTTCTTCGTTCCGATTCGCGCCGTTTAAGACCGCCTCTTCCGCCGCTTGCTGTATTTCCCAATCAAGCGTCGTTATAACCTTCAGGCCCCCGTTTACCGTTTCTTCTTCGCCGTAGCGCCCAATTAAATATTCTTTCACCGCGAGCACGAAATGAGGGGCTTTTATCATGCCGAGAGAAGGGGGCGCAAAAACGACATTAGCCACCTTCGTTTCTTCCTTCTCGTCTTTTGTGAGGTAATCCAACTCAACCATTCTCTCAAGAACCCGGTTTGCGCGTTTGAACAAATCATTGGTGTGGCTGCCCCAAGGTGAATAATAACTTGGCGCTTGGGGGAGGCTTGCGACAATAAGCGCCTCTTCGAGAGAAAGGTCGCGGACCGATTTATTGAAATAAGTTTGGCTTGCCGCCTCGACGCCGTAGGCATTCGAGCCGTAAGGAATCTGATTGAGATAAAGAGCGAAAATCTCGTCTTTGGAATATTTTGATTCCAGCTCTATGGCGAGGATTAACTCTTTTACTTTTCTCGTGATCGTTCTTTCGGTGGATAAAAATGCGCTTCGGGCAAGCTGTTGGGTTATAGTCGAGCCGCCCTGACTGATTCGTCCCTCTCTCAAATTGACTATGAAGGCTCTGATAATGCCCTTCAGATTAAAAGCCGGTTGATTGTAAAAATTGGCGTCTTCGGCCGCGAGAGTCGCTTCTTTCAGATATTCGGGGATTTCATCGAAAGGGACGACCGTTCTTTTTTCCTCGCCGTGTATTTCATAAAGAAGTACCTCGCCGGTTCGATCGTAGAGTTTCGTGGATTGGCTGATTCTTCTTTCGCCAAACTGTTCCGGAGAGGGCAAACCCCTCATCAGGACCGTGACATAAATACTACCGGTAGCAATGAAGAAAATTGTAAGGACAACGACTACGAGGAAGACCGAGAGAAAGATGTGTTTCCTGTAAGTAGCCTCGTATCTCCTTTTTGTTTTTTTGTTTTTAGCCACCCTTACATTTTACAGCGTTTCCTGGTTTTATTTCAAATAAAAACCCCGCCCATGTCGCGAACCGAGCAGGGTTTCATTTTGTAATTTTAGTATTCTAAGTTTTCGTCGTCATCGTCTTCGTCGTCGTCCGTGCTGTTGGCACCTTCCTCCGCTTCGCTGTCTACGTCTTCGCCTTCTTCCTCGGCTCTCAGTCCGATGATTTTTTCGTCGATAATAGCCATAAATTGAACCTTAGATACGACCTTTAGCCATACCGGCTTTTATATTTTAGAGAAGTATAGCCGAGAACCTCGGAGTGTCAACCCCGTTAGAAGCCCGCTTCATCTGGGCTGGATACCACTATCGAATAGGCTTGTATTGCTCGTTATATTCTGTCTTTACAGAGTATAAAGATTTTTATAAAAATCTTTATACTGAAGACTTCTAACGGGGTCAACCCCCTCTTTTGTTGCTTACGGCGATGGCGATAGCCAGGGCGTCGCTTACGTCATCAACCATCTTTTTTGGTTTGATTTTCAGGAAATAATTGACCATTTTGGCGACCGATTCCTTTGAGGCCCGACCGTTGCCGGTGACGGCGAACTTTACTTCGTTCGGTCCGACCTCAAAAAGAGGGATGCCGGTTTTCATAATCGTGTTTAAAATCACGCCCCTTGCTTCGGCAACAGCAAGAGCCGTTTTCTTGTTTTTCGTAAAGTATAGTTTTTCGACGCCGATCCTTGCCGGTCCCGTTTTCCGGATAACGGCTTTGATTTTTTCCTCCAAGGCGACAAGTTTTTCTCCGTGGTTTGTGGCCGTAAGCTCAATAAGACCGCTCTCCAGGTGTTCCAAGGACCCGCCGTTTTTTTTGATGACGCCGTAGCCAATTCTTGTTGTGCCGGGGTCGATGCCCAAAATAACCATCAAGGTATCAGGTGTTTTTATAAACCTTTTGGACGTCTTCATGGTCTTCAAGTTCCCCAACGAGCTTTTCGAGTTTGTCTTTGTCCCCTCCGCCGAGCTCCTGTTTGAATTTTGGTTGCCGGCTTCTGTCTGGTGACAGCTCGAAGGCCCAGGCGGTCGCTCCCGGTGCGGCTATCCGCCCGCCGTAATCCTTAAGGATAATTTTGATTTCCTGAACGGTTCTCAGTCTGTTGTCGGTAATAGCCTCAATGATGAGTGCGGCGCCACCCGGACCGTAGGCTTCGATTAGAATTTCTTCGAGGTTCTCGGCGCGTTCCCGGACCTTCTTAATTGCTCTTTCGATGTTTTCTTGGGGAACATTTGACTGTTTCGCCCGCTCGAGAGCCGCTTTGAGGCGGGGATTGAAATCAGGACTTTCTCCATCCCGGGCCACCACCGTAATCGCTTTCAAGAGCTTTGAAAAAACGGCGCTTCTCTTTTTATCGAGAACGCCTTTCTTTTCCTTTATCTGCTTCCATTTATTGTGTCCGGACATGGCCTTTCTTGGCTTATTCTTCGTAAACCACCCCCTTTTCCGGAACGAGAACTTTGTCGAGGGGTAAGGTAAACCAGAACGTCGTCCCTCTCCCCAACGTGGACTCGACGCCGATTTCGCCGCCGTGGCGTTTTACGATGTTTTTCGCTATATAAAGGCCCAAACCGCTGCCGTTCGGTTCTGTTTGAATCGCGTTTTGGCTTCGGTGGAATTTTTCGAAAGTATGGCCAAGTTCTTCTTCCGGGATGCCGATGCCGGTATCGGCAATCCGGATTTTAACGAACCGCCCGCCGTTTAGGACCTCCTCGAGCGTTATGGTAACGTTGCCATCTTTGGTGTTGTATCTTATCGCGTTGTCGAGGATGTTGGAGAGAACCATTCCCAGACGGCTTGAGTCGATTCTTACGCCGTATTTCTTTTTTCTGTCGTCGAAGCGGACGTTGATGCCGTACCCGGTGGCTATCGGTTCGACGTGCGAAATTATCTGGCTGATGAACTCGGAAAGTTCCACGTCCTCAAATTTGTAGCCGAACTTACCCTCTTCGATTTTTGCCACATCCAAAAGATCGTTTACGATTTTAATCATCCGTTCCGTCAGGTCGGAACTGGCTTTCAGTTGTTCCTGAATTTCCGGTTTGTCTTTCAGGCTTTCGTTCAGGCTCTCAAGCGACCAACTGAGGGCGGTAAGGGGAGTGCGGAGCTGATGAGCGGCAACGCTTACGAATTCGCCTTTGGATTCGACTATCCCCCGTTCGCGGGTTTCGTCCCGGACCACTTTTATGAAGCCGACCGTTTTTTTGCGGTCGTCAATTAGCCGGTCGAGAATAGTATGGAGCTTAAGAGGTGGGTTTTCGGTTTCAATCCGCACTATTTGGGGCCAGGAGTCCTTCGAGAGGTCGGTGGCGGTGGGAGCAAGAGTCGGGAAAAGGACTTGGGTGATGATTTTGAGTTTTGGGTCCTTCATTGACTGGGGCGTTATTTTCTTTCCTACCACCTCTTCGGCTCTTGTTTCCGTGATTTCTTCGGCCGCCTGGTTCAGGTTGAGGATTTCGAAATCGGGGCTGTAGATGATTACGCCGTCTTTGAGATTTCTGGTGGCCGCCTGGAATTCGGTGTTTTTGGATTCTATCTCGTGGCTTAACTTAGCGAGTTTCAGGTAGCCGTTCAATACGACGACGGCAACCGCGATAAAGACGAGAATCGTGACAATTACAAGAAGCGTCGGCGCGAAATAAACGTTTACTCCGAAAACCACCATCGTGAGGACGAAAACCACGAAAAGCGAGAAAATATAAGGGCTTCTTAGGTAACTGCCCAGATTTTCAAAAATTTGTTCGATTTTTCTCAACATTGAGTTCGCCTAAATTTTTGCCGGTTTTTGTCTCCGCTTTGAGAGGAACGGAAATTTCGTAGGCGCTCTCCACAACTTCCTTAAGGAGAGCAGAAACACCCTTAAGAATATCATCGCCGACTTCAAAGAGCAATTCGTCGTGAATGGTAAGAATCGGCCTCACTTTCGTGTCGAGCCAATTATTGTCTTTAAGCGCCCGGAAAGTTTTTATCATCGCCAGTTTCAGGATGTCGGCTCCCAGGCTTTGGATGGGCATGTTGATGGCCGCCCGCTCGACGTCGGCAAAATCCGAAAACCAGCGGCGCCGGCCGTTTTCGTTTTTCACAAAGCCAAGAGTCCGGACGTCGCTTTTTATTTTATCCTGCCACTCTTTCACGCCGGGGAAATCCTTGAAATATTCTTCTATAAACTCCCCGGCTTTTTCGCGGGTGATGCCGGAAACACCCGAAAAAGCCCTTGGCCCCATCCCGTAGACAACCCCGAAGTTGAGTGTTTTGCCCAACCGGCGCATGGCCGGCGTTACCTTGTCCAGCGAGACGTTGAAAATTTGGGCGGCGGTCAGTTTATGGGCGTCAGCCCCCTCCTCGAAAGCCCGTTTGAGTTTTTTATCTCCCGAAACGTGGGCGAGGAGCCGCAATTTGAGTTGGGAATAATCGAGGCCCAAGAAGCTCGAGCCGGGTCGGGCCTCGAAAGCGCTCCTTAATTTCTTGGACCACTTCGATTCCTGGGGCAAGTTCTGAAGATTGGGTTTTTCCGACGAAAGGCAGCCGGTAGCGGTGCCGGTTTGGAGAAAGGTGGTATGAACCCGATGGTTTTTCTCCGCCGCCTCAATGAAAGGTTTTACGAAGGTGGATTTTATTTTGAAACCTTCCCGGTAATCGATGATAAGGCCGACAATCGGGTGTCTGTCTTTCATTTCTTTCAAGACTTCCTGGGAAGTTGAGCGCCGGCTGGTTGTCGTTTTCGTCTCCAATTCCTTGATGCCGAGTTTTTCAAAAAGGACATTTCCGACTTGTCGCGAAGAATTAATGTTAAAAACCGTCCCCGCTACCCGGTAGATTTCTTTCGCGAGCCCCTCGAGTTCGTCTTCAATTTCTTTATCCAGCGCTTTCAAGACCCGGATGTTTACGCCGATTCCCCAACTCTCCATCGCCGCAATAACCTCGATAAGCGGCATCTCGATGTTTTCGAAGACGTTCCCAAGCTCGTATTTGTCGAGTTCAATCCTAAGGAGGTTGTAAAGCTCGGCAAGCGTTTCCTTATCGGGCTCGCTCGCGCTTTTTGTGAGGAATTTTTCCGATAGGGATTTAAAATCCGGGTTTTTCCAATCCGGGTCGATGAGCCAGCTCGCTATTTTGAGGTCAAAGAGGGGCGGAGCGGGGAAGAACTTGCGCTCCTTTAACTCTTTCAAAATCGGTTTCCAATCGAAGGCGACTTTAATCTTCCCGGAACCCAGCGTTTCCGCGTTCGCCTCGGAGTCGTCGGCCCCCGGTTATGAAAATAGCGTCTTTCTTTTTCTCTTTGCGCTCGTCCGGCCCACCCCCGATTTCTTGGGCGGTAACGCTGAAAGACCGCTTGATTAAGCTTTGAAAACCGAGCTCGCCGAAATATTTGATAAGGTCCTTGTTTCCGTCGGAAAAATCGGGAACAAGCTTCTCGAGAACGGCCTCGAGCGGAATATCGGGCTGGAGCTCAACCAATTTTTTCGAGAAAAACGCCTTTTCCCTGTTCTCCAGAATTTTTTCTTCGAACTTGTTCCCCGCTTTTTTCAGATTCTCGTATAGTTTTTCCAGGCTGCCGAATTTTTGAATCAACCTGCTCGCGGTCTTGGGTCCTATTCCCGGCACGCCGGGGACGTTGTCGGACGGGTCGCCGACCAACCCTTTGTAATCGGACAGTTTTTCGGGTTTTAGACCGTAGCGTTCTTCAACCGCCGCTTCGTCATAAATAACCGTTTCGCTTACCCCCTTTTTCGGCGTTTTCACCACAATCTTGTTTTTCCGGACGAGTTGGAGAGTGTCGAGGTCACCGGTTAAAATCATTATCCGCAAATCTTTCTCGGTCCCGAACTTCTTGGTAAGAGCGGCGATTACGTCGTCGGCTTCATAGCCCGGCTTTTCGAAGCAGGAAATGCGGAATTTTTGGAAAAGGTTGTGGGCTTCGGTAAGTTGAGGGACAAGCTCTTCGTCGGTCTTCGGGCGGTGGGCTTTGTATTCCTTGAAAAGTCCCTCGCGAAAGGTCGGCTCCGGCGTGTCGAAAGCGGCAGCGGCATAGTCCGGTTTGTCCTCTTTTAAAATTTTAAGGAGCATACTCGAGAGACCGTAGATGGCACCGACCGGTTTTCCTTCGGCGGTGGTAAGGGGCGGGAGAGCGTGGTAAGCCCGGTGAATCAGGGAATTGGCATCGATTAAAAGAAGAGTTTTCATTGTTTTTTACGGTTTGAAAAATTTATTACTCTTTCATTCTCGCCCTTGCCGGGTTTTAGTTCCACCCAGGTCGTTTTTTGCGTTTGCGGCAGAAGCTGTTTCATTTTGTCCGCCCACTCGATGACGATGATGTTTTTCGGGTTTCCGATCATTTCTTTAAAACCGAGAGCCGAAAGCTCCCCGGCTCTTTTGAGGCGATAGGCGTCAACGTGATAAAGCTTTCCGTAATTCCCGTTTCTTAATTCGTAATTCCTGATAATTAGAAAAGTAGGGCTCGTAATTTTGCGTTTTATTCCCAAACCGCGGGCAAGTCCCTGAACAAAGACGGTTTTTCCGGCGCCAAGATTTCCCTTAAGCCCGACGACAAAAGCGTGAGCCGGCCAATTTCTCGTTTTTTTGATTTCTTCGGCAAGGAGAGCGGCAATTTTTCGGGTCTCCGAGACCGAGGACGATAATAATTTCATCCCGTTAGAAGCCTGTTTTTACGCTTGGCTTTGTCATATCGGTGAAAAGTGATTTTTTGGTTTATCCTTGTTAGCGCCGAGCATAAAAATTTCATGGAAATTTTTAGTGCCTTGGGCTTCTAACGGGATTCATAAAAACCTAGAGGAGGGCGGCTTTAATCGGGAGTTTCAAGTACTCGAAAGATGCCCGGGTGGCGACGCGGCCGAGCTGGGTTCTTTCAAGGAATCCCAGACTCATGAGAAACGGCTCGTAAACCTCTTCGATGGTACCCGGGTCTTCGTTTAAGGCAGCCGAGAGAGCCCGCAGTCCCACCGGCCCGCCGTTGAATCTTTTGATAATGACCTCAAGGAGAGTCCGGTCGACCGCTTCGAGCCCCAATTCGTCAACATCGAGCATGGCGAGAGTCTTTTTTACAACTTCTTCGTCAATCCCGTCCTCTTTGTAGACTTGAGCGTAGTCGCGAACCCTTTTTAAGAGTCGATTTGCAACCCGGGGCGTAAAGCGGGAAGCGAGAGCGAGCCTGGCGATTGCCTCAGGGCTGATTTTCACGCCCAAAATTTCCGACGAGCGGCGGATAATTTTCCCAATGTCTTCGATTTTGTAATAATCCAACCGGAAAATTGCCCCGAAGCGGGAGCGAAGAGGGTTGGAAATTAAGTTGATGCGGGTTGTGGCGGCAATAACGGTAAAGGGCGGCAGGTCCAGAGTAAGGGTTCTTGCCGACGGTCCTTTTCCTATCACCAAATGAAGCTTTCTTGATTCGAGGGCCGGATACATTACTTCTTCAGCAAGCTTGTTGATGCGGTGAGCCTCGTCGATGAAAAGTATTTCATGCGGCTCCATATTGGAGAGAATGGCGGCGATGTCGCCGGTTTTCTCGAGAGCCGGTCCGGAAGTGGACCGGACGTTTACGCCCATTTCTTTCCCCATGAGATAGGCGAGAGTAGTTTTACCCAAACCGGCCTGGCCGTAGAAGAGAACGTGGTCGCAGACTTCCTTTCTTTCCTTGGCGGCCTGCATTATCAGTCGGAGGTTCTCTTTGGTTTTTTCCTGGCCGACGTAGTCTTTCCACGTGTCGGGCCGGAGGGTAAGCTCCAGCTCCGGTAGGTCGTCATTATTCAATTGGTTAGTGGGGTTTTTGAGCATTCTGAAGCTATTGACCCCCACATAAGTATACTTATAATACTTATGTGGGGGATTGACAATTTTTTGGTTTTGTGCTACCTTTTAAATTAGAATGGACTAGCTTCCTTCTTGAAATAGGCCTGTGGGTAAAGGGCTTTTTTCTAGACCTTTAGGACTGTTGGGCTTTTAGCGCAACAACTCCTCTGAAAAAAGTTCATTTCTCTCTCCCGAGAGTTTTTGCCTGATTCGGCGCTT